>CAZVIU010000014.1:0-16578 GCA_964626935.1 uncultured Gammaproteobacteria bacterium
TGCGGGGTTTGCCAGCCCCGCGAACGCGGGGCGCGGAGCCGCGCGCGGGTGGGTCTTCCCAGAATCAGGTATTTGCGATAAAATACGTTCGAGTGCGGTTGTAAAGCCACACCAGTACAAAACTAGACGGCTTTTTGAGAGCCAATTTGTGGGCGGCGCGTAGCGCCGCCCACGAAATGGTCTCCGAAAAACCGAAAAGTATGGTTTTGGTGGGCAGGCCAGGATTCGAACCTGGGAAGGCGTGAGCCGCGACGTTTACAGCGTCGTGCGTTTGGCCGCTTCGCTACCTGCCCCTATTTAACAATTGACACTTGACAATTGACATTTGACGTTTAACTTAGCCCGAGGGCGGAGTTGCACCGCCGACCTCATTCTTACCAAGAATGCGCTCTAACTGACTGAGCTACCCGGGCATGTTTTCATTAAAGCATGAAAACATTAAAGCATAAAAACAATTGATGCACACAAGCGTCATCATGAGCGAGAGACAGCGAGTCGAATGATCTCATGCATGACACAACACGAGATCCCTTAATTCCGCTACGTCCCACTCGGGATGACGATAAGTGTTTCTTTTTGTTTTAATGTTCTAGTGTTCTCGTGTTCTTGTGCTCTAATGTTTTAATGAAGCAATGCGCCCCTCAAACTCCCCTATCTTCTTATTCTCCGGATTAACACGGCGCAAGCGATCTAATCCTTGCCGCGCTAAGCGCCTATTGCCTAGCATTATAGCTCGCTCAATTAATAAATCAAGATAACGTGGATTATTTGGATCAAGCTCAATAATTTTTGCCAGATATTCCAAGAGTCTTTTTTGCTCTCCTTGTTCTTCAGCAATTCGAATAAGCAGGAGATAAACACTAGTATCGGCTGGGGTTAATTTAGCCAAAAATTCTAAAGTTTCTTGCGCCTCGCTCCAAGCCTTTTTAGCCAAATAAACTTCGGCTAAACCCTTATAAGCAGATGGGCTGCGCGGGTCTTGCCGAATAACATCAATAAACTTTCCTTCAGCGCTGCTTAAATTTTTAGCCTCTAGTTCTTTGTAACCATCTTCTAAGAGTGAAGACAGGCCCTCTTGCCGCAAGATTTCTTTTTGACCAAGCTTACGGCCAACATGACGCATAGCCAAACGCAGACGAACTTGTTCTTCGGCCCGACGTTGAACCTCAAGCATTCTCTCCCAAAAGATTTTAAGACGCGGTTTTAGTAAAAGCCAGGCTTTTTTCTGGAGTCTACGAAGCGCGCGAAAGCGATCGCCCCAGATTCTTTTTATCCGTTCTTCCAAAATCTGCTCTTTTCGTATTTCAGCAGACGGTTTTTTAATAGTTTCAACATTCAAAATCAAAACATCTGTCCAGTGACGGACGAGTAAAAAAATGATGCCGGATAAGCTTATGATAAAAATCGCTGATGAAAACCAAAATAACATTTAGTTCACTACAAAGCTACAAAAATGCTATGAATTCTATTTATTTTTTCTACGAACCTACAAAATCGCTACAAATCCTACAAACATTTATTTTTTGTAGGTTTCGGCCAGTTCATGGGTTCGTAGTGATCATTTTATAAATGAATTTCGAATAATATTCACAAACTCTCCGAGCTTAGTACTTGCTCCTCCGATAAGCGCTCCATCAATTTCTGAATACTTTAAAAATCCAGAGATATTTTTAAAATTAACACTGCCACCGTAAATAACGCGCGTGTGTTTATTGAGATTAGCAAATTTTTTATTTAATAAATCACGAATAAATTTATGCGCGTCTCTGGCGTTTTCCGGAGTTTCCGGCGTACCTGTGCCAATAGCCCAGACTGGCTCATAAGCGACTAATAAATCTATAATTTTTAATTTCAAATTTCTAATTTCAGATAGGGCGCTCACGAGTTGACGCTCAAGAACTTGATTTCTTTTATCAGCATCGTGTTCGGCGCGGGTTTCGCCAATACAAAGAATCGGGGTTAGACCAACTCCCAATACTGCTCGAAATTTTTTAGCCACCATCTCATTAGTCTCGCCGAAGTTGTACCGACGTTCAGAGTGTCCTACTATTATATATTTAGAGCCGAGTTCTTTTAAAGATTTTACAGATTCTTCACCAGTGTAAGCGCCTTGCTCTTGCCAAAAAACATCTTGCGCCCCCAGGACAAATGGAGATTTTTTAATTATTTTTCCAACTATTTCTAACGAATCAAAAGATGGGCAAATGACAAGTTTAACTCTTGATCCGCCGCGGGCGGAACTTCTGATATTTGACACCAAACTGCGAGCCAGCTTGGCGCTCTCGCTTGGAGTTAAATACATTTTCCAGTTAGCAATAATATATTTCATAAGGCCTCTTGCATAATAATTTTCGTTACGAAATGAGTAAATTTTGAAGCAAAAAATGTGCAGGGCGACGAAGCTTTATACAGAGTATAAGGCGAGGAGCCCCCAAAATCAAGGGCGAAGCCTGAACATTTTGCAGCCGAAATTTACGCATTGTAGTAGAAAAGATTATTTTGCAAGAGATCTATATAATTAGAGTTCTCTTAATTGTTATAGCTTGTCCAACAAAGACAAGATAAGTCCGACCACCGCGGCTACAGCCGAAATTACCCAAAAACGCATCACAATCTGCGGTTCAGGCCAACCAATAGCTTGCAAGTGATGATGAATTGGCGATGATAAAAATATTTTTCTTTTAAATACTTTCTTAAAAAAAACCTGCGTGAGGGTGGTAATGCTTTCTAGCACAAAAATCATACCGATAATCGGCAGTAGTAAAACGCTATTTGTTAACATGGCCACAACCCCAAGAGTAACCCCTAAAGACATGGCGCCGGTGTCGCCCATAAAAAACTTGGCCGGATTAATATTAAACCATAAAAAAGCCAAAAGAGCGCCGGCGATTATTCCACAAAAGGCGGCTAAATTAAATCTTCCATGATGAAAGGCAATCGCGCCATAAGCGGCAAAAGCAGAAAGTAACGTGCCGCCAGCCAACCCATCAAGACCGTCTGTTTGATTTACGGAAAAAGCTGTGGCCACGATAATAAAAATAGCAAAGGGAATGTACCAAAGACCGATATTAAAATCACCAATAAAAGGAATTCGGACAAGATCCCAGTCAAGCTTAAAATAAAACCAATAAGCGCCAAAACTAGCAATCAAAGTATACATTAAAATACGGTGTCGCATGCGCATGCCGCCGCCAACTGGACCAATCTTACGAACATTTAAAAAGTCATCGGCCAAACCGACCAAGGCTGAAGCGACCAAGGCGCCCAGCGGCAGAAGTGTTTCACCTCTGGTTAAAAAATTCAACGCGGCGGCTAATCCATCAACTAAACGTGATAAATAAAAAAATACCAGCGCCAAAACTAGGGTTGTGACCCAAATCAATACGCCGCCCATAGTCGGTGTGCCTGATTTTTGGGCGTGAAATTTATAAAAAATCGGCGCGGCCACTTCGGCGCGAATTTGCTTGCCTAATTTATGTTTATATAAAAAACGCAAAAATGCCGGCGTCCACGACATGGCCACCAAAAACGATAAGGTAGTTAGGATGAAAACTTTAATTATAGCCGGTAAGGTTTCCATAAAAATTTTAGATTTCAAGCGCTTTGAGATCGGATCTCTGCCGCAGGCGCAACACGAGATCCGATCTCTTAGTCATTAAATCCTACTCTCCTAAGGCTTGATAAACTCTAAATTGGCTATCAATACAAAAATAAATGTAAGTAAATTAAGAAAAAGCATGACAGCAGTTGCGGCCTGCACATAGTATAAAATAAGTTTACTTTTTTTAGCAATTATTAAACTTAAAAATGTATTCACGCCCAGAATCAACACGGCCAGGGTCGGATAAAAAAGCAGTTCAGCGCGTCCACCAACACGATCAACGCCAAAATAGATATTATAACGTATAGCTACAAGCTCATTAGTTTTACGTAACATGAGCCCCGGATAAACTATTAAAACAAGATGCGCGACAGTTAATCCTAATGATAAAAGCAAAAAAACACGGCTTAATTTATCATGCCTTATATAAAGCCAAAAATAAGACCAGGTAGGGATGGTTTTAAGTGAAAACATATCTTTTATCTTATCATTCGCCGCGCTCTTAGTAAATGTGCTATAATATATCAAGTCATTAAGTTATTGAGTCGTTAAGTTATTGAGTCGTTAAGTTGTTGAGTCACTGACATTGAGAATTGGGTATTGTTTGGGGTAATTGAAACAATTGAAGTAATTTCAGCACTATTTCGTATTTTTCGTAAACAGTCCCGATTTTATCGAGTATCCTCAACTGAAGTCGGGATTCATAGTTCGTACCCTTATGCTAAGTAACTCCACTCTTAAAAACATTTTTAAAAAAACAGCGCTCATAAATCCAGCTGATTTGGAAAAATACGAAAAGACTGCCCAAAACTCAAAAACACTTTTGGGTAATTATTTAATTGAAGAGAAGATCGTTAGCGAGGAAGAGCTATACAGAACAGCCAGCGCCATCCTGCAAACGCCACTTGTTGATCTCGGCCACGAAACTATTCGCAAAGACATTTTATTTTTAGTGCCCGAACCATTAGCCATAACCCATGAGATAGTTGCCTGGAAAGAAGCTGGCGGCAAACTATATATTGCCACGACCGATCCATCAGACATTCAAACGTTAGATTTTATAGAAAAGCGGCTCGGCCGCAAGCTTGTGGTCCATTTGGCAGCGCCAAAAGCCTTGCGCGAAGCCTTAAAACAATACCATCTAACGCTTGAAGCTGAATTTAGGAAACTGACTAAGGTTGAGGAAAAAGAAAAAGAAGAAGAGCCAGAGGCGCTGGCCAAATTAGCCGAAGATTTGCCAGTCGTACGCATTGTTGACAGCCTCTTAGATCACGCGATTTTTGAACGCGCCAGCGATATTCATATTGAACCTAAAGAATTAGAGGTCAGTGTTCGCTATCGCGTTGATGGCATTTTACGAAATGTAATGGTTTTGCCAAAAACTACCCAAGCTGGCATTATTGCCCGCATAAAAATTCTTTCCAATTTAAA
Organism: uncultured Gammaproteobacteria bacterium; assembly: GCA_964626935.1. GTDB lineage: Bacteria > Patescibacteriota > Patescibacteriia > CAZVIU01 > CAZVIU01 > CAZVIU01. The sequence goes on from CAZVIU010000014.1 coordinate 5,033, forward strand.
ACTTGATGAGCATCGCCTACCGCAAGATGGCCGATTTAAAATTACCACAATTGACAAAGATAGATATTCTTTGCGCGTTTCCATTTTTCCAGAAATGGACGGTGAGAAGATTGTTATGCGTCTCCTGCCCGAAACCGCGACAGTGTTAACACTGGAACAGTTGGGATTTTTACCAAGTCCGCTCGAGATAATTCGACGCAATATTGCTAAACCTCACGGAATCATCTTGGTCACTGGCCCAACCGGCTCCGGCAAGACGACCACACTTTACTCAATTATCAATATCTTAAACAAGCCCGGCGTTAATATTCAAACAGTTGAAGATCCAATAGAATACAAAATGCCTAATGTTAATCAAAGCCAAATTAATCCACGAATTAATTTTACTTTTGCTACGGGCTTGCGCTCGATCTTGCGCCAAGATCCAAACATCATCATGGTTGGCGAAATCCGTGATACAGAAACAGCTGACATCGCTATCCACGCCGCCCTAACCGGACACTTGGTGCTCTCAACTCTGCATACCAATGATGCGGCCACTTCCCTGCCGCGCTTAGTAGATATGAACATTCCAGCATTTTTAATTGCTTTTACCGCCAACATGATCGTTGCCCAAAGATTGGTGCGAAAAATTTGTCCTGATTGCAAAACGGCTTATAAACTTAACGCGGCCGAAACTGCTGATTTTAAAAAACTATACGACCTTGAACGAATTAAATCTTTGCTGCGAGGCCCAAAATCGGCTAATGATAAGAAGAGCGATACAGCCATAACGCTTTATCGCGGTAGTGGCTGTAAGAAATGCAATGATGAAGGCTATAAAGGCCGAATTGGATTATATGAAGTTTTAGAAGTAACTCAGGAAATTAAAGACTTGCTTGGCCGCGGCGGCACAGCCTTGGATATTGCCAGAAAAGCGCGTGAACAAGGCATGATTTCTATTTTAGAAGATGGCTTAATTAAAGCCTTGATGGGAATTACAACAATTGAAGAGGTGATGAGGGTTACTAAGGAATAATTAATTTAAAATTTCGGATTTCAAATTGCAGATTTAAATTATGAAGCTTGGTCTCAAAAATTTATTGGATGCCTTACAGCCCGTTCCATCAACAGAGAAAATTTTTTTTGCTGACCGCTTGCGGGTAATGATCAAGGCGGGCATATCTTTATCGGCGGCATTGCAGGCTTTAGCTCAAGAGTCAAAAAATAAACGCTTTGCCGGCGTACTTAGTGAATTACAAAAAGCAGTGGAGCGTGGTGAACAATTTTCTCTGGCTTTGGAAAAATATCCAAAAATATTTTCCGGCTTTTTTATAAATATGATTCGCGTAGGAGAAATCGCTGGCGCCTTAGAACAAAATTTAAAAGAACTATCGCTTCAAATGCACAAAGATCACGCTTTGGTCTCAAAAATACGCGGTGCCATGACCTATCCTATCGTCGTGCTTTTAGCCGCCGTTTTCATAATTACTGGTATTTTTACCTATGTTATCCCAACTCTGGTGGCGGTTTTTGAAACGCTCGGCGGTAAATTGCCATTACCAACCAGGGTAGTTATTGCTATTAGTAAAATTATTACCGGCTATGGACCGCTTACGGTTCTGGGTCTGGTGCTTATTGCGGGATTTCTCGTCTGGTTTGTCCGCACTAAAGGACAACGGCTCTGGCACGCAGTGCTTTTAAATTTTCTAATCATTGGGCCAGTTGCCAAAAAAGTAAATCTGGCCAGATTTTCAAGAACCTTGGGCGCGCTCCTTTCTACTGATATTCCGGTTATCAAAGGGCTTGAAGTAACGGCTGATGTTTTAGGTAATGTTCATTATAAAACAATAGTCCGTCAAGTCAGTGAAGAAATAAAAAAGGGCGTGGCCATTTCCGAGGTATTAAAAAAATATCCTAAGCTGTTTCCACCGCTTATCACTACCATGATCGCGGTTGGCGAAAAGTCAGGCACAACCGATGACATGCTCCGCGAGGTGGCTGAATTTTACGAAGATGATGTGGATCAAATTACCAAAAATTTGGCAACAATTATTGAGCCCCTGCTCATCTTGTTTCTAGGTTTAATCATCGGCGGCATTGCTATCTCAATAATTACTCCGATATATAGTCTGACACAGCAATTCTAATAGGAGTGTTCGAACTATCCGCCTCAGGCGGACGAACATACGAAAGTAATGGGTGTTCGAACTACGAACTAACCACGAACATACGAATATTAATAATTGCGAATTTCAAATTGCAGATTGTTAAATGACGTCGACATATCGCCGTAAAACACAAATATAAAATCTAAAATCTTAAATCATGAATCTAAAATTATATGAAGCGGGGGTTTACATTATTAGAAATCATTGTAGTTATCGGCATTTTAGCCGCGACCATTGCGATTTTGTCCGCGTCTCTTATTACTACCACGCTTGAACGCAAGACTAGTTTAAAAGGCCGGGCCGCGAGCTTGCTTGAAGAACAACTGGCTACCTTGCGAACTTTTATTCCTGCCGATCTAAGAGAACGAAGTGAATCAAGATTTTTAGGCCTGCTTTATAATCGTGGCAACTGGCAGATCAAAAACGCCACGAACGCGCCATCTGGCAGTAATGTTTTGGAGCTCACTGGCACAATTTCATCAGTTTATAAAAATATTACTGGCCTGATTCTTTTACCCGCGCCTAATACTAGCGATTTTACTTTTGAAACCAAATTGCTTCTGCCCAGCGGATTTACTGGCAATCTGGGTTTGATGTTTCGGGCGCGCGATTTAGAAAATAATTATAAGGTCGTACTCCAGTCAGGGGCTTTAATCATTGAAAAAGAAATTGGCGGGACAAGATTTGAGCTCACGCGTAATCTTGTTAACATCGCTCCGAATACTTGGTATACGCTTCGGACGAACGTAACGTCCAGCACGATTAACGCTTGGCTAAATGATGTGCCGCTTGGTACAGCAACTGATACGAGTCTAGATTTCGGCCGCTTAGCCTTATTCCTCGAAGGGCCAGGTCAACCGCGTTTTGATAATGTTTTAGTAAGCGCGGAGACGACTTCAACTTGGAACTTTGACACAGATACAGCTGGCTTACTACCATCTGAATGGAAAAAATTTGGCGCTTATGATTTGCCGAACGGAATTGATTTTTTAACTATTAGCAATTATCTGGGACAAGATAATCTAAAACTTATAAACGCCAGAATTGACTGGAGAGAAAATAACACCACCTCAAGCGTTTCTTCAACAACACTGATCGCACAATAATTATAAAGATTCAACGGGGTTTCTATCGCATATCTTTATTTAGATTTATAGTTCGGAATTCGTTAATCCGTTAACTCGTTAACTCGTTATTATGACCCGAGGATTCACTTTATTAGAAATAGTTGTCGCCATGGCCATTGCCGTAATTATTTTAACGGCCTTATCTTCAATTTTTATTGTTCAATATAATCTTTACTTCCTTGGCAGTACCAGCGTTGATCTTAATTCTTCATTAACCGCGACGCTGCGGGCTATGGAAGAATTTGGCACTAGCGCCCGGGCTATAGTAAACACTCGTGATTTTGGCGGAACAAATTTTACAACTAGTAACACAACGCTCGTCCTGGCTCTACCGTCTGTTGATCCGGGCGGCAATCCCCTGCCGCAGACTGATTATGTGGTATTTTTCCGTGATCCAGTTCAAGGTCAAAAACTTTGGATGCAAATTGATGCTGATGCCACGAGCTCGAGACGTGACCTAACCAAGCTTTTTTCTGATCTAACCAACATTCTGCAATTTAGCTACAATAAAAGTAATCCTGCCGAAGCAACCATTGTTGAGGTATTTGTGTCATTAAGAAAAGTTGCAAAAGGTAATCCGCAGGAGACAAGCGGAAGAACGAGCATATTTTTAAGAAATAAATAAGGCTCAACGCAAACAAGCTCGCGCGGTATCAAGCGAAATTCTTCCATAGCCGAATACTTTATGAAAAAAGGACAAGCTCTAATCATCGGTCTTGTTTTTATGGCAGTATTGCTCGCTTTAAGCGTTACTTTAGTTAACGCCAATCTACAGTCTCGAAAAACCAGCGAAGAGCATAATCTATACTTAGCCGCACGGGCAATTGCCGAAGCTGGTATAGAAAAAGCCTTATGGTGTTTAGGACAGGTAAGCGGCGCCAATTGCGGCGGAACATCTGGCTCTAACTATGCGGGAGAAACTAATGTGCCTTTTGGTGCTGGTCTATTCACAACAACTCTGAGGGCAATTAATTCTAACAAAAAAGAAATTGCCTCAACTGGTTTTATACCTAACGCCCAAAGCGCACGGAAAAAAATAACTATAAAAGTTAATACTACGATTGGCACCAAAACAATTAATTTTCATTTTGGCATGCAGGCAAATGTTGGCGGGATAAGCCTTCAAGAAAATAGTCAAATTACTGGCAATGTTATATCAACCGGGTCGCTTAGCGGCGCCTCGGGTGCGCGCGTTACTGGCGATGCGCTTCTTACAAGTTCTGGCCCGGAAAGAACTGACCAGCACTGGACCGCTAGTAATAGTGAGCTCCGATTTGGCTCTACTGATAGCCAAGAAGATATTGCCCAGGCTTTTGTGCCGCGAGACTCAAGCATCATTGGTAAGGTAGTTGTCAAGCTGCGCAAAGTTTCTACTCCTGCGAATATTGCTGTCTACATCGTGCGTGATCGCGAGGGCGCGCCTGATATTAATAAGGTCGGCGAAGGTGTGATTGCCGCCTCAGAGGTCAGCGCTTCTTCAAACTTTGTCACCTCCTCACTGTCCTCGGCCGCTCCAGTAGCGGCTGGCAAAACTTACTGGTTAGTCTTGGACGCCGCGCCATCATTAAGTAAAAATTATTATGCCGCCTTGGATACGACTGATGGATATGCTTCTGGTACTGCTAAATACAGCAACGACTGGGATGATAATCTATGGAATAATGCCAGTGGCGACATATCTTTTAAGATATTAGTCGGCGGCACTGATAATAAAATTGATACGCTCGCTGTGGATGGCGATGCCCGGGCTACGGTTTTCCGCAACGGCACAGTTGGCCGCGATCTCAAAGTTAAAAAAACTATTACTGATGCCACGGTTGGCCGCGATGCTTATGCCGCTTCCATCCATCACTCCACCATTGGCCGCGATGCTTATGCTGATTCTATTACTAATTCCACCGTTGGCGGCAGTCGCAACCCCGGAAGTGGCCTAGATGAGCCGCCAAGTGAATCTTTTCCAATAACCGAGGCCATGATCAGCGAATGGAAACTTGATGCGGCCGCGGGCGGCGCGCATCAAGGAAATTTTGAAACTACTGAAAATCAAAATGTTGCTCTTGGTCCAAAAATTATTACCGGCAACATGAACCTGGCTAACGGCACCGAACTAACTCTTAACGGAACCGTCTATATTCAGGGCAATGTTGACTTTGGAAATAATGTTACGGTGCGGTTAGCTTCAGGCTATGGCAACACGAGCGGTCTTCTAGTTACCGATGGGGTAATTCATCTGGGCGAAAATGATATTTTCCAAGGGTCAGGACAAGCTGATAGTTATTTAATGATGATCACGACAGCCGTCGGCAACGGTCATCACGATAGCGCCATAGATGTACATAAATCAACTCAATTTATTGTCCTTGTCGCGCCCTATGGAAAAATTCATTTACATCAAAATGTTACGGCCAAACAAATTACCGGTTTCTCCATTATTGTGCAAAATAATGGTATAATTAACTATGAGACCGGACTCCAAAACGCCTCATTTTCTTCCGGTCCGGGCGGCGGTTGGCAGGTGGAAAAAGGAAGTTGGCGGGAAATTCCGTAGGGACTACAAACTACGAACTATATACGAACATACGAACACTATAAATTATTTCAATTCCCAATTATTATAATTATTTCAAACAATATCTAAATTCCAAACTTGGATATTGAAAATTGAGGGTTATTTGAAGTAATTGGGACGATTGAAGTAATTAAGAACACAGTTTTGTATTTCATAATTAAATGTTTGGCTCTATCCACAATGCTTTTGGTTTAGATATTAGCGACCTTTCGCTTAAGCTTGTCCTACTGCGACGCCAGATTACTTATGGAAAAATTCCAAAAATTGCTCTGGCCAATTTTGGCAGTCTTCCCTTGCCAAGCGGCATCATCGAAGACGGAAGAATCAAAGACAAGAAGAAATTAATTTTAGCCATCAGCAGATTAATAAAAAATAATTTGGCCAAGGAGCTTGACACGCGCGGTGTGGTTGCTAATCTGCCGGATTCAGAAACATTCCTAACTACGGTTGATCTGCCTGACGGAGAAAAAAATCTGGAAGAGGCTATCTTGCGCGCGGTTGAAAAAAATATCCCCCTGCCGCCAACTAAAATAAATTATGATTGGCGCATCCAGAGCCGAGACAAAAAAACAATTAAAATTTTAATCGGCGCCGTGCATCAAGACACAGCTGATGCTTACACAGAAGTATTGGAAGGCGCTGGATGCGTGCCTATAGCTCTAGAAATAGAATCATTGGCTAATTTACGCGCCCTAACTTCACTTACCTCGCCACCGCGCGAGTCATTAGTAATTTTAGATTTGGGCGCTGTCCGCTCGGGTTTAATTATCTATGATCAAGGGGCGCCGCAATTATCTTTATCTTTGCCAATTTCTGGCAATTCCATTACTGAAACTATCGCTGACTCGCTCAAAATAAATTTTCTTGAAGCTGAAAAGATTAAAATCCGCTGCGGTTTTGATGTCCGTAAATGCGATATTGAATTAAAATCAATTGTTAATCAATTAATCAACGAATTGGTTGCTAAAATTAAAACGGCCTTGCGTTTTTATGAAGATAAAACTACACGAGGACAATTTAAACCGTCACAAATTATTCTTTGCGGCGGCGGGGCTAATTTGTCTAAAATTGATACAGTCCTCGGCAGTAAACTAAAAATGCGTGTCCGGTCGGGCAATCCGTTAATAAATCTGACTGCGTCTCGGATAAATTTAGGGGCTAATCAGTTGGAATTTACTACCGCCATTGGCCTAGCCTTATCGTCAATGTTTATGTTTCAAAATGGAGACCCTATCTCCAAAGGAGATCGGGTCTCCTAGCTATAGACCTCTTATGATTTCTTTAAATCTATTATCTGATCAAAAAAAAGAAGATGTAAGAAAAAAAATTCTCCTGGAGTTTGCGACCAACATCTTGGAGATCCTTTTAATTATCATTATCTTTGTTGCTGTAATTTTTCTCATATCAAAAATAATTTTACAAAATAGCTTTAATGATGCTGTTGCCCAAGGCGCCTTAATTACTGCTTCTTACGGGGCGTTAAATCAAGAAATTGGGCAAACCAATAAAGGAATCGACCAAATTTACCGTTTGGAAAAAGACCAAATATTTTGGTCTGATTTGCTTTTTCATATAAGCGTGGCAACGCCGCAAGCGATGACTCTTAAAAGTCTTGCCCTAAACTCACGGGATAAACGTGCTGAAATTTCCGGCCGAGCGGCTACCCGTAACGCTCTTTTAGCTTTTATTAAAAATCTTGAGGATTTGGGAGTTTTTCTGAAGATTGAGTCCCCGCTCTCCAATATTTTTGAACGTACTGATATAAATTTTACCCTAAGCGCTGTTTTGGATAAGGCTAAAATTACAAAATTACATAGTCATTGAGTCATTAAGTAATTAAATTACTAGCTGGGTCGTTAAATTATTAAAAATTTGTGAATTATTTTAAACAAAAAATAATTGTCACCGCGGTTGTCGCCATTATCTTCTTGGCAGTATTAATTTTGGTTATTATTCCTACACTAAAAGACATTTCAAATTTAAAACACAAAATATTGCTGCAGAAAGCCGAACTTGAAGAAAGATATAATCGCCGAGTCAGCACTAAGCTAACTTTACAAAGTTTAAAAGAAATTAAATCTGAATTTGGCGATGTTTATGGGCGCATCTTTACTTCATCTGGCCAGGAACTTGATTTTATAACCTTACTTGAAGATTTGACAGCCAAGCATAATCTTGAACAAAGATTACGCCTTGAGGTCAATTTAAAAACTAACTTACCCAAATCCCGAGAAGTGGAAATTCCTTTATTTCTTGATCTAACTGGCAACTACCTAAACTTAATAAGTTATTTAGGTAGTTTGGAAAAAGCTCGAGTTTTGGTAATACCAGAGTCACTCGAGATCAGAAATGCTGGCCGCGACTCTGGTAAAGATATGATAAACGCGCGTCTTCAACTACGAACTTTTTGGCAATAACTTATGAAGATAAAAATCGGGTTAATTTATAGATATAGTTTAATGGCTACCCTGATTTTAGTTTTGGTCGTGATTTTTGTTTTAGGACTTTTCTTTTATCAAAATATATATACCACCGTAACCACTTCAAGTGTCATTCTAGAGCTACAACGCGAAACAGCAATTGTTGAACCGCTTGATGTAGTCAATTGGAATAAAATCAAAGAGTTTTTGAAAAAACGAGATGAGCTTAAATCTTTAGATTTAAGTACCATTAGAAACCCGTTTATTGATTAAATTACCTTTATAATAGTGCCCTTATAAACCTATGCAAACTTGACAAAAATATTAAGTTTTGATAAGTTACAACAACTTGATGACGAGTCATTGAGTCATTAGTCACTAAGTCATTCGGAAAAACTTTCAAATAACTTAATGACTTAATAACTTAACGTATGGCCCATAAAAAAGCTGGCGGTTCAACCGCTTTAGGCCGCGATTCTCACGGACAACGGCTGGGAGTTAAACGAGCGCATGGTGAACATATACTCCCCGGTCAAATCATTGTCCGTCAGCGCGGCACCAAAATTCATCCCGGAGTCAATGTGCTCCGCGGCAAAGATGATACCCTTTTCGCGCACCAAGAAGGCCTGGTTCAATTTTATCAAAAAAAGGCCGCGCGCTTTAACGGCCGATTGGAAAAAAGAACTTTTGTAAAAATCGTGCCTATTTCGTAAAAGCCCGGTTAGGCGGCGTTGATTGGCCGTATTTATCGTCCAACTGCTTTTCTTTGACGCGCTGGCGTGCCTCGCTGTCAGCGCGGCTCCAATAATAATCATTATAATCAACAAATTTCATCGTTTCGGCCCGCCACGGAAAACGTTTGGTAATTTCACGATGCATCATTTGAGCGATCCGGCGATAATTGGGATGGCCCTGCGGCATAGAACGCAGCTCCAGCATATGCATAGCCTCGCGATCATTCAAACCAATGGACCAACGGGTAAAATTACCGTGCAAAACCGCGTATTGAGCTAACAAAGGATTGTCTTTTTTTATCAAATCAAATAATCGGTCGGCGCGTTCAACACATTCTTTAATTTGTTTTTCAAAACCGGCTTGGACAATTTCGGGCGCCAAATAAAAACCAATTTTGCTAGTAAAAAGTTGTCTTTGCTGAGTATTGATACGGTGCCTCATCAGATCTTTATAAACCCCCCAATCAGTGACCAAGTCAAAAGTGTAAGGGTAGCCGTGTTCTAAAGCTCGAAGGGGTCGATCGCGGCGCGTCCGCCTCTCGCCAATATAATTTTGAATCACCCTAAGGCGTGTGGCTTGATCCATGGCCTTTACTTTTTCAAATAATAACTTAAAAGACTGAGAACTGTAAGGATAAAGCATGGCGGCAATGGTGCTCATGTCAAAAGACTCATTAGAAGTGTGGGCATCGATCAAAGACACATCTGGCAAATTCGCTGGTTTCTCTACCATCTTGGTCAAGGCCAGCTCTTCGGCTAGAGCGATCATTTTATTTCTATTTTCAACTAGATAGTCGCTGCGCTTGGCGCGCTTAACATATTGCGGTATCACCTGACTGGTAGCAGCCGAAGTATCTTGACCAAGGCGCTTCGCTTCTGGTAAATCAGTGGTTAACAAATGAGAAATTAAAGTTTGATAAAAACGGCCGTTGCCAAACATTCCAACATTAGTCAGAGTCGAGAGGGGCAATAAGTGCCGCAAAGTATCGCAAGCCTTGCTGCGCAAATCAAAGCCATAGGTAGTTTTAAAGGCTTTCAGATCTCGCTCGTCTTTAAGGTCGGCTATTTTCTCTTTAATCCCATCACCGTTGATGTCATACTCGGCCTCCTGAATATCTTTAAGCCGACTAAAATATTCTTTCATTGGCTCGACTAAACTAGCGTAGGTGTTAAAAATAAAATCCATGGTGGCCAGATAAACAGCGCCGAAACTGGCTTTGGTCAGCTCATCGCCTCGATAATAAAACCAGTTATCTTGCTCATCTTTCTGATCATAAAAAACATAGCGCGTGGATTGCTCAATGGGCGAGCCGCCAATGCGCCGATCCTCAATCTCTTTGGTGGCCAACATAGAAACGCGCTCAAAAGAAACGTGCGCGCCTTCTAGTTCCCCTACGCTATCATCACCATAAGCCACCAAAATCCTGGCAATCAGCTCATCGGCGTGCTTGAAGTCAATGACACCCTCTTTGATAAACTCTTTTAAAAGCGTCTGTTTGAAACTGCCCTTGGCCCGACTATAACGGGCATAGATGGCGCCAGCCAAACCGTTTAAATTTTTAAGCGCAAAAATATTACCTTCCGGATTGGTCACATATTGTGCCAAGAGTTTAATTTCTTCTGGAGTAAATGGCATAGTAATAAAAGCGTTATATAGTATGGAAAAGTTGTTTCCAAACTAATTCGTGAATCTTATCTGGCGTAAGAATTTGTCCGCTCTCGATACATTCAATTAATTTGTGCTCTTGCGGATAATTTTCCGCTAACCACAAATATGCCTCTTCAGCACCCTGCAAATGATCTAGGTTAGCTTCATGCAAATCAGCTGCTTTGCCTAGCTGGCTCTGGCGTTTAAGCGCCAATTCCTGACTAACTGCGGCTGGCATATACAAAATTAGTACTATATCAGGCTTCGGGATCTTCAAAATATTATACTCTAATTCATAAAGCCATCTAACAAATTTTGCCCGCTTTAAGCGGTCTTTAATTTTTCCGCCCTGGTGTCCAGCGTTAGAATCAACATAACGATCCATAACCACCACATACCCCTCTCGAAGAAGCCGCTTAATCTCTTGCGCCAAATCAAAATGATCAACAGCAAAAAGAACGGAAGCTGCGTAAGGATCAACTTTATACGATTGACCATATTTACCAGATAGATATTCTTCAGTTGGACCAGCAGATTTTTTACCGTATTGCGGCAAAGACAATTTTTTCGGCTTTAGGCCACGCTCTCCCAATCGTTTCAACAACAAATTAGCCTGAGTGGCCTTGCCACTGCCATCAGTGCCCTCAATAACGATAAGTTTTCCGCCTTGTTTAACCATGACGCTTCCTCAAATTAGTCCTTATAATCTTAAGCCCCTCTCAATAGCCGTTATTGCCTTTGAAAGAATCTTTTTTGAATTTTTATAACTTAACACGTTCATGGCCCGAGCCATGGCTACCCATCTGACTCGTCTAATTTTTTCTTTTTTCTGCGGCTTAGCTACCTCATCAGCCGGTGCCTGCATTAAATAATAATAAACTAACTTATGTACTAAGGC
>CAZVIU010000015.1:0-16225 GCA_964626935.1 uncultured Gammaproteobacteria bacterium
CCCACCTAACCGCCCCCTAGTTTTCCGCCAAAGGCGGATCCGCCTTTGGCGGAAAGGGGAGGGAAGGAGGGGTTAAATTTTCGCGATTCTTTTCGCGTAGATATTCGCGGCTATTTTCGCTTCTATGGAACTTTGTAGCATATGCGTGAATTTTTATTTACAGTGCCTTTTGATAAATTCGCCAAATTCTTTCCCCACTTCCGGGTGTTTCATTCCATACATAACCGAAGCAATTAAAAATTGCAGTTTGTTTCCGCAATCGTAACGTGTGCCTTGGAAACGATAAGCATAAACTGGTTTAGTTTTTATAAAAGTCAACAGTGCATCAGCTAAACGGATTTCGCCGCCTTTGCTGGGCTTGGCTTGTGTCAGTGTACTAAACAAATCAGGAGTTAAGATGTAACGACCAACAATGGCTAAGTTTGACGGCGCCTCTTTGGTGCGCGGTTTCTCAACGAGCCTAGTTACTTGTAAAACATTATCTTCAAGCTTGTTTCCAGCCACAATGCCATAGCGATGAATATCTGATTTTGCTACCTCCATCACCGCCACGACTGGATCGTTATATTTTTCATAGACATCAAGCATTTGTTTAAGCGCCGGCACTTTACTATCTATTATATCATCTCCAAACATTACCGCACACGGTTCATTGCCAATTATATCTTTAGCTTGTAGGACAGCATGACCATCGCCTAAAGGTGTTTTTTGTCGGACATACACAAAATTAGCTAAGTTGGATATACCTAAAACTTGTTCCAGCTCTTTTTGTTTGTGTTTTTCCCCAAGACGGTATTCAAGCTCAAAATTGCGATCGAAATGATCTTCAATCGCCCGCTTGGATATTGAGGTAACAAAAATAATTTCTTCAATGCCTGAAGCCACGGCCTCCTCAACAATATATTGAATTACTGGTTTATCAACAATCGGCAGCATTTCTTTTGGCTGGGCTTTGGTGGCCGGCAAGAAGCGTGTGCCTAAACCAGCGACGGGAAGAATTGCTTTACGTATTTTCATATTTCGCGATCCGAAATATTCTAATTACCTTGAATTACGGTGTTCATACTGGTGTATAATGTTAATTCTTTACTATCATTTTACACCATTTTGAGCATTTCGTAATTCAAGGTAATAAAGAAATTTCTGTCCACAACATTGCGCCGATTTCGTCTGTTAGTATGGCAGCCTTTTTATAATCAATATCTGAAATGAAACCTTCTTTGTTCTTGTGTTCCTATGATTTAAAATTGAGCAACAGGTGCCAATTCAAGATTATCCCCAGCACAATAAGTATTTTTGCCTTGAGTGGTAGGCGTGGCGTAAGCGCCTTTCCCAATATTACATATAATAATGGATAAATGTCTAGGATATAGCGATAGCCAATTTGACTCACGCCAATACCATAATAAGTAATAATCGGAATAAGGGTAATAAGTGAGGTCACGGTTAGGGCTCGGATTTCGCGGTCTCGTGAAGAGGCGTTAAATATATATAAAAGCACGGGCGCAGTAAAGAAAATACCCAAGCCCCAGATATTGGCGGTAATGTATGGATATTTCAAAATATAAGTATCGGGTAGAGCTAGCACTGGATCTGGACTGCGAAAGAGCATGAAATAAAGATTTCCCGGAATATGTTTAAAACTGAATAAACCAATTTCGCGCGCGCGAGCAAGAACTGGTGGAATTTCCTGAAGATTATATCCGCCTTCAAGCGGGTTGCCGAAACGCGCCCAATTGTATAGTAGAATTAAGAATATAGAAGCTAGAATGTAGGAGCTAAATAAAAATAGATTTTTTAGTTTGATTTTTAAAGATTTTTTTTCAAAAAATATCATGATGACAAAAAATAACGAGGTAAAAAGAAACGTGTTTCTAGTGATAATGGCCAAAGCCAAGTACAATCCAATAAGCCACCAACGTATTTCCAGAGGTCCGACCTCTGTTTGAGGTCGGACCTCTGGGATATGGCGAAGATATTCATATAAGGCAAGCAAGAGCAGTGTTATTGCCACAATTTGTCCAAAATACCAAGATACAGAAAAGGTAGCGACTCCTAAGTAGGCAGATCCGAAAATAAAAAATGCCGCTAGAAAAAGCGCGTCAAAGACACGAAATTTTTGACGTCGGCTAATTGACCAAAGAAGAAAGAAATTTAAAAGTGTGAGCGCGAACGAGAGGTATCCCTGCAGAAATTTTGTGCCGAATAGTTTTACCGGCAGTACGAGAAGTAGAGCTGGGAATGGCCCAAGCGGCCAGTATTTTTTCCCCTGCCACTCGGCCGTATCAGTCCAAATCAAGCCGTAATCATTTTTGCGAACTGTTAAAAAATTTAAATGTTTTTCTTGAAAATCTAATCGTCCCTTGGAGAATGAATCCGCCAAGTAGATAAATTGCTGATTAGCCTTGATAGAGAGATTGAAAGCCAAAATCACCCCGAACATTATAGTTAGGAGGACGACGGCGACAGGTATTTTAATAAATTTAATTTTTGGCATAGAATGTAATCTCGTGATCTTTCTTTAGAATATCATTATAAAGCGCGACTTGTCCGCGAGTTCTGGCAAGATTATGGGCTTGGCGCGACGTATATTTTTTTGGGTTCCAACCAAAATAACAATCTTCAAAATAATCGCGTAGGAAACGAGAGGCCAGCTCCAGTGTTATGAGTTTAATAGCCTGCGGCAAAAGGCCCAGCTCTTTTTTGGTTAAGAAATTACTTGATCCTTCAAGGTATCCTTGAAGCGCCGCCATAAATTTTTCTAAGTTAAAAGTATTTTTTGGATCGTCTTCGTAGCCGCCGCACCATGATCTGAAGGCGTCCCCAAGCTCAATCAAGGGACTATGGTGATCCCCTACGTCATCAAGATCAATTAATGCGATTGCTTGTGTGATCGGGATTCGGGCCCGATCAATGGCCCTGAAGATTACATTACTAATCTTGGGGTCGCCATGCGTTATTGTTCGTCGAAGATTTTTTGGAAGTAGCAGCTTGGATAACCCCAAAATCGTTTTTTTGAGATTTTCAATATCTGAATTGTTCCTCATCTCTTGCTCGTTGCTTCTTATTACTTTTAAAAAAAGCTTTAGATGTTTTTCTGTAGCATGATGCATGATTCGATGATGTCGAAAGTTATATTTAAAATCAGCCAGTGCATGATGAAACTGCCCCAGAATTTTTCCAGCCTCATAAGCAATGTTAGGATTTTCTATTTTTGTGAAAACTTCCCCCGGAATATAGGTCATAAGCCGCCAAATTTCTTTTTTTTCTTCAACCCACAATTTTCCATTGCGGGTTTTAATAATTTCTTGTGTTATGAGTTCCTTACTTTTTAGATATTGACTAACAGCATTCACGTCCTCGATTGATTTTGGCGTGAAAATCGGATTTAGTTTTTGTAAAATAAAAGACCCCTCATCAGTATCAATTTTATAGGTTTGATTAATTAAGCCAACCATTATCTCGAGGATCGCGCGCGGGTTATTTACTGGATAATAATTTAAAACCTTTTCCAGCATAAAATTTATAGACAGAAGAATTTTATCACTTGATTTGATATTTATCCACAGTCTTCATAATTTTATTTGGTATAATAAAAATATGTTACAGTTGGCTATTAATATAATTGCTGCCCTAGCTTTGGGTGTTACCGCTTATATGAGCGGTATTGTTCAAGATGTGCGCACAAGCTTGGATCCTAAAGCGGCCTTAGCTGACCATGAAATTATTGATCAAGCAGGTTGTAATACTGCTGGACGGTTATGGTGTCCATCAGTTGCTAGTACACCAGCGTACTGCGCTCCAGTTGGCACAACCTCCTGCCCTATCGCGCCGACCGCAGAATCATGCAAAGCACAAAATATGTATCTTTGCGGTTCAACCGCCGCGCCTTATTGTTCGTCACTTCCTTGCACAGAAGTTGAATGCACAGCCGCAGCAAAAAAATGGTGTAAACCAGCGCCTGGCAGTGGCACTGTTGGCACTGGTCCTGGCGGTGGCGGTTGGTGTACAGAAAGTACAGGTACTTGCCCGGCTTATACTGAAGTTGATTGTACTGCTCAAAATGGTAAATGGTGCCTTGACAGTTATAGTACTGCGGGCGGCTGGTGCATGACTGGGCTCGGAACTTGTCCGCACACTTGCCCACAAGGACAATATTGGGATGGTACTGCTTGCCGATCGTCAACCCCAACTCCTACTCCCACCCCAACCCCGGCTGGCTGCGCCACTTTCATAACTCAACCCACCTGTATAGCCACAAGCGATTGTCGATGGAATGTTCCTGCAACTGGCTCTGCCTATTGTTCAATGGTTTATACTGGTGATGCTAACTCTTGCCCTGGATTTTCATACAGTGTTTGGGACTCAACCAATAAAAGATATTGTCGTCTAAATAATCAAGAATCATGTCAGTATAATTATCCAGACTATCTTGATATTTCTAAATATAGTTCATCTGGCTGTCCGGCTAGTTCGCCAACCCCCACTCCTGCTCCTACGCCAACTCCTAGTCCTACGCCAGATGTACCGGTTGCGCCATCAAATCTAATCATAACCGTTACTGGCAGCACAGTAAATTTAAAATGGGTTGATAATTCAACTAATGAAGATAGTTTTAAGGTTTATCGAAGTTCGGGTAGTGGTTATTGGAGCCAGGCTGCTTCTTTTGCCGCTGGAGCTATTAGTTTTTTTGAAACAGGCTTGGCGACCGGCAATTATGAATATTATATAAGCGCTTGCAATAAAGGCGGTTGTTCTAACTCTAACACAGTCAGTCTTAGTATAACCGAGAGCGTTCCAGCTACGCCGCCAAATACACCGCCCGGTTTTAAGGCGACGGCTCTTTCTTCAAGCAGTGTTCAACTGGAATGGATTGATGATGGTTTTCAAACCAACTTTAGCATATCTAGACGCTTACAAAACGGAAACTGGTTAATATTAGCTGTGGTCAGTCCGACAGACACAACTTATACTAATTCTGGACTAGCCCTTGGTGTTTATGAATATCGTATTAAGGCTTGCAATGAGGCAGGGTGTTCTCCTGATTCTCCAGTTGCTGCTGTTACTCTAAAAGGCGGTACTGAATCTGTGCCTACGCCAACTGCGCCGGTAGCACCAAGCGATCTCAAGGCTATACAGAACGGCAGTACAATCTCATTATCATGGAAAGATAACTCTGATAATGAAACAGAATTTAAAGTATTTCAACGCGATCCACCAGCCACTAATTGGTTTCAGATTGGTATGCCAGCGGCAACGAATATTACTACTTTTGTTGATGATTACATTTATGTTGGTACGGTTGAATATCGTGTTAATGCTTGTAATGCATCAGGCTGTTCAACAGACTCTAACGTTGCCACCGTTACTATCACGGTAGTACCAATCCCTACGCTAACTCCCACGCCAGTGCCAGTGCCGACGCCAATTTCTTGTCCGCAACCCGGACAAACAGCCGAAACGAAATATTATTGTACATCATCATCTGGTGGTAGTAGTGGCTGGTGTTCAAGCACGCCTTGTAATCGGAATGATTGTGAGGTGACAGGGAAACGTTGGTGCGATCCGCCGCCACTAACCCCCGGCTCTACATATACTTCAAGTGGTTGGTGTCAAGAAAAAAATTATAACTGTCCTGCTTACACGGCTCCGGATTGTAAGGTCCAAGGCGGTGAATGGTGCGAGTCAACTAGTGGCGGAAGTGGTTGGTGCGCAACTGGTGGAGCTCGTTGTCCAAATGAAGCACTAGAGAAAAAAGGATGTCTCGATCGCAAAGGTTCATGGTGTTTGCCGCAGGGTGGAGGTTATGGTTGGTGCGCAGCGGTCGGCACTAGATGCCCGGCCTATACTCCAGAAGAATGTGTAGCTGAAGGCGGTAAATGGTGCAAGAATCCGCCATCAACTAGTGGAGCTGTAAGTCTTTCGGCTGGTTATTGTACAACAGGTACGGGAGCCAGATGTCCTGTTTATACAGAAGAGGAGTGTCAGGCGGAAGCGGGTACATGGTGTTTGCCAACAAATGGAGTTGGTTGGTGTGTTTCATCTAGTTCAACTTGTCCATCCGGCTCAACGCCATCCAAACCAAAAATAACCCCTGTCCCACTTCCAGAACCAATTAAATTAATTTGTCCACTTGCGTCATACTTACCTTGCCCCACTGGTTATAAAGAGATTTTTGAAAAAACTAAAGATGGTTGCGTTATTCAACGTTGTTTGCCGCCGGGCGGTGAAATTAAACCAGAGCACTGTCCAGACATAGCTATAAAATCATGTCCGGGTGGTACGGTTGAGAAAAAAGAAGACAGGCGCGGTTGTCCTATTTATGAATGCCGTACCAGAGTGTGTCCGTCGCCGCCGCCAGCTGAACAGTGTGTTTCTGGTTGGACGCCCAACTATAGTAAAGGCTTAGATTGTCCTTTTTATGAATGTCAAAATACTGCCCATTCTGAAATGGAAGGCTGCGTAAAAAGAGTTGTGGGAGAGGCGTTTTTTGAGCAAATGAAACGAGGTGCCTTGTCTGATGCGATCATGCGATCATTGATCAGCAAAATTGAAACTGCTGGTTGCTTCCGTCAGGTTTCGCCAACTCCCACACCAACGCCAAAACCAGAACCAACACCTGATTTTACAACTCAGTGTCCGCTTGAGAAAATGAAACGGGAGATGACTAGTGGACTTCTACGCCGCTTGCAGCAAATTGGGCGTGACGTTGATCAGAATTTCCGTCGGTCAGGCGTTCCCGTACCAGCTAGCTACAGCGCGCTCCTCACTAAGATTAAAACTGTTGTCTCTAGCGTAAGTGGAGCAGCTAATTGTAGTGAAATTTATGAGCTTGGCCGTGATTTACCAGAACTCTTGCGTCAGCTAGAAGAACAGGTTTTGGACATTGAACATACAGCGCAGGTCGGCGAGGCAATTAAAAAATTGACTGCGGAGTTAGTTAAAATTGAACGCGAATGGGCGCGAGTATTAAAACGTTTGCCAGCGGAATTGCGTAGTGAGTCAGATTCTGAATTTAAGAGTCGTGTTAATGCTCTTCGAGCAGCGATTGAAGCTATCCGACAAGCTGCTGCTACTGGCGATCCTGATCGAATTGAAAATGCAGCCCGGCAGGCTTTTGAACAATTAGAAGAAGTGAGACAAACACTTCAGGTTGGGCAGATGGTGCGCCAATTATCAACTTTCATCAGGCAGGTTAATCGGGAAGTTAGCCGAGCTGAAAGGCTGGCCAATCGTTTAGTCAAGGCCGGTGAAGATGTATCTGAACTACAAGATACTATTTTAGGGACAAAAGAAGTTTTATCCGAGGTTAATAAGAATCGTTTAAGTTGTATCCGTAAACCAACTGATACTTGTGTAGATTTATTTGAACGTTTAATGGTTATGCGTGGAGAATTGTCTAATGCTGTTGCCGAAGCTAGCGGCGCCCTTGATGACTATAAATTATTCTTGGGCCTTGGTAAGTTAGGTGAAAAGCTGCAAGAATCACGTCAAACTATTACCGGGTTTTTAAAGTAAAATTAAAATTATATTTATAAAAAAAGCTTTTTAAAATTTGCAAAATCCTTTCTGGCGGAGGGGGTGGGACTCGAACCCACAAGCCCTTACGGGCGCCGCATTTCGAGTGCGGTATCTTGCCAATTAGATATACCCCTCCTAATTCATCAAAGATTGCTCATTTTTTTCGCGCTTTTTCAATATTAACACTAAGCCGATTATAAGCCAAAATAAAACCGACAGATCGTTTTTAAAATAGGGAACATCGACCAAGCCATGAATAAGTAACGCAGTCATAGATGTAAGCATGGCAATTTCAAATTTTCCGCCAGAGGCGGATCCGACTTTGGCGGACAAATTTCTAATTTCCAATTTTGGAATATTTTTTAGAGCTTCTATATAAAAAAGAATCATGATCCAGAGAAATACTAAAAGTCCAAACAAGCCAAGCTCCGACCAGAAGTTGAGGATGATATTGTGGGGATAGAGGAAAATTTCAATTGCTTTTGTTTTATGATAAGGAGCGATGGCTGTTTGATAACCAGCCAAACCCGTGCCAATAATGGGACGATCCTGGAGCATTTCCCAGGTTTCTACCCACATTTTTTTCCGAACATATCCTGACCAATCAGACAGGGTCGTTTTTTGTGCCACATAGTGGCGGATGACTGGAGTAGCAAGAACAATGGCGGCAAGGGCTAAAGTTACGATCAAAGTTGCTTGTCGCGTTTTTCTACCCCACAAGAGACCCATGATAAATAATCCAGCCGCTACTCCCAAAATCGCGCCTTCAGATTTTGCCAGTACAATTGCAGCGATTGAGGAAAGCGCGGCAACAGCAAAAAATGCCCTTCTCCGCAACTCATTATTTCTAATTCCTAATTCGCCAATAAATATTGGCACAAGCGGACCGAGAAATAATCCAACTGCGTTTGGATATTCAAAGACGCTAGTGACGCGGAGCTCGTTCTGCCATGGTGGCGGGATGGGTAAACCAAAAAATTTTTGTAGGATTGCCAAAACTCCAATATAAATTGCCGTGATTCCTAAACCGGCAAAAATTAAACTTAAGTCACGCCGCGTTTTTATTACATCAACAAATACAAATAAAAATAAGATTGGTTCTATAAAATACGCTTTCCAAGTTCCTAAGGCACCTCGAATATTCGGAGAAACGAAAATTGCTGCCGTGGCAACTGTTAACCACAAAACAATTATTACTAACCAGACGCTAGAGAAATTTTTAAAATAGATAAATAGTTCTTTTTTACAAAGTTTCCGAATGAGCCAGACTCCAAAGGTAAACAAGAGTAAAACTTCTAGTGCCGTAGTTGGGATGGCCCCAATTTTAAAACGAATTAGATAAGAAGGAAGGGAGGCGGCGATGATAAATATAAACCCATGCATATTTCTGTAACAATTAAGACAATAGCCTTCTTATAATATAGTCTATCTATAATTCATACAACAAGCATGCTTAAAGAACACAAAAGTTTATTACTATTACTTTCCCAAAGAAACTGCCGATCGGCAGTTTCTTTGGGAAGATAAAGTTTCTAGATATTCGCAAATTGGTAACCCCAAGTTTCTAGATATTCGCCCAAGGGTATTAATTTATACATTTAATGTTTATTAATAAAAAATTCCGTTAATGGCAGGATGCTAAAATCTCTAATTTTTAACTTGGCAATTCCGCGTCCGCCTTAGGCGGACTGCACGGAGATTCATTTCACCATTACATTAGACCAATAAAATAAGATATTTCAGTCTTATTTTTTGAGTGATGTTTCGCTTCGATCAAAAAAGGTTTTAGGTTTTTGGCTGCTCTAATGATTTTATTTCTCCAACGGGTTTTTTTCCAACCAAACACACCTCTCCCCATGGTCGATAATGGCTGCGAAAGACTTTTTCAACTACGCGCCCATCAGGGTAAGTAACTTTATAAGTAAATTTAGCATCAGCGCCTTCATGGGCGCGTTCAGTGCATTTTTCTTTTCCCGGCGGCAGATCTTCAGTTTCAATGACTTTCTTTGGCGGTGGCGGCACGCGATTATAAACGTCAGGTTTGCTGATTTCAATCTGCCGATCATTGCCTAAGCCCCAAAATTCAAAATTCAGCGCGCTTTCTTCAATATAGGCCCGAATTAAAATATAACCGTCAGTGTCATTTTTGAACTTTAAATCAGGCGCCGGGTTATAGATAGTGGCATCAAGACCAACTGGTGGTTCATAATAAGGTACGCGATAAGAATGATTGCGCCGTTCTAATATCGGCAGGCCGCTATTTAAGGCTACCCGAAAAATAGTCGTGCCAATTTGGCAAAGACCGCCGCCAAATTCTGGGATAGTTTTGTCGCCTTTAATAACCAATTCTGATTTGTATCCAGTTTCTTCGCTGATTTCGCCAAGCGCTTTAATTAATGAAAATTCTTCGCCCGGAATAATGAGCAGACCATTTAGTTTTTCCACGCCAACACTAATATTAAATCTTCGGTTCTTCGGACTGCCGGCAAAACTGGTAGTTGCTTTTCCGATTAATTCTTTAATGCCCAGGTTATTAACATTAGCTGTGGTAATTAGCGGCGGAACCAGATCAACAACAAGTCGGAGTTCATTTTTCTTTTCTTCAAAAAGTGATTTTATAAGATTGGCAAAGGTGGCTTCTTTATCAAGTCGTTGGCCATCGCGACTGGCTTGAAATTCTACTACCCGTCCGCCTTCTAAACGGAATTTGGCATCTTTTGGAAGCACATCGATTTCTTTGGCGATGTTATTCAAAAATTCATCAACCCTGCTGCCGTTTAGAGTCAGGGAAACTTTACCACCATTGCCGGCAAGCGTTAACCACGAAGCAAAAAGTTCGCGACTAATAGTCCAACTCTGCTTATTATATGTGAGTTTTAGCGGAGAGATGGCCAGTATTTTTTCCGCCTCTTTCCGAAAGATCTCGCCAGCCGCCTTAGTTACTTCCGGCTCTTCGTAGGCTAATTCAAGCTCAATCGGTTCAAAGTTTAAATTATTTATCTGGTCTCTTAATTCTTTCAAAGCCTTATCAAAGAGTAGACGCTTGCCAGATTGTTCGGGCGTAATAGTGAATTTACCGTCAGAAAAAACAAGATTGGCATTTTTAGCAGGAGATCCAAATTCTTTAAAATTAACTCTTAGAGTATTTAAAAATTCCTTGTTATTTAATGTGTAATAGACAGGCAATTGTTTGCCAGTGACCAAACTTTTTAAAGTATTACTAAGATTTGAAAGCAAATTACCGTTATGACCGAATGAAAAAGCTTCACGCGCCATGCGTTCGGTATCAAAATATACTAATGTATATGTTAAGTCCGGGTCTTCAGGAGCGATAATGACCGGATTGATAAGAACGGTTTTATTTTTGTAAATAAATTTGAAGCCTTGGCCAATCTCTTCGTCAATTTTTTTATCAAGCGTGTCGGCGGTTTCACTTTTTGTCTGTCCGCCAATGTCTAACGAGCCGATACGAACGCGAGGATAGACCTCGTTAGCGTAGGTGTAATGATAAATTAGAAGTGAAGCCGCAGCCGTCACTACCAGGCTTAAAGTTATTATAATATGAGGGCTTTTATAATGTGAGTGCGTTTTCATATTTTTTATTTCCTATTTCAATATTTGATTTAGTAATTCTTTGGCCAAGGCCTCGCGGTCTTTTGTTTCTTTAGCATCTTCGTTAATTGAAAAAGTTATAGCATCGCCCTCTTCTAAATCATCAGGCAGCGCGGAAATAGGCCAATCAACGCGTCCACCGCCCGTAAGCATGATGACAGCAAAATTCTCTTCCAAACGATCAATTATGCCTTTGACGATCATGAAGACATTAAAACACAAGAACACTAGAACAAAAACGTTATTTTTATGCTTTTGCTCTTAGTATTTTCATTAAATTTTACCCTTCTTCCCTGACTTTTATCGTACCTTGCGACTTAGCCTTTAGTAGCTTGACTGTAAGTAGTCCATTTTTTAATGTTGCTTCTGCTCCGTCGGTTTTTACATGTTTAGGCAGAATCAGCGAGCGAGAAAATTTTCCCCAAAAACATTCATGAATGTAATAATCTTTTTTGGTAACTTCATGCTCTTCAATTCTTTTTCCTTGGATCGTCAGCATATCATTATTTAGAAAAATATCAAGATCTTCTGGATGCGTGCCCGCGACTGTTGAACGGACAATCAAGGAGTCATTTGTTTCAAAAACATCAAGCCTTAGTTCGCCCTCGTCTTCAATTTCATGCCAAGATGGCCCTGATTTTTCAATCGGTAGATTTAGTGAATTTGATTCAGATTTTGGACGAGGAAATTGGAACATAAAAAATTTCAGATTGTAGATTTCAAATTTACAATTTAAGATAGCTTATGTATTTAGCTTATAGCTTTTAGTGCTTGGCGTCTAGGGTTTTGGGCCGCCTGGGAATCGAACCCAGAACCTTATCCTTAAGAGGGATCTGCTCTGCCGGTTGAGCTAGCGGCCCAAGGAGACTTGCCTAAGATGTAACTCACCACATTTTACTCATAAATCCTGATATTGACAAGAATAAGTATTTATGATAATCTGACCTAGTTGATCTTTAACAATGCCTGATAACTTAGTAACTTGATGACTAAGTGACTTAATAGTCAGCGACTCAATGACCTAGCGACTTAATGACTTAAAGAGGGAGGTAAGAATGTCCTGCATTAAGCAGTATCAAAGACGAGCTATTGAGGCTTTAGCGCGGCAGAAGGTGTTTCGGCCGATGGAAATTAAATCTGGCGCTAAGTTTTTCCTTGAAGGGCGTGAAGTATTCTTTTGCGGGATTAGCCAAGGCGAAGGCACTTGTTCGGATATGCACGATGTAGACTTCGCCGTGTTTAGTCGTTTGGAAGCCGAAACAAAACCCCTGCCAAAAACTTTAAGACTAGTATCTGGCGCAGTTTTGGTGCGTGAAGCCAAAACTCGAGCGGAACGCAACGCCATTGGCAACTACCATGGTCAGCTTGTTTGTGTAGTTGAAGCTTTGCGGCACGATGATATCAGACTAGACCTTGTTAGTTTTCGCAAGATTGGCAAGAAAAAATCTTATGTTTCTATTGCCGGTTAGGACGAGATAATTGACAGTTGACAGCTGACAGTTAGTAATTGACAACTGACAGCTGACAACTGATAGCCGACAATTAACAAATAGTTTTCCCCCACATTTTTATTAGCCAAGCGTTACGAATAACTCGTAACGCCGGAAAGGGGACAGCATGGACGACACAGATGGCACTGATTGCCAAGGCCTTTGGATTGATTGGGACGATCTTCATCTTGACGCTGTGGGCGAGTTTTTCCACGATGATGATGATCCGGCTGACAAGCGTCCGCATGTTTGGCGAGATCGAGATCCCTGTCAAGTTGCGGCGCGTTTTTTGGCGCAAGAATAGAGTTATATTTGTAGAGGAGGCATAAACTCCGATTACGATCGGAGTTTTTCTATTTAGATAATGATTGACAGCTTTGTTGGCCCTATGCTAATTTATTTTTATCACATCTTACACGTTCATTAAATATTAGGGGGGTGCTAGTATGGGTAACCAGCGTGATTATGTAAGATGGGCTAGAGAATTTGTCACTCGCGAGTTAACACAAGGCGGTTATTTTACTAGCGACGATAAATTAACCAGGCAGGAGGAAAGAAAGTATAAAGACATTGCCGCTTGTCTTATTGAACATTTGTTAATTACTTTTGGGGGCAGTGGTGATCAGTCTATAAGAGGTTGGGTTTTACGCGGTCGAGATAACGATGCGCCGCTTCTAATTCATGGTTATTGGGAAGTTATTTTTCTTGATTTCAATTTTGCTCGCGTTTGCCTCTTTGTTTATTCGGAAATACATCCAGATATGCCGGCTAAGCTTGCAATATTTAAAACATACGTGCCACCGCCACCGCAACCTGATTATTTGTAGTTGCCCTGTAAGAAGAAGTAGGAAGGAGGCAAGCGATGTTTTCAGTCAACGGTGCACAAGGCTCACCCGCTCCGCCAAGATTTAATCATGTTCAAGAGCGCTTACTTCAATGCAGCCGCGGACAGCATGATCTAGAAGAAGTTTTTGGTACAGGTGAAAATGGGGGCGGAGAGCGTAAAGTAGTCCGGTGGTGCAGGGTATGCGGGGCAGTAGTTGTTGATATGGATGTTGATGGACGAGTAATAAAAGGGAACATTACGAAAATGAGAGCGCCAGATGTTAGCCAAGCTGCTTTTTTGAGTTTAGGTCTAGGTTGAGTAAGTAGAGGATGATTAATATCAAGCGAGTTCCCAGAGCTCGCTTTTAAATATGATTTTAAAGTCATTGATTTATTGACATATTTAATATAAAGTAATGATAAATAAGACACATAAGTTTTCAGGTTATTAAGAAAACTTAATCACCCGATCGCTTAATGACTCAATGACTTAATGATCAGTGACCTAATAACTTAACGACTCAATGACTTAATATATGTGCGGTATCATTGGTTACATTGGTAAAAATAACGCTGCGCCCATTCTTTTAGACGGACTTCGTCGGATGGAATATCGCGGTTATGATTCTGCTGGCATTGCCGTTATTGGAAGCGGGAAAATTTTATTTGAAAAGCGTGCCGGTAAAATTGATATTCTAGCGCAAAGATTGACTAGCGGCAGTCAAGTATGGAACACAGAATCATTTTGCGGAATATCGCATTCTCGTTGGGCCACGCACGGTGAACCGACTGAAACAAATGCTCATCCGCATTTTGATTGCACAGAGAGTCTAGCTGTAGTGCATAATGGAATTATTGAAAATTATCAGGGATTAAAACATTTTCTAGATGGTCAGGGGCATAAATTTAGAAGCGAGACTGATACTGAAGTTATTCCGCATTTAATTGAAGAATACGCTCGCGAACTGCCTTATGAAGAGGCGATAGTTGAAGCCTTGCGTCATTTGCACGGCACTTATGGCTTGATTGTGATTTCGCGCGAGCATCCGGAAAAACTTGTCGCTGCCAGGCTTGGAAGCCCGTTAATTTTAGGTGTGACCGAAGAAAATATTTTTATCGCCTCGGATGTGGCCGCGCTCCTACCTTATACGCGCGATGTCATTTATTTAGATGATGGTGAGGTTGTTTTTGCTGAAGCCGGTCGGTATAAAATTGTTACTCTTCAAAATCGCCTGATAACTAAATTAGCCGAGCGTGTGCCTTACACTTTAGAGCAAGCAGAAAAAAGTGGTTATGAGCACTTTATGCTTAAAGAAATTTTTGAGCAGCCGGAAGCGATTCGTAATTCCATACGCGGTAGGGCTATACCCGATCAAGGATTAGTTAGGCTTGGCGGCCTATACTCTCACGAGGCAAAACTCCGACAAATTAAGAATTTAATAATTGTTTCTTGCGGTACATCATATTACGCTGGTCTAGTTGGTAAATATTTAATAGAAAAATTAACTGGCCTGCCGGTTAGCGTAGATTTAGCTTCAGAATTTCGTTATCGAGATCAGGAGCTTCTTCCAAACTCGGCGGCGATTTTTATTTCACAGTCAGGAGAGACGGCTGATACCTTAGCCGCGCTTCGTGAGTGCAAGAGACGAGGCGTACTCACGCTTGGCCTTGTCAATGTAGTCGGTTCAACAATTGCTCGCGAGACTGATGCCGGAGTTTATAATCATATTGGTCCGGAAATTAGCGTAGCCTCAACCAAAGCTTTTGTATCACAGTTAACCATACTTGCCCTTTTAGGGGTTTATCTTGGCCGAATGCGCAACTTAGCAGTCAGTAACGCGCGCGAAATTCTAGTAGAATTGACTTGCTTACCTGATAAAATAGACGAGATTTTAGGGCGGGCCGATGAAGCACGCGAGCTCGCCGCTATATATAATATGTATAGTAATTTTTTATTTTTGGGCAGAAATGTTAATTATCCCATTGCCTTAGAGGGCGCTCTAAAACTCAAAGAGATTTCTTATGTTCATGCTGAAGGTTGTGCCGCTGGCGAAATGAAGCATGGTCCAATCGCTATGATTGGCGAAGATTTTCCGTCCGTATTCTTAGCGCCGCAAGATGGCGTCTATAACAAGAATTTATCTAATATGGAAGAGATAAAAGCGCGGCGTGGCAAAATTTTAGTCATAGCTACGCAAGGCGATGATTTTATTAAAAGAGTAGCCAATGATGTTTTCTATATTCCCAAAACGCATGAAATCTTAACGCCATTTTTATCAGTTGTACCCTTACAGCTTTTTGCGTATTATATGGGCGTGTTAAGGGGATACGATGTTGATAAGCCACGCAATCTGGCGAAGAGCGTGACGGTGGAGTAGGTTCTACGAACCTACAGAATCGCTACAAATCCTACGAACATTTTTTTGTAGAATTTGTAGCCAGTTCGTAGGTTTGTAGTGATAATAATGAAGAAGATTGTCGTTATCGGCGGCGGTACTGGAACTTTCACCGTCCTTTCCGGTTTAAAAAAATATCCGGTTGAATTATCAGCCATTGTTTCTATGGCTGATGATGGCGGTTCAACTGGCATGCTTCGCGATGAACTTGGCGTTTTGCCGCCCGGCGATGTTCGCCAATGTTTGGTGGCGCTTTCTGATTCTTCAAAAACACTGCGCGATCTTTTTACTTATCGTTTTGAGTCTGGCGGGCTTTCTGGGCATAATTTCGGAAATCTTTTTTTATCAGCCATGGAAAAAGTGACTGGCAATTTTGAAGAT
>CAZVIU010000016.1:0-16044 GCA_964626935.1 uncultured Gammaproteobacteria bacterium
CTCTAAATTGCGAAACACTCACCAAGTTGTCAGAGCAATGTTATAAGATCCGGCATCCAAAGGAAATCGGATCTTATTTAAATCTTTTCGTTTTTATAAAAATCAGCTTAATTGTCTCGAGTAAAACTAAATTCATTAATCCTAAACTAAAAAGCAAGCCCCAGCTCCGCGGTCCTAAGGGCAAGGTATGAAGCACTTTTTGAAAAAACGGCACATAAATCGGAATAAACAGAAAAACCAATCCTCCAAAAAAGAACGCCCAAAGATAGGGGTTATTAAATAACGGGATTCTCCAAAGCGGCTGGCGCAGACTTTTAAGAGAAAAAGCTAGGAACAGCGAATCAATGGCTAGTCCAATAAAAATAATAGTACGAATTTGTTCAATCGGCACAGACATTTTTAATAAAAATTGAAAGAGCAAAAAAAGCAATAGAGCGCTTACAGCGCCAAAACCAATAATTATTGCCTTAAGCTCGGCATCAATAATCTTTCCGCTAAAGCCAGCAGGTTTTTGTTTCATCACATCGCGCTCTTTTGGCTCTAGCGCTAAAGCAAAGGCTGGAAAAGTATCTTCAACAACATTTACCCAAAGAATTTGCGCTGGCAAAATAGGAAGGGGCAAGTGCATGAGAATACTGGCGGCAACCAATGATACTTCAATAAAGCTATCATAAAGCAAAAAAGCAACAACCTTTCTGATATTGTCAAAAATCCCCCGACCCTCTTCAATGCCTTTAACAATCGTTTTAAAATTATCATCTAAAAGAACAATATCAGCGGCCTCGCGCGCCACTGCCTGACCAGAACCCAAAGCAATACCAATATTAGCACGCTTCAAGGCCGGGGCATCATTAACACCATCTCCAGTCATGGCCACTACTTCACCCTGCTTTTCTAAACTTTCAACAATTTTTAATTTATTATCAGGAGTAACGCGAGCAAAAACAGTGAGCTCGCGCACCTTGTGATCAAGCTCGCGAGCACTTAATTTGGCAGCATCAAAACTATCAATGAGATGTTCTGGCCCAGTTGGCAAATTCAAATCTTTAGCAATAGCGGCGGCAGTGAATTTGTTATCTCCAGTTAGCATTATGACCCTAATGCCGCTAGCTGCAGCGCTTGCGATCGCCTCCCGAACTGATTCACGCAAAGGGTCTTTGAGCGCAAAAAATCCTAAGAAGTCTAGGCCATTTCTAAAATCAGGTACTTCGGCTATTTTCATGCTCTGCCCGGCCTCACGCGCGGCCACCCCCAAGACTCGAAATCCGCTCTGGCTCAAGCGGATATTTTCACTAAATAATGCTTCTTTATCCTCAAGCGCCAATGCTGATCTGGCAATTAATTTCTCTGGTATTCCTAAAAAGTATAGAGTATTAACCCCTGATACCTCACCCCTAACGTCTTGCCCCTTGATTAATACAGCGCGCCACCCTTGATCTGACTCAAAAGGCGCTTCGTCAATCGTAAGTTTGGCGCGCCCTAGATATTCCTGAAGTAAGCCAGCATCAAGGGCCGCCCGCAAAACTGAACGCGTTGTTGGGTCGCCAGTTAGACGCCACTTTTCGTAAGCGGCGCCTGGATTTTCAACTCGAGAATCAGAAGCTAACAAACCGATTCTAAGCAAGGCGCGAGAATCAAGATAAGGCGCTTTGGGCACAATCTTTTCCATCGTCATGATTCCTTTGGTCATCGTGCCGGTTTTATCTGCGCAAATCACTGTTGCTTGTCCGATTGTTTCAACAGCTCCTAAGTTTCTGACGAGCGCATTTTCACGCGCTAAGCGCCGCATACCGATAACCAAGACAGCTGTAACCGAAACAACTAATCCCTCGGGAACGGCCGCGGCTACTAGCGCTATTGAAGTTAAAAGCATTTCCTTTGTAGGAATGTCAGAAATTATTCCTAAAATAAATAGGATCGTCAAGGTAAAAAGTATGACCAAAGAAAGATTTTTTGATAGTCGCTCAATTTTAATTTCAAGCGGCGTGCGCCCGCGTCTAACCTCGTGAAGACTCTTAGCAATCTTTCCCACCTCTGTATTTTGGCCCGTAGCCATTACAATTGCCTGGGCTTGGCCGCGAACAACAATTGTACCGGTATAAACCATGTTGGTTCTTTCGGCTAAGGGTAGGTCTTCGGTTAGGATTTGTATATCTTTTGTTTCCGGGGCTGATTCACCTGTTAAGATCGCTTCATCAACTTCCAAATTTTTGGTTTCAACAAGTCTAGCGTCAGCCGGCACCCTATAACCGTCTTGCAAAATAATAACATCGCCGGGAACAAGCTCGACAGCAGAAATCCTCTTTTCTTCCCCATCGCGTATAACTCTGGCAGTTTCACGAATTATCTTATTTAATTCATGAATGGCCTTTTCTGATTTATGCTCCTGAAAAAAACCAAAAAAAGCCGAAATTAAGATGGCTAAGCCGATAACAGCGGCATCAAGTGTTTCACCCAATATTCCAGCAACACTTACGGCCGCAAATAAAAAATAAACTAAAGGATTCTTTAGCTGTTTGGCCAGAATCTCAAGGGCGGTTCGCCGTCTGGCTTCTCTAAGCTTGTTGGGGCCCCATTCCTTAAGACGCTTGACGATCTCCGCGCTTGTTAATCCTTGGCGGCGGGAATCTAGTCTTTTAAAAACTTCTTCAATTGTAAGAGAGTGCCAATTTATATTACGAATTAACGAGTTAACGAGTTAACGGATCAACGAGTTTATTCGTTAATTATATTAGTTGTAATTTAGGAAATATCTTTTGCGCTTTTTCCCAATCCTCCCGATAAATAAATAAATCCACTGAATATATTTTCTTATTATAGGTCTGGATGAGCTCGGAGTATTCTTCCATGGGCACAACTTTTGTTTGTCCTAAAACCTTAGTGGTTACCAAAAGCGGCGAATCATCTTTTTTTAAAGCCGAGACAACAGGCAATGATGATAATGATTGCTCTGAAGTCCGAACAAAAAAACGTATGTTATTGTTTTTAAAGACTTTTTGGAATTTTTTTAAACGCGGCAGATCATCACGGGTCGCGCGAAGCAGGCGCTTAGCTGGTATACGGCGATCAAGATGATAAGACCAATAATTTTTTTGTATTTTAGCAGCTTCATGAATTGCTTCTAATATATTAGCGTCTGTAAGTTTAACGTAAGCGCGGGCATCAGCTGGTATTTGATAATCAATCTCGCGCGCCCGAAAGATTGCTTCAAGATAATGCTCAAAACAGGAAACAGTTTTATGAAAATACACTTGTAAAAACATGTGATAGCGAGCCAGAAGATAATCTTCAAAGGCCCGCACCCCAGCTTCGTTAATGGTCAAAACTAAATCATCACGAGCTTCTGAAGCATGCAAATTATTTATCAGCCAATCAATATCATAATGACCATAGGCTACGCCAGCAAAATAAGCATCACGCAAAAGATAATCCATGCGGTCAGCATCAAGTTCGCCAGAAATAATTGCTTTTAAGAGTTTATAAATTCCAATTTTTCGAAATCTCCGATTCCAGCGCGGCGATGGCCTAAAACGGTTATTGACAAGCGCGGCAATATCTTGGGCCATGGCTAAATCTAAGGGAGTCAGCTGGCTTTTAGCAATTTCATAAATCAACATGACGCTATAATCTTCATGTTTGGCTTTTGCCTGCGCCGGGGATTTTTTATACCAACTTTGTGGAATTGAAAGATCTTTAAGCGGCGGCATCAGCCCTTCAACCGCGTGCGAAAATGGCCCATGCCCTACATCATGCAACAGGCCGGCGAGTCTTGTAACTTGGCCAAGATAGGCAAGATCATTCAGGGTAAAATACTTGCGGAAAATATCTTTGGATACTTCTAAAAGTCGGGTCCAAATACGTCCGGCCACATGCATAACGCCCAAGGCGTGCAAAAAACGATTGTGGGTTGCTCCAGGATAAACTAATTGCGCCAGTCCCAGCTGTCCGATCTTGCGCAATCGCGCGAAATAAGGATGATCAATCACTGCTTTTTCAAAATCATTAAATTCAATAGATTTATGAATTGGATCACGTATTTCGTACATAACTATTTATCATAATCAATAATCTGTAACTTGTAAATCGTAATTTTAGTAGTAAGCTCAACAAGGCAAAACATCATGTACAGATTACGGATTACAGTTTACAGATTACAGGTATTAGCTTGATTGTAGCATGGTATGGAAGTAACTCAAAGAACTCTCTTACACAACTTATAACTATTCCCATGGCTCATGAGTCCGAGGTATGATCTTATGGTTACCTCTGTGGGGTGCGCATTGATGCGCTTGATCATTCTTTTTCTAGTTTTGGTTCGTAACACCCGATGATCAGAAAAGTTAATCCATCCAAGAAAATCAACTCCGCTAGCAAAAGTTTGTAAAATAACTTTGTTGGGGTGTAATGAAAGTCCTAGTTGCGCTTGTAAAAATGCGCCAATCCTCGAAAGCTCTCCGAGCAACCAGTGTTTATCATTAGAAAGTAATATAAAATCATCGGCATAACGAATATAATATTGCGCCTTAAGCTTGTGCTTTACGAACTGATCAAATACATTCATATAGATATTTACAAAAAGATGCGATGTGAGATTGCCGAGCGGCAAGCCAATGTCGGCCTTGCCTGAATCAAAACTTTTGATAACTTTTTCTAATAGCCACCTTATATTGCTATCAAGAATATATTGTGATAATATCTTTAGCAAAATTGCCTGATCAATGTTATCAAAAAATTTTCTAATATCACATTTAAGTATCCAGCATGTTCTTGTGTGATTCTTGCTAACTTTGTAAGCAAACGACCTTAAGCGATCTATGGCGGCTGGCGGCGTGCCTTTGCCTACCCTGCACGAAAACGAATCAGCGATAAATGTGCGATTGAAAAATGGATACAAAATGCGATAAATTGCATGATGAAGCAGGCGATCACGAACTAAGGCTTTATGAATAATTCTTGGCTTAGGATCGCAAATGGAAAATCTTTTATAGCCGCCGTGCGTATACTTCAGCGAAATCAGATCTTCATGCAAATGATAAATATTGTCTATCAGATTTCTAGAAAATAAAATAATTTCTTTCGTTTTCTTTTTATCAACTAGAAATTCTTGCCAGGCGAGAAACAAATTTTCTAGCGAGGCAAGGTCTTCAAAAGTATGACACAATTGAACTTTCATAATAATAATTCATTTAACCCCCCCCCCAACGGGTTTATCAAGGTTGAGGATCTGAGGTCGTTACAAAAACTTAAAATAGCTTACAAAATTTGGCATAGCTTTTTGCCGCATCTTCCCAGAACATCCCGATACACAATTGGAGCAGAAATTGATGAACTATTCAGAAATACCATCAAACTTATGCTTCTTGCCGGTTACACCGAGCGTGATCATAAAAAAGAAGTGCTTAAAAATGCGAGCAATACACTTGATGCTCTGAAACTATTCTTGCAGATAGCACAGGAAATGAAGATATTGCAAACGTCGGAGCTCGCAACCATCAGTCCGCACCTTGTTGCGGCTGGAAACATGCTTGGCGGCTGGTTACGGCACCTCAAATAACCAAACGCCACGCGCTTAAAGTCGTGGCGTTTTCATACAAAGGTCGGTTAGTTAATTGCTAACCACTTAACCACTTGATCCATCAACTCTGGTTTGTGCCGAAACATGTCGGTGCCGTGTCCAAGGTCGGAAAATTCGCGCAATTCAGTTTGAGCCGAGTTTAGACGATTAAGTTCGCGGATAGTTTGAGATGAATATTCATCGTCATAACTAGCAATAAGCAAAACTTTTTGGTTGGAATTCAATCGTCTGACAAAAATGTCTGTTTTAACGCCGCGATAATCAAGTCCGGGCGAAAGTAAAACCCCCCTTTTTATCGTTGGTTCTTCAGTCATACATTGCAAAGCAAGATTTGCTCCAATCGACGCGCCAACAATCACTACGTGATCTCGGCTTACTCCCCTGTCTTTCTCTAGCCACTCTATAGCTCCACGAACATCCAAAATCTTCTCTTGCTGTTCTCGATCAGTAAATTTTTTATAATCCAGTGTTTCGTATTTCGTGCTTCGTGCTTCGAATTTTCTTATACTATCTCCATGTCCGCGAAAATCAATTGCCAAGGATGAAAATCCCGCCTGGCGCAATTTTTCCGCAAAAGCACGCCAACTCACGCGCGTTACTGGCATCATATGCAAAAGAAGCGCCGTGGGCGCTTCTTTTACGATTTCAATATAATCTCCAATTATTTGAACGCCGTCTTCAGTTTCAAAAATAACTTTTTCCATATCAAATCAGACCTCACTATACTTATTTTTTCTTCTCCTCATCCGACAGAGGCCCTAACAAGCTTTGAATTTTTGCTTTAACATCAACATTGCCCAGATTTAAGGCCTGTACTTTTCTATAATACTTTAGGGCTTCCGAATCATTCTTTCGTCTTTCATAAAGCAATCCCAAACTCCAGAGAGCGTCAGCATAATTTGGGTTTAGGGCGGCGGAAAGTAAGAATAACTGTTCAGCGCGGGCTAAATCATCTCCCTGATTTCGATTGTAATAAAGCCGGCCAAGATTATATACATTTACTGGATCATTTGGCGCGATTGAGGCGGCCGCGGCCATATATTCAATAGCCGAGGCCACATTGCCGCTGCCCTCTTCAAGAAGCGAGAGCGCAACATAGCCGGGAATAAAGTTTGGTTTTAATCTAGTGGCTTCTTTGTACTGATCACGCGCTTCAGCCGCGTTGCCAACAGTAAGCTTAGCATTACCCAGACTTTGATGAAGCAGAGGATTAGTTGGTTCAAGAGTAAGCGATCTTTCAAGCGCGCCGATTTCAAAACGGACAGCCTCACCGGTTAAGAGCCTGGCATTATTATACATAGTTGCTAAAAATTCCCAAGCCGTAACGCTATTTGGCGATATGTCCGTAGCTCGACGAGCCTCATTAACTGCTTGACCAACTAGATCACTGATCAGAGCGGCATTGGCGTTAGCGCCTTTGCCAAGCTCTTCTGATGCCCGACCCACATAGCTTTCAGCCAAACGAAGATGATACTGATATCTGCCTTTATTTAAGTTAGCCGCGCGTGTATATAAACTTATGGCGCGGTCAGGACTGCCGCTGGATTGTCCTTTTCGCACTAAAACCTCGGCAGTATAAAATCGGCCAAGATAAACACCCAAAACAACAACTCCAATAAAAACTAAAATGGTAACAAATGATGAAACTAAAGAATACTCTGGCGAAGTTTTCAAAGATAATTTCCTAACTCTGACGCCAGAGACTTCAAAAGGCAAAGAAAAAACTAAAGCCAGCAAAAAGAAAAATAACCACCAATGAGCTGTGCCAAAAACAGTCAAAAACATAGAAATACCTAAAAGCAGCCAGCCAGTAACAACGATAAAATATAAATAACCGGTCGAGCTATCTTTGCTCGCTCCGGCTGCCTCTTTTAAGCCGTCAACTAAACCTTTCTTAGCTCTAAACAAGGGAAACTTTAACCACCTTGAAAATAACGAACCAACTGACACAAGAAGAGTGATAATCAAGGCAATGATCCCCAAAAGGCCTGTCGTGCTCAAAAGTTCTAAGAAATTACTAACTGGGTGCAAAAATCTAACATTCCAGGCAATAGTGTTATTAAAGTCTTCGCCTCTCGAGCGTGAAAAATTAGTAACAAATGTTGCCGGGCCTGAACCAAACAGGAAATGTTTAAAATCGCTGGTTAGGGTGTCGCGGGTAATTGACCAAGAAGCTGTATGAGCCAACGCTACTTCTGTTGGCAAGGAAGCTGTAAAAACTCTTGGCGTACCCAAAAAAGCTAAAAGCACTGCCACAACCATTATGGCAAAAGTGGCGCTGACCCAAGAGACTTTCATTTCATCAAGACGAGAAATAGAAAATATAAGTAAAAGGACCAAGCCCAAAGACAGCGTCACCCAGGTGCTTCGGAAGCCTATGGCTAAGTGCGCGGCTAAAGTTAAAACTATTAGTGGCAGCCAAAACGGATAACGGAATTTATCTTCTTTTCTTGACATTAAATTACCCAGAGCAAAAACAACAGCCACGCTTAGCATGAGTCCAAACAAACTATTTTGATTAGAAACAGGGTTCCATAATGGAAGGCCTGCCCCAAGAATATCAGCTCCTGATTTTCCAGCAATATATTTAACAGCAAAATATAGGACAGCGAGCAAGGTTGATAATGAAACTAAAAATATATTAGTTTTTACTTGACGCTCTGTTTGTAAAACATTAACCGCCAGGAAATAAAACAAAACATAAAAAAGAAGCGGCACAAAACCATAAGTTAAGTTGGTTAGTTCTCCCCAAAAGCTTATATATCTATCTCCGGATACCAAACTAGCAATAAGGGTAATAAATAATAATATAAGCAGGGGGATATCTAATGGCGTGCGCACTAAATCAAATTTTTTCTCCAAAGCCGCTCGCAGAGCTAAAGAAACCAAACCAAAAAGCACTAGAAAATATAAAAGATATTGTTTATTAAAATCAAAAAAGTCGTCTGTCCAGGTTAGAAAAAAAACAGGCATTAAAAACGTCAGCGCGGAAACACATATATAACTTAAGTTGCTAAGAAAACTTCTCGGTTGCACGGCCATAATTAATACATTGTTAGATTGTTAGATTTTACATCACAGTAAAGCGATGAAACAAAAAACAAGGAAACAAAAATAAAGATTTAAAGTTAACCTCATTTATTATACACGATCTATAAAAAACTGCTGTGGATAACTACAAAAGTTCTATATCATGCGGCAAGCTCTCTTTTAAACCAGCTTGGGTAATGCGCCGAAAACTTACATTTTCTCGCAGCTCGGCAAGATTGCGCGCGTTACTATAACTCATGCCGCTTCTAAGTCCGCCCACAAGCTGATTGACAAGCTCAATCACCTGCCCTTTGTATGGCGCTAGTCCTTCCACACCTTCAGCCACATAATCATCTAATCCTTCGAATTTCCCCTGTTTTGATTTTTCATCTAGCTGTTTTCGACTTAAATTGGCAGGTGACGAAGCCATCCCTCTTGAAATTTTATATTTTCGGCCATTGCGAATTACAGTCATGCCTGGAGATTCTTCGGCGCCAGCCAAAATTCCCCCGACCATAACCGACGAGGCACCAGCGGCCAAGGCTTTAACCACGTCACCGCCAAAACGCACGCCGCCATCAGCAATAATTGGCACATTGCTCTCGCGCGCGGCCTCGGCGCACTCAAGCACAGCTGAAAACTGAGGCACACCAACGCCAGCCACGAGCCGCGTAGTGCAATGCGACCCCGGTCCGACGCCAACTTTTATCGCGTCACAACCAGCACGCGCTAGATCACGCGCGCCTTCAGGCGTGGCCACATTGCCAGCAATAATTTCAATATTGCCAAATGTTTTTCTTAAATTTTCAACCATGCGCAAAACATGAGCCGAATGTCCATGAGCAATATCTATAACTAAGGCATCAACCCCTGCCTCAATAAGCGCCCGTGCTCGAGGCAGATCATCTTTAACGCCAATAGCCGCACCAACTCGCAGTCGCCCTTTAGAATCCTTAGTTGCTCCGGGAAATTCAGTAACCTTAACAATATCTTTGCTCGTAATCAGGCCGCTAAGTCGATCATCACTATCCACTAACGGCAATTTTTCAATTTTGTGTCGCGCTAAAATTTCTTTAGCTTGATCAAGCGGCGTGCCGATGGGCGCTGTGACAAGCTTTTCGCGCGGCGTCATTAATTCTTGCACCTTTTTATTGGCATCGTGTTCAAAAATAATATCACGATTAGTGATTATGCCAATAAGTTTTTTGTTTTCGTCTGTTACTAAAAGACCGCCGACGCCATAATCTTTCATAGTAGCGCGCAATTCGCGCAAAGTTGCGATTTGCGAAATTGTATACGGATTTTCAATTGTAAATCCTTCAAAACGTTTAACTTTAAGAACTTCGTGGACTTGGTCTTCAACTGAAAGAAAACGATGAATAATACCAATGCCGCCAAGTTCGGCCATGGCAATGGCCATGCGGCCCTCGGTAACTGTATCCATATTGGCCGAAACTATCGGAGTAAATAATTTGATGTGACGGCTAAGATGCGTTTCAGTGCTCACGTCTTTGCGCGAGCTTGTGGTTGAATATTTAGGGACGATAAGAACATCGTCGTAAGTTAGAGCTTCGGGGAGCATATAATAATCAGTAATTAGTAATCAGTTTAGCTATCTTAATTTATGAAAAACCTTTCTCAAAAAATCTAAAAGTATTCTGGAGACGAAGTAAGTGCCTATAATAATGAATGTAGTAGCAACAGCAAGGGTGTAAAATCGCGTACCCACAGCCATGCCAATAGCGGCAGTAAGCCATAGTCCAGCGGCAGTAGTCAGTCCGACAACACGATCTTCGTGGTGCAGAATCGCACCGGCGCCAATAAAACCAATGCCAGTTAAAATATTGGAAGCAACACGCGATGGATCAGTTAGAGCTCCGCCAAAATTACGAAAGGCTTCAATAGAAAGGATGGTAAAAAGCGTTGAGCCAACGCTAACTAAGAGATGCGTTCTAAATCCAGCTGGCTTTTGCCGATATTCCCGCTCCAATCCAATAAATCCGCCAAGCAAGGCAGAGAGTATGATCTGAAATAAAAACTCAATCTGTTTTTGATCGAAAAGGTTTGATAAAAATTCCGGCATACTTATAATTCGTACCCTTTATTTCTTTCTTTTCCAATTATACCATGAAACCAAGAGCGGACTAGCGATAAAAATTGACGAATAAGTTCCAAAAATAATTCCCAAAATTAAAACAAGTGCGAAATATTTTATTGACTCACCACCAAAAAAGAAAGTCGCCAAGAGCACCAAGAGCGCGGTTAAAGAAGTATTAATTGATCGAACAATGGTTTCATTAACCGAGGCGTTAACTGTTGCTTCAAAATTCGTTGATCCTTTGCGCGATAAATTTTCACGAATGCGATCAAAGACAACAATTGTATCATGCACGGAAAAACCAAGTACCGTAAGCATAGCAGTCACAAATAAAGTGTCTATCTCAACTCCATAAAATTTTCCCAAAAAGGCAAAAATTCCAACGGGAATAATCAGATCGTGAAATAGGGCGATGACCGCGATAGTTCCATATTTCCACGATTTGACTGGCCGAGAAACTTTGCGAAAAGCCCAAGCCACATAAAGAATAATCGCGCCAAGCACAAAAATTATGGCTTGCTCTGAACGGTTGCGAAGTTCGGCGCCAATTGTTGGACCGATTGATTCAAAAGCTTGCTCTTCATAAGCCGCTTCTAGCCTTACTCCTTCGGGCGGTTTAACTAACTCTTTCAATGAGGCGCTGATCTTTTTATGCATTTCTTCATCCACGGCCTTAAATTTTAAAAGTAACCCGACTTCCCCGATCGGAGCCACTGAAATGTTGCCAAGATCAAACTGCGCCAATTTTTCCCGCACCACTTCATTTCCCGGCCGTTCGCCTAAATAAGAAACTTCAAGCAGGGCGCCACCAGTAAAATCAATGCCAAATTTCAGTCCCCAGATAAATAACAATGATAAAGACGCGGCAACCAAGGCGCCAGAAATGGAATACCATATTTTTCGTTTACCAATTATATTTATCATGATTATTCTTCAAGGTAGCGTCCGATGCAGTTTCTCAAAAAATCTCTCGCAGGTCAGAAAGCATGGCGTCGAGCGAAGCGAGACTTTCTGACCGAGAGCGAAGCGAGGCTTTCGGCGCTGGCCGAAAGAACTCGCGGTTTTTCAAGAAACTGTAGCGGGCGCTACCGCCTCACTCCGAACCACCAATTACTCTTCACCCACGGTCCAACCAATCTAAGCAGTGTCCGTGTTATAGTGATGGCTGAAAACATACTGACCAAAATGCCCATGGCTAGGGTGATAGCAAAACCGCGAACCAGACTGCTTCCAAGCCAAGCTAGGATCACGCAAGTAATTAAACTTGACATATTAGAATCGCGAATAGAATTCCAAGCGCGGCGAAATCCTTCCTGCGCGGCGCTCTCACGCGGCAAACCACGGCGCAATTCTTCTTTAAGCCGTTCAAAAATCAAAACATTAGCATCAACAGCCATGCCAATTGAAAGAATGAATCCAGCAATGCCAGCTAATGTCAACGTTACACCAACGAGTTTAAAAACGGCTAAGGCTATGGCTGTATATATAATAAGGGCTAGAGTGGCAACGACTCCGGGTAAACGATAATAAAAAATCATAAACAAAGCAACAACAATAAAACCAATGAGTCCAGCTGTTAAGCTTTTCTGCAAAGAGATTTGCCCCAAGCTCGCGCCAATAGTTGTTTGACTTTTAAGCTCTATGGGCACGGGTAAGGCGCCGGCATTAAGTCTTTGCGCTAAAAGTTTTGCTTCCGAAATGGTAAAGTCGCCGGTGATAACAGCGTTGCCGCCGCCAATTCTTTCAGAAACACGCGGCGCGCTGATTACAAGTCCATCAAGAAAAATAGCTATTGGTTTGCCAATATTCTTTTCTGTTAGGTCAGCAAAAAGATTAGCGCCATCACTATTAAATTCCAATGAGATTTGGGGCGCGCTAGTATTGGGATCAAAAACAACTTGGGCCCGTTCTAAATGTTTGCCGGAAAGCTCTGAATTTTTCCAATTTTCACTGGGGGGAATGAAATCTTTGGCTGATTTAGTTAGAACTAAAATGTGGCTCGCGCAAACCTCTTTCGTTCCATCCGGCTTGGGCTCTTCGCCTGTCTTTTTTATAATATGATAACCAAACTCGCTAACAACTAGGTCTTTGATGATTTGGCCGACTGCCAATGTTTCATTAAAAACGGCGTTTTCAAATGGTTTAACCATAACACCGCGCGGAAAACATCCAAGCTCGCCGCCTTTTTCTCGACTTCCAGGATCTTCGCTATAGGCTTTGGCCAGGGCGGCAAAATCCGCGTTGGGCTCTTGCGCCCGACGCAAGGTTTGATTAGCCAAATCAGTTGCCTTAAGATTATAATCAACCATTTGTTTACGCTCTTCTTCAGTCAAATCACGCGCTTGCTCGGTACTTGGTTCTTTAAATTCCAAAATTGGCGTCTCTCCAATTTGACGAATGGCCTCACTAACATCGCTAATACCAGCCATCTCAACAATCAGCCGATATTTGCCGCCAGGCTTTGAAGTTTGTACCACTGGTTCAGCCACGCCATAGGCGTTAATACGACGCTCAATCACATCACGCACGCCCTCAAGCGCGTCATCGCGGCTCGCCTCTGAAATTGAAGTCATGTCGGCTTCATAAGTTAAATGCGAGCCGCCTAAAAGATCTAAGCCTAAACGATATGGCGGCTCAGAGATTTTTGGCAAATTAATTTTTTCTAAATAAGGCGCCTTGTCTAGCGCGCTATTTACCGCCTTACGGGCTTGATTATATTTTTGCGGATAATCAAAAATGCCAGCGCCAAGCGTGAGCAAAACAATTAAAATAACAACAAGCCAAATCTTACCGCGCGGCGTTGGCTTAAAAAGGCTGCGGAATATCCAACGAAGAAAATTGTCTAAAATAATAAATGGGTTTATAGTCATAATCTTTAGATATATTAAAGTAAATGAAAAATTTGTGCAAGCAAAAATCTTTCTTGGGAAGATGCGCAGACTCATTCGCATTTCTGTCGATCGACATAAATGCAATTATGTCGATCGACATAATTAGAAATAGACTCGTTTGATAATAGACTTGCCCTTAATAATCTTTTCTACTGTAACTGGCAATTTCGGCTGTAAATTGTTCAGGCCCCCTCGCCTGATACTCTGTATAAAGCATCGGTCGCCTTCACAATTTTCGCACGAAATTGCTGCGTTTCGCTACAAAAAATTATTAAGGGACAGATCTAATGACAAAACCAAAAACCCCCGTTAATGGGGGTCTTTGGTAAATTGACGTTGTGATGACGCCAATTAACTTCTATTTCTTAGGTAAAATCCTAAACATACCAGTACTGCAGGTAGGGCACGAACCCTTCATTGCCGGGCGAGTGCCGCCGCCTTTTGCAGGCATAGTCACCTGCTGGGGGTCCTTCATCATCCGCTTGGTCTTGCACTTAACGCAATAGGCTTCTACACCTCCGGGTTGGCTGTTTGCCATATTTGAGGTATATCCAATCATTCTCATATGCTAACCCATGGATTACATTTGAGAGGGGTCGGATAAAATTATTAAAAATTATTTTTAGCTTTTAAGCTTATCCACACCTAAAATAAGCATAACTTAAATACAAATTAAGCACAAGCCCTAGGGGGTGGTGAGTATTCTCCCCTTTCTAAATGAGGTGGTGAGTATTCTCCCTTTTCTAAGGGGAGTCCCGCGTTAGCGGGGAGGGATTTTGCGAACCGGAGGATTTATGCTTTAATAAAACTCACCACGCCGTCTAAATTAAATCTTACATCCGCATCCATAAATCGCATAATTTTTACCCTCAATAATTCAAGTGCTTTTTGCCGCATTTTGTCTTTTTGAATTTTATTATCGTAGCTCACGGCTCCATCAATCTCAATCGCCAAATTTAGCGCGTGGCAATAAAAATCTACAATATACCCTCCTATCGGTTTCTGCCGCAAAAAACGATATCCTAATTTATCTTTTTTCAATTCATTCCAAAGAAGGACTTCTGAAAGATTTCCAGCTTGTCGTAATGTTCGCGCATA
Source organism: uncultured Gammaproteobacteria bacterium (assembly GCA_964626935.1). Taxonomy (GTDB): domain Bacteria; phylum Patescibacteriota; class Patescibacteriia; order CAZVIU01; family CAZVIU01; genus CAZVIU01. The sequence continues at coordinate 14,693 of CAZVIU010000016.1, forward strand.
TGATTTTAGATGTTTTTGATAAAATAGTCTCATAAATCCCTCCCGCCTGCGGCGTACTCCCTTTTCTAAGGGAGAATACGTCCATATATTATTCCCTCTTTTCTAAAGAGGGTGCTCCGACTAAAGTCGGAGCGAGAGATTTATATCTCTTTGACCTCTTCCAGCTTCATTTCAAATATATTGTCCGAATCATCAAATAAGAATTTTCCGCGAAATTTCTTATTTTGTAAAAATAATGGCAGCCAGTATTTATCGTCCGGCCACATACTAGAGAATGGAATTTCATCTATATGAAACCAGCTTGGCCTCATTTCGTCGCTTTCTTCAGGTTGGCCTTTAAATTCGTCAACCTTAAATATATGCACCTCTAAAATCTCTGGCAAATCAACAAATTCAAAATCAATAACCCCAACTTTTTCCATTTTTTCTATTTCCAAGCTGGCTTCCTCGCGCATTTCTCTTTTAGCCGCTTCTTCAATTGATTCTACGCCTTGCACTTTGCCGCCGAAGCCATTCCATCTCCCTTCGCCAAATCCCCGCTTTTTCATGCCAAGTAATATTTTTGAATGTTGATGAATTATACAAAGTGTTAGGATTTTCTTCATGTTTTGCATTAGGTCTTATTCCTACGCCCCATGACACTTCTTATATTTCTTGCCAGATCCGCACAGACATGGATCGTTACGACCGATTTTTTGAATTAACGGGGGGTTGGAACGATGCGATTCGCCCATTTCTTTAGATGGCGCGGTAACACGAATATCATCCCTATCAAGCACTGATCGGCCCCGCGTCAATCCGCGTGTAGATCCGCGACTATCCGCTTCCATTCTAAAAACCGTATGAGCAAGTTGTAAGTTTGCTGTGAAGGCTCGACTTTTTAATTTTCGCCCTCAACACAACCCCTATGCTAATTGTCGAGGCCAGTCAATTTCGCAATAGTGGATAACTTTCGTGGTCTCAAGGGGTGCAGACATCATGCCTTATTTCTGTCTGGGGGTCAATAACGGGCTTTACTTTTTCTTTATCTTTTTTAATGATTGTTCAATTTCAAAACTGGGGGCAAGATTGGCAGAACAGCGGCTCCCGGCTACCTTCAAATCCTTGCGCGATTATCTGCGTGATCCTTGCGCGATTATTTTATCTATGGTAACATGGGAATATATGTTCAAACCGCAGTATAAACTCACTGATAAAATTGTAGGCATGCTCACCGCTATCGCTGAGGCAAAGGTGGCCATTGAGCGCGCCAAACTTTTACCTAAACAGGAGTTGCGTCTTCGCCGGCAAGCGTTGATTCGGATGACGCATAGCTCCACTCATATAGAAGGCAACCAGTTGAATCTCCATCA
>CAZVIU010000017.1:0-15917 GCA_964626935.1 uncultured Gammaproteobacteria bacterium
GTTGCGCTACCGCCGCGGCCAGACGCAGCCGCGGCTGGGGACAGAAGTAGGCGCTCCGCGCGCGCCGAAGCAGGGGCGGCCCCGCGGCGACACCCGTACGCACGCACAACAGTCCCAGCGCCGCCAGCCCCAGCCGCCCGCTGACAAAGAGCGCCTGGCCGGGGCGGGCGCCGCTGCGCAGCCGCGCACAGCCTTTTTCTACTTCGCCGAGCACCTGCACGTCAGCCACGATTTGGGGTGCGGAGGAGAGGTCGCCGCCGGCCACTCTGACGCGGTGGCGCCGCGCCAAATCGTGGACGCCAGCGAAGAACTCTTCCACCCAGCGCGGGCGTGTGGCCGGCGGCACAGCCAGCGCCACCAACGCGTAGCACGGCCGGGCCGCCATGGCGGCGATGTCGGACAGCGAGCGCGCCAACCGGCTCAAGGCGCACGCGCGCTGGCTCGACCAGCACGCGGCAAATCTTTCCTAAGAAAGAAGCAACATGGAGAAGCTGACCAGGATCCAGGCGATCAAGCGGTTCTTCGAAGGGAGTGACGGTATCACCCCGCTCGGTGGCCGCAAGGTTGAGACCAGCGAGTTCAAGGGTCTCACCGCGGCCGACCGTGATGAGCTCGGCAAGCTCTGCGCGACCGCGCTGGACGTCGAGCTCATCGACGCCCTGACGAAGAACTAGCGCAAGCTAGCCCCGGCTCCAAAACTAAATAGCCGTGGAGAAAGCTCGTTCCGCCACAAGCGGAATAGAGACTCCACGGCATCCTACCAAAACATACAAATAGTTTAGTGACTTAGTGACTCAATGACTTAATGACTATTGTATATTTTGGCAGGATAGATATTAATTTTTGCGTAAATTCGCGTTGATATTGGCGTAAATTCGCTTCTACGGGAATCATAGAAAGTTGACCGTGACATTTAAGAGCCTAATTCCAACAAAGAGAGCGCGTGAATGTTCTTTAAGATAAGGAGGAGGGAAGCTTATGTTAAAGCATGGGGACATAAGCACGAATGACTTCATCTAGGTTATTTCTGGTTTCGACTAGAAGTTTCCAGATGAGTTGTTTGATAGGACCCTCACACCTTTTGATCGTTTTTTTATCGAAGCTAAGCTTCTGCCGCCATCGCACCCAAAAAGGTACGGGGCAAGCAGGCGCAACACAAAGCTTAGCTTCTAAAAGCTCTAGCTTCACGATTAAAAGGCGTGAGGGAAACCAAGCCCGCCTCCGTATCTTAGAGAGCATCAGCAGATAGCACGAAAGCATGAAAACATGAAAGTAAGAAAGCATTGTTCTTGTGCTTTTGTGAGGGAGGCCCTTGACATAATTGATTATCTGTGGTAGAGTAATTTGTTAGTTATCGTATATCGTATGGAGGATTCAATGGGGCAAAAATATCTTTGATCTTTAAATCAAATGGCCCCTTTTGACCTCCAGACGATAGGCGATAAGCCTAAAACCTTTTGCAAAAGGTTTACAGTTCTTTAAATAAAAAATCTCCTGTTCCTCACTCTCTTGGTTTTATACTAAGGAAGTGAGGAACAGGAGATCCTAAGAATTCAGATTTGCCGTAAGCCGCAATTTTGCGGTAAGGGCAGTTTGGGTTTTAAGGGTCACAAATCGTTTGGGGTCAGAAATCCCAAACACAGGAGGGCTAACATGCCCGATACCGAAACGGTGACGACAGTCACCACGCTGGACAACGAGACCGTCAGCATGAGCGATGCGCTTACGCTGAACTGGGATCGTGTGTTGGCGGCCAAGCAGGCCGCACGTCATCCGGCGCTGAAGGGAGCCCTTCAGGGGCTCTTGGACAGCCTGAAGTCTGACCCGCGTCGCCTAGCAGTGGCGCGATTGGACACGCCGCAGGCGCAGAAGCTCGCGACCCTGATCGAGTCGATCACGGTCAACAAGGCCACAGCGGAGGAGCCGCTGTGGGTGCCGCTCGTTCCCGTGCTCGAGGCGTGGGAGAAGCGGCGAGCCGAGGCGATGGCGCGCGTGGAAACGCGTACGCAGACTGCCGGAGAGGCAGCCGCTACGGCGATCCGCGAGGCCGAAGAGCGCGCCCGGCGCAATGCCGAGAAGCGCAAGGCCGAGACCGAGGCCGCCCAGACCATGGCTGCCGCTCTCGGGGAGTTCATCCCCGCGGACGTGCAGGCCGAGCGTGATGAGCGTCGCGGCGAGCGTCGTGACGCACGCGCCGAAGTGTCGGCGCTCGAGGACCTGATCGGGCCGTTCGTGTCCGGTCAAGGCGTGGTCAACGACAACCGTCAGCCGTCCGCCATCGTGGCGAACGAACAGACGGTGCAGGTGTCTGACTTCCGTTGTTTGGCCAGCCAGGTCAAGGACGGGGTGGACGCTGCGCACGTCATCGCCACCTGCGCGTTCTGCCGCAAGCAGAGCGCGTTGGGTGAAACCATGTCGTGGCGAAAGCGCCTCGACGACGGCTCAATCGAAGACAAGCAGGTCTTCGCGATGCGCCAGATCCAATTGGCGTGTCGAACGGCCGATGGCAGGCACGAGTACACGTTCACGCGGGGACCTCGCGAGGGGCAGATCCGCAAGATGAACGTGGTTGTGTGTCGGCGTTGCGCAGGGATCGCCACCAGGCTTTCCCCGTCGCAGGCCGACAGCCGTAACCCGGGCAAGACGATGCCATCGGTTCTTCCGGTGGACGTCTATCCGAAGTTCGTCCAGTGGCTGGCCAGCCAGCAGGTGACGAGCGACTCGAGAGTAGCGGCTTCGGTCGGTCCGGACGGCAAGGTCCAGATCGTCGAGGCTTCGGTCAAGCCGCTGCGCAACGCAACGGCCAGGCCGCAGACGTCGGGTGGACCATCGGGTCCGATCGGCAATGCTACTCCGACCGGACAGTCAGTGAACCCGGCGGTCCGTGATGAGAGCTTTGTCGCTCCGGCGGCCGAGTCCCCGCGGCTCGTCGCAACGATCGGCGATCGCGTCAGCGCGCGTCGTCGATAAGCCATCGATAAGCCCCACCAAAAACAAAGGGGAGATTGAACAACTTGCAGCCAGACGGCCGCTCGAGGTTCGATCTCCCCTCCCACCTTTTGCCCAACACATCTTGTTGGGCTTCTACCTTAGAAAGTTTTGCTTTATAGAAACAGATCTACACTAATGGTCTGACCATGCTCACCACAAGTCCATCCATGGATAGACGCGGAAAATTTTCTAAGGTAGGACGTTGAAAATCCTTTGACAAGCCCGGGAGCTAATCATGGCGCCCGGATTAGAAAATCGTCAAAGGTCGTTTTTATTTAGGGAGAGTGCAATATGTCTTGCGAGACTCGTGAGAGTGCGCAACTGATATCGTCGCGGCCGCTCTGGTCTGATCCGCGGATCTCTGTCCAAGCTTGGCGCAATCCGCTAAGTGAGGACGGAACGGTTCTTGACCCAATCCGGATCGCTTTTTGTGTTGATGGCAGTTCGTGGTTTCTACCGTGGTTGAAATTCATCGAACTCGTAAATCATGGAAATGTTACTGTTGGGCGTAACCTGACAGCTAACATTTTCGGTGGAAATCAGTACGCTGTACGCTACCGAAAATGTCATCGCCTGAAGGTAGAGCCCGTGACTTTTTGTGCCGGACACGACTTCGAAATCGAGTTTGGCCGAGTGCAGGTCGTTGAGATCATCAAGCGGGTGAATGAAGCCCGCGATGAGTGGGCGCGGATCTTCAGGGGTGAGTTTAGCGGTTTGCCAGTACCGAAGCTAGCTTTTCAAAAGCTCGTGACTGAAGCGCTTTACGCCCGCGGAGCATTTGGCACGCCAGAAGGTGAAGACCCTTCAACGCAGCGCGACGGCCTGTTTGATGCTTGCGGCGGTCCAGATCCTGACGAAGAGCCGCTGGAGATCGCACCAAGTGATGGCAAGAAAGAGCCGTACGATGTCGAGAACGATAAGAATGATGAGGAAGCAACCCCGGTAACTTCGAAGGCAGTCCCTCCAGTCGCTGGTGAGGCTACCTCGCCGCCGCCACCTTCAGTTGATGATGAAGACAGGTATTACGCACGCAGGCGCGAGAAGCTTATTCGTTGCGGCATGATCACGCCGCGATCTGACAGGGTTGATTCGCCACCCGCTAAGACTGGCAAATAGAGTTTTTCACGATCGTGAATAACTTCCACCCACCTTTCTTTTCCTACCTAAAAGCCCTTGGCATTCCTGCCGGGGGCTAATTCATTTTTGTTTCGAAGCTAAGCTTCCTTCTTTCGTCCCGACGCTTTGGTCGGAACTGCAGAGTGCGTCGAAGCTTAGCTTCATTATAACTCGTTAATCCGTTAATTTAGATCTGGAGCCGGCGCGGGAGGATTTAATTCTTTTTTATCAGCTGCTTCAAACACAGCTTTACGAATTTGCGTAATAAGTTCCGGACGCGTTCGTAAAGTCAGTTTAGCCGCTTCACGGCCAACGCCAAGTTTTTCGTTCAAAAAAGCAAAAGTATTGCCAACTTTTTTAACAACATCATAGAGCACAGCAGTGTCTAGCGTGTCGCCCGAGAGCGAAATGCCCTCATTATACATAATGTCAAATTCAGTTGTGCGAAAAGGCGGCGCGACTTTATTTTTAACAACTTTTACTTTAACGCGACTGCCAACCACGCTCTCACCTTGTTTTAATTGCGCGGCTCGGCGAACTTCAATACGCATGGACGAATAAAATTTTAAGGCAGTGCCGCCGGTTGTAGTTTCGGGATTGCCAAAAAACACGCCAATTTTTTGACGGGTTTGATTAATAAAAATCAGCACGGTCTTGCTTTTAGAAACAATGCCAGTTAGTTTGCGCAAGGCTTGTGACATTAACCGAGCTTGCAAACCCATATGAGCGTCCCCCATATCGCCTTCAATCTCTGCCCGCGGCACTAGCGCGGCAACGCTATCTACCACAATCACATCAACGCCGTTCGAACGTACGAGAGTTTCTACAATATCCAGCGCTTGTTCGCCCGTGTCTGGTTGCGAGATGAAAAGTTCATTGACCTTGACGCCGATTTTTTTGGCGTACTCTGGATCAAGCGCGTGTTCAGCATCAACAAAAGCAGCCACGCCGCCAAGTTTTTGCACCTCGGCAACAACATGCTGTGCGAGTGTGGTGTTATGATTGACAAAACCATTACCAAAGAAAGTAGATCCTTTCGGCACTGTAAAATCTACCACATGAGATATTGACGCTTTCCGCGCATTTACTCTATCCCAATAAAACCCAAGCTCTAGATGTTGCTCTAGTATTTGATACTGCGGTATATTTCTTCCTTTTATAAAATGTTTCAATATACGACTAAGCCGATCGTATGTTAAGGCGTGCCCACCACCTTGCGGCTTTGGCAGATAGTCATAAAAAATACTCCAGTCATCCCTGTTTAATGGCAAACACATTTGCTTATATTGTTTAATAAACTCTGCAAGCGTGTTATTTAAATTTGGAATTACATCAAGATTTGTTTTAAATATCTTTTGTTTTTTAATATCTTGAATTAGTTTACTCTGCTTGCGTTTACTGCGAAAACCAATTTGTTTCGCAAAAAATCTCTTATCATTTTGCCCCTCTATATACAAATAAAAATACGGGCCATATTTTTTGTTAATTCTCTTTTTAAGCGTGGTAATGATGCCAAAATTTAATAATACTGTTTGAAGTTGTCCTGCCAGTTTTCCTGACTTTGTGCAATACTCAATGGTTGTACCCGAAAAACAGCCATCACACTCAAATAGAGCCGAAATGAAAGCTGCCACGATTGATTTTGGCGAGCATAAAATCGACCAGGGTATCTCTTTTGTCGCAGCGTCCCACCAGCCCAAACCAGCATGGACGAGAAAATTCCTAGCCTGGGCGTTGTGCATACGCAATTGTCGAACTTGATTGCGCTTATCTTTTGTCACCCTTGCCCCCGCTCTAAAAATTTTTTGAAAAACTTTTTGCAAATCATTTTCAACCTCGTCATCCCCAACTGTTATAGTAATATTATTTTTATTGAAGCCCGTGGCTGTACAGGTGCCATCGCCAATCATATAGCCCATTAAAATAGCTAATGTCTGATCAATCATTTTCGGCGGATTGAACGACTTACTTGAGTAGTCGTTTTTATTCTTTTTATATTTAAATGTGCTAAAATTCGCGCCAGGTCCAAAGCATTGTTGATTACGTTGTATTGCTATATAGTCATCATCGCATAATTCATCTAATCTTCTAAATAAATAATTACCATTTTTATCAAGAACCCTTACTCTATGGTTGGGCGTGCCCTCTAAAGTAAAACCACGTTTTGTGCAAATCTGCAATGTTTTTTTTAGGCCGCCATTATAAAAATGACTAGTCTTCTCGAAGCTGTGCTCCGCATAAACGAATACTTCTTTTTTCTGAAACTCGGGAATTGATAAATAACCGAAAGCGTCAATTGGCAGCATTCCTTTGTTTGTAAAAACAACCGTATCTCGGCTCACACATTTGCCGCTAGCCTCCGGACCAAAGATTTCAACAATGCGGCCGCGCGGCATTCCACGCACGCCCAAAGCCAAGTCAAGCGAGAGCGATCCAGTGGGCACAACCTCTACTTGCATTCTATGAGCCTCGCCTAAGCGCATAATCGCGCCCGCGCCAAAGCGATCTTTGATTTGAGTGAGCGCTTCCTCTACAGCGCGGAATCGCGCCGCTACAACATTTTTGGTTTCCTCTTTTTTGGAAACATTAGCCATAAATATTTAGACTTTTCCCCCGGAAAGTCAATTAATAAATTAACGAGTTAACGGATTGTAGGTTAACTCTTTAGCTGGTTCGTAGATTATTCGCAGCTCTAAATTTTTCGGCCGGGAATATCTCTTTCGTGCTGATATGTTAATCCGATTTAAGCCATTTTGTAAAGGTAGAAGTTCACGGAAAAGGCCGTCATAAGTCGTAATGATCGTTTGATTATTTAAAGACAAAAGTGATCCGGGTTCAGTTCGGCCGCGTACTTCAACTACTGGATCGCGCATTAGCGCGCCATTTTGCGGCGACTCCAAAATTAGCTCTGGCGGCAGAATAATTTTTTTAACGCCCAAAGTGATGTTAATGATAAGCCCAAGCGCCAAGAGGATTAAAAAAATCAAACCCAAAAACTTTGGCACGACAAGCAAATCACGACTGGGAATGGGTTTAATTGGATGAGTCATTATTAAAATTAACGAGTTAACGGATTATCATCATTTATACTAACATGATCCATTGGCGTGATCAACACCTCCCTTGGTTTAGCGCCGTCGGCTGGACCGATAAAGCCTTGTTCTTCCATAATATCCAAAAGTCTTGCGGCTCGGGCATAACCAATTTTTAATCGGCGTTGCAGAAGTGAGGCCGAGGCCTTGCCGGCGCGCGTGATGGCGTCACGCGCTTCTCCGAACAGCGGATCATCACCGTTGTCAAAATTAACCCCGCTAACAGATACTGTTTGTTTTGAGGTCACCGCATCATTATATTCAATTTCTTCCGCGTCTTTTTTTAGATATTCAGTAATATGTGTGATTTCTTCGTCAGTAACTAATGATCCTTGCAAGCGGCGCGGTTTGCCTAGTTCAGCAGAAACAAAAAGCATATCGCCGCGACCCATTAGTTTTTCCGCGCCAGATGTGTCTAGGATTGTGCGTGAATCAATTTGCGAGGCCACGGCAAAAGCCAGACGCGAAGTGATGTTGGCCTTGATCAGTCCGGTAATAATATCAACTGAAGGGCGTTGGGTGGCTAACACCAAGTGAACGCCAACGGCTCTAGCCATTTGCGCTAAACGAATTATTGAGGCTTCAATTTCTGATCCAGCCGCGACCATTAGATCGGCGAGTTCATCAACAACAAGTACGATATAAGGAAGTGTATCAGGACGGGAATCAGGGCGGGGGTTACTAATCGTTTTATTATAAGATTCAATATCTCGTTTTCCTGTTTTAGCCAGAAGATCAAAGCGCCGTTCCATTTCACCAATTAACCAGCGAAAAGCATTGACGGTTTTGGGGATGTCAGTAATGACTGGCGTCAAGAGATGCGGAATGCCATTATAAATTGGCAGCTCAACTCGTTTTGGGTCAACCAAAATAAGACGCATAGTTTCTGGCTGATTGCGATAAAGAAGACTGATGATAATGGAATTTAGGGCCACAGTTTTTCCTGAACCAGTAGCGCCGGCAACAAGCAGATGCGGCATGCGGCCAAGATCAGCGCTCCAAGCGCGGCCAGCTACATCTTTGCCCAGAGCGATAGTTAAGGGCGAAGTGGATTTTTTCCAATCATCGCTTTCTAAAATTTCGCGTAAAGGCACGCGGGCAACCACTTGATTGGGCACTTCAATACCAACTAAAGATTTTCCCGGAATTGGCGCTTCAATTCTTATCGGATGGGCGGCAAGGGCCAGGGCCAAGTCATTTGACAAGGCGGTAATACGCGCCAGTTTTACACCCTCGGCTGGCCGCAAAGTATATTGGCTAACTGTTGGGCCAACCGATACCTCGCCCATTTCAACTTCAATGCCAAAATTCTCTAAGGTTTTTTGGATTATTAGTTGGCTAGTTTTAATATCACCAGCCGATGGTTTTGTAGATTTACTGGTCAAAAGATCAAGCGGCAGGGTAATAGATGTTTTTTTCTTGCGAATTTTTGGCGTTTCAATTAATTCTTGGCTCGCTGATTCTTGTGACGAAGAGGCAGACTCGCCCGATGTTTCATTTATTTCGGTAGTAGTTTCGGTTTCATTAATTTCTTTGCTTTGGAATCCAGCCGAGTCTCTAAATGATTTTAAAGCTTGTCGATTTTTTATGCGCACGGTTAGTTTCCATCCTAGTTGGATGAGCAGGGCGACAAGGTAATGCGGGGTTTCTAATGATTTTAAAACAATGGTTTTAGAAATGAGCAGTAACGACACTAGGATTAGAGCAACAAGCACTAGTGTTCCGCCAATAAAGCCCAAGCCGCGATCAAGCGGATAGGAAAGCGCGAGTCCCAAATAACCGCCGCCTTCGCCAATACTCGCGCCACGCAACCCTTCCATATATTCAAAGGTAGTGATGTGAATTAAGCCGTTAACTGAAAGAAGCAGGAGTGTTATTCCTAAGTATTGGCGCAAGCGAGGTCGCCAATCTGGGCGTAAAAGCAAGGCTCCAAGAGCAATAAGAATGATGGGAAAAATTAAGCGCGGAGCGCCAAAGACTACTGCGAGAGCGCTATCTAAAAGGCGGCCGGCCTGACCGGCGCGATCAAAAAAGGCGAGCAAGCCCAGCGCGCCAACTAAAAACAAAAGAATGGCAAAAATGCCAAGCTTGACTTCAGGGTGAATTTCTAAATCAAAAAGAGATGATTGTTTACCACGACTTTGGCGCCGCATAGGTAAGTCATTGAGTTATTAAATCATTAAGTTATTGAGTTATTGAGTCACCAAATTATTATGTCGCTGAGTCATATAATATTTTACCACTTTTCTACTTGTTTTAAAAGAGCTATAATTCTATAAGTAATTATGAATAGTCATCCATATCAATTTACCCTTAATCTTCTCCGCAGCTTGATTGAAGGAGCGCCGGCGGCTTTTCCGCACGCGCGCAAGAATGCCATGGCCGAGGTGTATAAAGAATTTGCTGACGACTTGACTGTTTCGGTAGAGAAAATTGAGGAGACAGCTTATCAGTTTGGCAAAGAAATTTGGCCATATCGCGAGGCTTACCAAGAACTTTATGATGAATATGGCCGTGGCGCCGAAGAGGTGGCCTTGCGCGATCAATTACCCGAAGAGCTAAAACCAAAGTATGAAAAATTTTTATCAGAAAAAGGTAATATTGAACGCGTGCGCGGGCAAAGCCTCGGCCTGGATTTATATTTCACGCCTGATGAGCAAGCCGAAATTGTTAGAGCTGAACTTGTTGCTCATGACAAGATTCATGGCGAGCTTGAACGATTGATTGCCACCGAGAAACAAGAAGAATATTTTGCCGCGCTTCAAGCATGGCAAAAGAAACAAGCGCAGATTGAAGAGGCGCTTCAGAAGTTACGCGGGTTTGCCAGCCGATCTCCCAAGTGGGGCGATGAAATTTTAGCGAAAGTTAAAACTTTTGAACAAGGTTTCGGATTTATAGAACGACCGGTAACCTTAATGGATGTCATGGGCGAGATTGAGTATTATGAAGGAATTTTAGGAATCGGAGAGGAGACTTGACGGCAAGGGCATTTCATGTTATTTTACTATGATCCTAGGAATAAGCCTGGGATCGACTAGATTGACAATTTAAAGCTAAATTATCAAGGCGAAGCCTTGATAATTAAAGGAGTGAGATGATGAGAGGCAGATTCTCGAGTTTTAATTCTTACTTCTTACTTCTTGTAGTTAGCTGCGCGCCAATTCAAGGCTATCATCCGGCTAGTCACAATCTCGTGCGGCCAGGCGCAGGTTCAGCGCGGGTTGAATATCAAAGTGTGGCCGGGTTTGTGAACGGGTCTACAACTACGCCCGAGCAAGCGATTGGCGCGATTTCGCGCGCTAATATGAGCGATTCACAAGCTTGGGTGTTACGTGAGTGTTATAGCCGTTATGGCTGGCGTTGCAATATGTGGGGATATGGATATGGCGGGCGTTATTCTCGGCCGGGCTATACGCTTGGCGGAATTAACGCGGTAGAAAGTTTTAAAAACGGCGAGCCGGCAGGAAGACTAGCGCGTGAAGTGCTTCGCGGCGCTAAGCTCGCGGCTGACCTAACACTGCAACAGAGCGCTGTTGTGGAGCGAGCGTTTGGCGCTTCATCAGCCCATAGAGCAGATAGGGCCAGTAGAATTAATGGTACAGACAGAGGTGATAGGCCTAATAAGGTTGACAGAACTGGACCTGTTCCTCCGCAGTGCCAGGGTGATTGTGAAAAATGTGGCACTTGCATGAGTTTTTGGCGCTAATTGATTGAAGCTTCGCTTTGATCAAAAGGAGGAGTGAATGAGCAACTTAAGCTTGCTTAAAGCTTGCTTCATGCTTTATGCTTCATGCTTTATGCTGGTTAGTTGCGCCAGCTCGCAAGTCAGCCAACTTCAAGACCAGAACAGGAAGCTTGACGTTGAAATTAATCGTTTACGAGATAATCTAGATAAGCTCGGTCGGGCTAGGGCAGAAGATCTGCGCAAGCTAGAAGCAAGTCGCAGTAGCGCTACACCGCCCGAAGGCTATCCTCCACCCGATGCTTTGGGCAGTTCATTTACACCGCCACCGTATGTAGGTTTTACCGAGCGTCCACCAGTTGGTTGGGGAGATGCTGGGAATGAAGGACGATCAGTCAAACTTAGTAATGATTGGAATCCGTATAGGCGTTATTATCTTCGGATATTTCTAGATAATGAAGAGGTAGGTTTTACTGATGGAGTTGCTGCCTGGCAATCAGTTATTCAGACACCCAATGGACCAAAATCAATATCGCTTCTTCGTCCAAACGGACAAGGCATGCTCCGCGTTGGACATGGTGAGCACCATATTTTAGTTGAGCAGTATAGTTGTGATGATTATGACTGTGAGTTCAGTGGTGAAGTTTGTGAATGGCGAGTTAACTTTGATCGTATCCGCGGGCCATGGCATTTTTTTGGAGGAGACTGCCACAAGACCTCACCCGCCAATTAAGAATATTTAAAAGAAAAAGGATAGCATTTCGCTGTCCTTTTAAAATTATATAGATTTATTGACAAACCATCGATTTTACGAGGTACAGATTAATCCAGTCGCTTTAAGCACCGAACAGACGACAAATTTTGATAAGGCATAAGCAACCATAACAATAACTAGTCCAATAATTGCATCAGTCATTATATTTTTTGCCCGCTCAACTTCTTTTTCATTGCCGCGAGCTTTAAACCAAATAAAACCGCCATAAACTATGAGCGCTAAGAGTACTAATCCAATGATAGAAAGAAGCGCGGCAATGATATTGGCTGCTATAGTTGGTAGATCGGTTTCGCTAAAACCTGCAGTTCCTCGAATAGCTGTTAGACGTTCTAGGGCGTTTTCAGCTAAGAGCATATAGGAGTATTTAAGCTAAGGCTTGGAGCACGAAAGCTGAAATTGCGTAAGCGGCAAAAATAATAATAATGCCGATAATAGAATCAGTTAAAATATTTTTTGCCCGCTCAACTTCTTTTTCATTTCCCCGCGCTTTCATCCAGATAAAGCCGCCATAGATTGCCAGAAGCAGAAAAACGATGCCTAAAATACTAAGAAAGGTGTTGATAATAATACCAGTAAGTACAAATGGATCAGAATAAGAACCTTCTATGCCCACTTTTTCCAGTTTAGTTTGCGTCTCTTCCGGTAATTGTGCTAAAAAATTAAACATCTTAGCTTAGTGTTTGTATGATAAAGCTTGAAATAGCATAAGCCGCAGCTACAATAACAATTCCGATAATAGCGTCAGTAATTACTCCCTTGGCTTTTTCCACTTCTTTTTCATTTCCTCGTGCTTTCATCCAGATAAAACCTCCATACAGCAAAAGACCAAAGAAAATAATTCCAACTAAACCCAGAAGAGCTTTGATAATGATTCCAACAAGACCAGGAATATCACCTTTCTTTAAGCCAGTTGCACTGGCTGTTGCGTCTAATCCAGTTTCAATAGCCAATGCCGTTCTAGCCATTAAGAAACAAGCAATTGCCACGAGCCAATGAAAAATAGTTTTTACTTTATTCATAATTTATGGTTTATAACCAGGGATGTCTGCCCAACTTTTTAGTTAGGCGGACACTCTCTGAATATAAAAGAGTTTTCTTTCTCGAGAAAGAAACTAAATTATTGAATTGCCCCTGTAGCTCGGGTTAGTTGAGCGATCACAAAGGTGGCAATAGCGTAAGCTGATAAAATAATTGCTAAACCAATAATACCCATAAAAATCATATTTTTGGCTTTATCTACTTTTTCATCATTTCCGCCTGAAGTCATCCAAATAAAGCCGCCGGCAACAATAATAACCACAGCCACAATACCTAAAAGACCCAAAGCTACATTAATAATTGAGGCTACAGTTGATCGGATATCAGCTGTGCCTAGCCCTGTAGCTGTGCCGTATTCAATGCCAAGTTGTCCAACTTGACCCACGCCTTGAGCCAAGACTGGCAGAGCAGATAAAAGCATAGCTCCGGCAGTCATAGCGATTTTCGTAATTTTGTTCATTTCATATTCACCCCCCTTCTAATAAAACGATTAGCATTTTTATAAAATTTTAATTAATTGATGTCTATCCGCCATTCTATTTGGGTGATGTTAATGATTGTATCACAAAATTAACCAAAATATAACTAGTGAAGATTATCCCCAAGCCAATTGTAGCCCAAGTTAAAACTTGTTTGCCTTTTTCTACCCGCTTTTCATTGCCGCCAGAACTTAGCCACAAAATGCCGCCGTAGACGAACATCAGTAAAGCCAAAGAACCGCTAATGCCAAGCATGGCCTTGATAACATTGCCGATTAAGGCAGGGATGTCAGTGGTACCCAAAGGATTTGGCAACGATTCGGCCGTTGTTCCTCCCGCTGTCTCTGTATTTAATGCATAGCTTATTGCCTCTAGACACCCGCCTGATAACCATTTTTGTCCAGCGGTGCAAGCTGTTTTTGTTTCGGCGGGGGTGCATGTTTCCCAATAGGCTCCGCTTATAGGTGGAAGTGTTTTCATTTTAGCGCAACCGCCAGCAGCATGTGCCAAAGGCGCAGATAAAACAAAAAACAAGAAGCAAAAAACCAGAAAAATTGATAATTTCTGCATTTTTAATATTGGTATTTTGCCCTTCATAAATGTTTGAAATCGGATTCTAATAACTTAATGACCCAATGACTCAATGACTAAATAACTTAATGACTTAATTATTTTGTTGCGCAAATCCCAGCTTTACATTCTCCATTTTCTCCGCAAGCTTCGCCGTCTGCTTTATAAGTACCTGATTTAATATCAAGACAAGCGAATAAAGCATCTCTTTCCTTGCCTTTTGTTCCTTCGGTCAGAGTTTTGACTAAAAAGAAAATTCCAGCGTAGGCTACAAATATTATTATAAGCCCAATAACCGCGCCGCTCAAGACACTTTTTCCTTTAGTGACCATTTGTTCGTTGCCAGCCGAGATAAGCATCATAAACCCGCCATAGATAAATAAAGCCAAAGCCACACTGCCGGAAATGCCCAAAATTAGCTTGGCCACATTAATTGCCGTTAGCACAAGGCAATCAACCCCTGGTGTTTGGATACTAGCTTTTTGACGAGCGCAGTCGGGAACAACAGTGACGGCATCGACTGGCACCGGAACAATAGATACTATCGTGAGTAGAAATATGAACAACCATAATTTCTTGTGCCTTTTCATGAAAACATTAAAACATGAAAACATTAAAACAAGTTGTTCTTGTGTTCTAGTGTTTTTATGTTTTTGTAAATTTAGCGTAGCGTTGCGTTCACCTTTTGTGTTGCCAATCTGATTGCCTCTCTTACCTCGAGCGTGCCAGTGGCTACTTGGTTTATCATATCACGGAAAGCGTCTTCAGCCGCACGCGGGTTTGCGCCCTTGTACCAATTTTTTGCCGTCAAGACACTTTCAGCAAAAGCCCCTAGCTCTACATCTTGCGATTGAAGAGCTATAAGTTCGCGCAAGGCTGTTGGTTTTTTAACGCGCGCGAGATATTTTTTAGCCTCGTCTTTGTCAGTCGCTGCGAACTGCAAGAAGGCCCAGGCGGCATCAGGGTTTTTGGTCTTTTTGGAAACTACCTCAACCCAATAATTGGCAAAATTAACTTCATTGCCATCAATCTGCGGCAAGCGGCTAGTTGCCCAGTTGAGTTTTGGCGCGCGAACGCGCAACAGTGGAATGTGATATGAGTAGCCAAGGAACATGGCTGTTTTGCCTGCGGCGAAAGCATCAAGCGAGTTTCCGAAATCATTATTCCAAGTGTAGACTTCTTTGGCCGGAGAGGCAAAATCAGTATAGAAAACTAAGGCTTCTTCGCCCGGCGGCACTGGCCGACCAGCTAGGTTTGGCGGTACTTTATCAAACAAGGCTGTGCCTGATTCATCGCTCATCAGTGTTTGGTTTTGCATCATGATTACGGAAAGTAGATCAAAAAATCGTTCAACATTATTAGCTGTGCCCAGAGCCGCGCCGGATTTAGTGATGTTCCCTTTTGAATCGAGCTTAGTTAGTTTTTTGACTGCTTCTTGAAATTCAGTCCAGTTTTTTGGCGGTGAAGCAATTTTCGCCTGATTAAATAGGTCTTTATTATAGAAAAGCGCCAAGGTATCAAGAGATAGCGGCAGGCCATAAATTTCTTGTTTTACCTCGCCGCTTTCTTGTGTTTTTATCATTACATCATCGGCCACTTGATCAACGAATTTTTCTCTCAATTCTTTAACGGTTACACCTGGCAAGGTTTTTAACGTGGTAACGACCTCGCGTTTTAAGGTTTGCTTCACCTCTTGAAAAGCCAGTTTAATAGAGGCTGGCGAGGGTTGTATTTTGCTCTGATATTTTTTTATTTCATTAGCTGGAATAGAGAAAAGATCCGGGCCCCGGTCTTCAGCCAAAGCGTTAAGCAACTCTTTTTCGAATTCTTCAAATCGCAAAGTGCGGACATTTACCCTTATATTAGGATGTTGGGCATTCCAGTCGGCAAGTACATCGTTTAGTGAGTCTGATGGATCAAAAACGCGCCAATATTCCAGAGAGATTGATTTAGTCGCTTCTTGAAGTCCGGGCGAAGGCAATTTACAGGCTTGACCGATCAGAATCAAAACCAGAAGCGGCGTAAGAATTTTTAAAAGTTTTGAGGGGTTTTTGACAAGCATGGAATGTAGAAGCGAAACAAGACGCGAATCTAAACGCGAATTAAGACGCGAACTAACCCCACCTAACCGCCCCCTAGTTTTCCGCCAAAGGCGGATCCGCCTTTGGCGGAAA
>CAZVIU010000018.1:0-7568 GCA_964626935.1 uncultured Gammaproteobacteria bacterium
TCAGGCTTTCGCCCATTGCCCAATATTCCTGACTGCAGCCTCCCGTAGGAGTGTGAGCAGTGTCGCAGTCTCACTGAGGCGGGTCATCCTCTCAGACCCGCTACCCGTCATTGCCTTGGTAGGCCATTACCCTACCAACTAGCTGATAGGCCATAGACTCTTCTCGAAGCGTCTTACGACTTTACTCGTATCTCGCTACCGCTCGCCACCTTAGGCGACCCGAAAAATCCAAATTTCATCCTAATGTTCCGAATAATTTTCGGATAATTCGAATGTATTCGGATGATTGGAATCGCGGTGTGTCGAACAATAGTGAGACACGAGACCATCGGGGATTAGCCCCGCTTTCGCGGAGTTGTACCCGTCTTCGAGGTAGATTATCAATGTGTTACTCACCCATTCGCCGCTATCGCAGCTCTTGATGTAATCGCAAGCCACAATCGCTCGACTTGCATGCCTTAGGCACGCCGCCAGCGTTCACCCTGAGCTAGGATCAAACTCTCAGATAAAGAGCTGTGATCATGAAACAAGATAAGCAATGTTATTCGCACACCCTGAGTCCCGACATAAAGTCGGGATCCCGACGTCACGTCGGGACTAGGATCAAACTCTCATAATAATTATAGAAGCGACTAGCTATCGCCTCTATTCAATCAAAAGAAATAGAGTCACCATGTATTTTATAGGTTATTTATAATACATAGGTTAAATTTTCAAAGTTCGTGATCTTTTGTAAGATCATTTTTGGCCGCAATATTTGTGACCAAAAATAAACTCACAAAAGTTGAAGAAAAAACAGCGCATCCGAAATAGATTGCTGTTTTTTTTATAAATATAAATTGTGAAAATATCTAAATGATTGTTTGGGTAAACCCCGGCGCCAATTTATATATAGACTGGCTTACGGGATAAAAAATTAGTCTATTTTTAAGATAACCGTATTATATCGCAGTCTAGCAAATTGTCAATAACCTTGTCAAGGCATAACCACTATGTTAAGGTCAGAGTAGTCGTAGTACATTGAAAACACAGGAGGAAAGGATGACTATGAATCCCAATAAACCTACCCTGCTCACGACTGAAGAGGCAGAGCTTTTTGCACTACTATTGCTTGATTATATTGGCACTGATGGACGATCATGGCGCGATGATCTTGTAAGAACAATTCAAGCCTTTGAACTAAATGGAGTTCGGTTATCCATCGAAAGATCCAAACTAATTGAAAATTTATTAGATAAACGCTATATTTATACTGGAACAACCGACGATGGAGATTTTTTCGGACTAACCCTTCAAGGTATGGATAAGTTAAGAAAATCTCGTCAAGCTATTAAAACATTAACAGAGCGTGTCAAATCTATGAAACAAGACCCGGAAATGCGTAGAGAAATGCACGAAGCCGAAACGCGCATAGGCGAGGCTTTTGCTATTTGGTTACTTAGAAAATTATCTAAGGCTGAACGCATAACTAGAAAACTTTTTGAAGATGAACTAAGCGTTTATGCGGGGCGAGGGGTTGATTTGGGCACTGATGTTGCCACTTTAGTTAAGACACTTTTTGAAAAAAAATATGTTGCCGAAGTTGGTGAAAGCGATCACGCGCATCTATCAACCACAGTTGGCGGAGTGGAATTCTTAGCACTTAATGAACAGGCTGTAAATGAACTTCGGACACAAATTAATGAGTAGAGTGGTGTTTATTTTAAAAACTATCAAGATAAATCCTGGCAAACTTGCTAGGATTTTTTTGTAAAAAGTTTAAAAACTCCATAACACATAGTGAAACGATCGTTCCATTATGTGTTATGAATAAATATAAATATATTATTCTCCTTCGTCGAATACTTCGCAACGAGCTCGTAGGAAGTACAAATAAGTTTCATTTCAGCGCTTCCTTTGCTCGTGGCGCCATTCTTTTATTTTTTTATGATTTCCGCAAAGTAAGACTTTAGGCACTCTCCAGTACAGGCCTTTTTTTGGCGAGAAAATTTCCGGCCGAGTATACTGAGGGTACTCACGAGTAGTTTCCAATTTTCCGCCAAAGGTGGATCCTGCTTCGCGGGACAAATTTCTAGTTTCTAATTTTTTATTTGATCCTGCTAAAGCGACACTGAGCGACTCATAACTTTCCTCCTTGAGCGATTCGGCTTTGCCTAAAACGCCAGGCACAATGCGCGAGACAGCATCGAGAATAACCATGGCTGGCAATTCGCCACCGGTTAAAACATATGGCCCAATTGATAATTCTTCATCAGCCAAGTATTTAGCTACCCGCTCGTCAACTCCTTCATAGCGCCCGCAGATTAAAATAATCCTATCATACTTAGACAATCTCTTAGCCTCATTTTGCGTAAACAGCTTTCCCTTGGCAGATAATAAGATAATCCGTTCCTTAATTTTGATTTTTGATTTTTGATTTTTGATTTTACGGGTTGCGTCAAGCGCTCGTAGAGCATTGTATATTGGTTCAATTTTTAATATCATCCCCGGCCCGCCGCCATAAGGTCGATCATCAACTTTTTTATGCTTATCTCTAGCATGGTCGCGAATATTAACAATATTAAAACTGACCAGCTTTTTAATTTGCGCCCGTTTCATTATTGATTCATTAAGATAGTTAGAAAAAATCTTAGGAAAAATTGTCAGGATATCAAATTTAATAATATACTACTAACCTACAAACTTGGCTACAAATTCTACGAACTTTTTCCTTAGTATTTGTAAGATTAGTAGCAATTTTGTAGGTTCGTAGAGATTATGAAACAAAGAACCGTGGCACCACTATAGTACCACGGCCCTTTTTGATTTCCAATTATTTTATTCCGCGTTTTCCTGCGTAAAATTACGCATTCCTACGCGTTTATAAACCAAGATCATCAGCTCCAACGTCCGCAGTTCTGCGAGGACCACGCGCACCCTCTGGTTCGTAAATCTTAACATTGACGCGCGCATTGTTTTTTGCGCCAACAACACGAGCTAAGGTGCGAATGGCATGAGCTGTTTGACCCTGACGACCGATCAGATAACCCATATCTTGCTGATTGATGTGAACGGTTAGCAATACACCCCGTTCATCAACAGTTCTTTCAACCTTGACATCAGCTGGATTATTGACCAAGTTCTTCACAACGAATTCAACGAATTCTTGATCAGAGTACTTAGCTGCCATATCTTTTTATACATTCATGTCTCACGAACTTCTAGTTAGTCCGTATCTTCACCACCAGATCAGCTTCTATAAAAATAGAAGCTGATTGACGCGGATTGAAACGCAGATTCACGCAGAAATTCATAGACCTGAATATCAATACAACATCCTTCCTGTCGACCACCCCGTAGACCCTATCGGTTATACGGAATTTCAGGAGGTTAGGAGAGAATCCTTCTCTCCTAAGCACCATATCATAAATTTGCCAAGCTGTCAAGACCCTGTTAAGTTAAAAATAGAACCTTAAAAACAGGAGCCAAAATAAGATGAACTGCACAAACGATCGCGCGGTAGAGTATTTACTGGTCAGTTTAAGCGACATCCATATTGGCGAGCTGGAATTTCGTGAGGACGGAATACGTAATTTAGTTACTGACTTTACATCTGATGAGGCGCTAATCAATCTGCTTTCCAAACTTCGCGTCCGTGGCCGTAAGGCTAAGAAAAAGTTTTTGGTCTTAAACGGCGATATTTTTGACAGTCAAACCGTGGCCATGCTTGGCGGCTATGAAGATCCGCCGATTGAGTCGGTTGGAGTTTACAAAATGCGGCAGATCATGAGAATGCATCCAGAAATCTTTGATTGCTTAAAAGAACTAATTGATGATGATTGGATGATTATTTATGTAATCGGCAATCATGACGCTTTTACCTCTTGGCCCAAAGTACAGCGGGAAATCAGGCGCCGCATTGCCAGACGCCGCGGCGAACGTTTAGTGTTTGCTGATCAATTTGAAGTAGCTGGCTTTCATTTTAGACATGGTTATGAGGTTGAGCCGCACACGATCGTACCGCCACCCGAAAATAGATTCACCGATGGATACCAAATCAAAGGTCAACGAGTCTGGCTGCCAGAATCACTGTTTGGAAAAATGCGGGGCCAACGTAAACATAAAGATAGTATTTTTCTGCCGCGCCGAATTATGAACGTTCCGGTGGGTAACGCCCTAACAGTCATTTGGGTAGTCCCACTTAAAAGAGCTGGAAAACCAGATGATTTAGAAGGCCCGCATCGTTGGATTGGCCGAATGTATACAGCCGGTCCTATCTGGCGCTATGCAATCTTACGACCTGTGTATTGGGGTTTTGCTTTCAAATTTATGTTGCGGTGGCTGCGCGGACTAATCTATGTACTTTTTGGCGAAGCTGTTTTGAGCATTCAAAAAAAATCGTCAATACGCCAACTTCTTTACGCTCCAGTAAATGTAACCTTGCGTCAGCTTTTGCGCATCACTTTTATCTGGACAAGAAGCGATACTAGCTTAGATCAAATCGCCTTTGGTCATGAAATTTTAAAAAAACGCCGAGAAGAAACCAATAAATCACCCTTGCGAGCGGTAGTTATGGGCCATACTCATAAGGCCGGACGATGGACAAACGGTGAAGGAACAGTTTTTAACACGGGCACCTGGATTAATATGTATGCTGTGCCTGAAACAGGGTATGGTTTTGGCAGAGTTAAACCCAAACTTAACAGAAAATTGACCTTTTTTATGTGTGAGGTTTACGAAGATGATGAGGCTAGCGCTCACATTTTCGAGTATGAACCTGATAATTTTGATTATAAAGAAGTAATTTAAGCGACTCCCCGAGTCGCTTTTAGATTTCAAATTTCGAGTTTCAAACTTTTTATGCTTTCGGGTTTCAAATTTTTTATATTTTGATTGCTTCTTCCAGCTTTAACGATAAAATTCTTGACACGCTATCTTCGCCCATGGTCACGCCATAGAGAACGCGGGCATTTTCCATAGTATAGCGATTATGGGTAATGACAATAAACTGCGAACGAGCCGCCAGCTCTTCCAAGATCTTGGCAAATCGAATTGCGTTTGATTCATCAAGCGCGGCATCAACTTCATCTAAAACAACAAATGGCGAAGGGTTGTTCGAGAGTATGGCGCAAAGCAGGGCAATGGAGGTCAGCGCTTTTTCGCCGCCTGATAACATCTGCAGTCCCTTGATACGCTTACCCGGCGGCGAGGCTTGAATTTCAATCACAATCCGTTCTTCGTCTTTGTGCACGGGCTGGCCTTCGGCCTCGGCCATTATTTCTTTTGCTTCAAACTCCTCTTTGGATTCTTTCTTTTTAATTAACCGCGCTTCACCACCGTCAAATAAAGCGCGGAAAAACCTGCTGAAATCTTCATTGATTTTAGCAAAGGCCGTATCAAAATATCTGGCAATTGTTTCCTCTAGCTCATTGACTACATTATTCAAATCAGCAATTGATTTTTTGATATCGTCAACTTGGGATGATAAAAATTCATAACGGCCATTGGTTTCTTCATATTCACGAGTTGTTTCTGGATCAATGCCGCCAATCATGGAAAGCTGATATTTAAGCTTGCCGATTCTTGCTCCAGCCTCTTCCATGTTTGTAGTTGTTGATAAATTTTTTGCTTCGTTAGTAACTCTTTCTCTCCTCTCCCCTAGCTCTCCTGTCATTTCTTGCAACAGAGCTTCACGACGCGTCTCTAGGCGAGCTAGTTCAATCTTGATTTCATTGCACTCGCGATCAGCGCTAAAGACTTCGTTTTGTTTAGTCTGAAACTTGCGTTGAATTTCGAAAAAATCTACGCGCTCTTTTTGTTCTTCAGTTGCTAAATTTTTTAATTTATTGTCTAGGTCGCGCGCGCCCTCTTCAATAATTTTTAAACCAGACTCAATTGACTTCAGCTCTTTCTCTAATTCTGGCTGAACCGATGATTCACGTCTTACTCGTTTCATAAGAGCGCGAGAGACCTGACGCAATTCTTCTCCTAGTTCGCGCAATTTATCAAAATCTAATTTTGTCTCACCGAAGAGTAAAACCAAACCATCTGATAACTTCTCAATCTTTTCTAAGTCTGGAACGAGCTCGGCTACATTCGGGCCAGCGGTCTGGGTGGCGCGCACTGTTACCATTTTATATTTTAGTTCAAGCTGGCGCTCGCGCAATTTGCCTCGTTCATTTAATAATCTTTGATAGTCTGCTTGCAAACGCAAAAATTCCGAGCTTTTAGTTTCTTTTCGTTCCAGACGCTCGAGCTCATCAGCAAATTTTTGTAGTTCAGCTTTTTTACCAAACAATATCTCTTCCTTTTCTTCTTCTACTTGTTTTTGTTTTAGATATTTTTCTTCAAGCTCTTTATATAAACTTCCATAGTAAACATGTTGCAGGGCATGGAGCTCATCTTCTGAAGTTTTTCTTTCTTCAAGTTTCTTAACCTGTCGTCGTAGCGAACGCAACCTCGGTTCAATTTCGGCGAGAAGCGCTTCAACTTGACGCAAATTATTTTCAGTCGCTTCCAATTTATTTTCAGCTTGTTCTTTTTTAATTTGAAATTGGCGCACGCCTACGGCTTCATCAAAAAATTCTTTACGCTCATCAGGCGACTGTAAAATTATCTGCTCAATCATGCCCTGTCCGATAACGCTATAGGTGCGCGCGCCAAAATTAGCTTGGGCGAGCATCATAACTACATCAGCTAACCGAACTTTGTTGCCATTTATTAAATACTCGCTTTCGCCGCTTCGATAAAGCCGCCGACCAAGCACCACATAAGTCCAATCAACTGGCGCGGCATGATCTTCATTATTAAGATGTAGATTTACTTCAGCAAAACCAGATCGCGCTCTTTTGGTTGAACCGGTAAAGATCACATCTTCACTGCGCTTCATGCGCATGGCCTTGAGACTCTGCTCGCCCATAACCCATCTTATTGAGTCGGCCGCGCAACTCTTGCCTGAACCATTAGGACCAACAATAGCTGTAATGCCTTGCATAAATTCAAGGGTAGTTTTATCAGCGAATGATTTAAAACCTTGGATTTCTAATCTTTCTAAATACATACGGATATGATACGAATCTACGAATCCTATGCGAATCTACAAATGCGCGAATCACATTGTCGTTCCATGAACGAAGCGAAGGATCTCCGTCCTGTCATTGTTAGCAAGCACAAATCATCATTTATTTTATCAGTCGTGGTGGGACTTGACAAATATATCTAGTATGGTTAGATAGATCTGCAAAAGGAGGTGAAGCAGTGGCACAAAAAGAACTTAGCCAGATTGAGCTCATTGAAAAAATCGTTCGTGCTAAAGTGATGTTGGAAGCATTACCGAAGGAGCATAAAGATAATTGTGTTGTAAACATTGATTTCGGAATCGCTCCGTGCAATTGTGGCGCAAGCAATTATAATAAAAAAGTGCAAGCAATCATTGACCAGCTGTCGCTTAACTAAAGAAGCAGAGAAAGCGGCCAGACCATGATGAGAATTTGCAGATAAGTTTAGTGAACAGACGAAGCAAGTACAAAAGATTGTAATCTTGAGCAACCGCTGAAATCATCAGCGGTTTTTCATTGCAAAAAGTTTTT
>CAZVIU010000018.1:7578-15196 GCA_964626935.1 uncultured Gammaproteobacteria bacterium
TTCCTATATTTTTTTTAAACAATTCACTTGTTTCTAAATATTTATTTTTCCCAAGCCTCACTAAAACTGACCGACCGGTCACTTTTAGTGAGGCGCGGTTTTTGATAATTACTGGTTAGTTCGGAAATCAAACCTTAAAATTTTGCACGATTGCGTAAAATTTAGAGGTTGTTATTTTGCATTATTGTCTTCTACTATTCGTCCAAAATGTTTAAAAAATATTTGAAGGGTGGTTTTAAAAAAACCAGTCGTGATGACTGGTTTAGCTGATCGGCGTTAAGATCTGCCTAAGAAATCCGCATTTTAATCTGCGTCTATACATTAAATGACGACCCACAGCCGCAGGTAGCTTTGACATTGGGGTTTCCAAATCTAAACCCTGTGCCTTGCAATCCGTCAACATAATCAATTATAGTGCCGGCAAGATATTGCAAACTCATCGAATCAACTACGACCTTAATACCATGACAGTCAAAATCTTGATCTCCGTCGACTGAAGTATTATCAAAATATAAATCGTAACTAAAACCACTGCAACCGCCGCCAACAACACGCAATCTTAACTTGAAATCATCGCCAACACCTTCGTTAGTCTTAATTTCCTTAACCTTGTTCGCGGCTTTTTCAGTCAGAGCAATCAATGGTTCGTCCATACTATCCTCCGCCTCTTGGTCTTTTCTTTAAGCTCCAATAAATCGCAAATGCAACAACAAGACCTGCTAGAACAATTCCGCCACCAACGCTAACATTTAATATAAGGCACAACACCCAAAGCAAAGCCAGGTAGGGTAGAATGAATAATCCAACACCAAAAAGACATAAAAATAAAGTTATGGTAGTAATTATCGTTAACGCTCTTAGTAAAAGATCTGCATCCATGCCTCGCCCCCCTTCTTTTAACGAAACTCATTTGTACTCCCAGTAACAAGCTACGAAATGTTCAGCGAGGCAAAAAAATTAAATTTTCAAAGTGCTTGTGACAATTAAAATACCTCCTAGCCGACACTATAACATAGTGCCCTTTACAAATCAACTGATCCACTATATAATAATCTGATTTAAAAATATCAGCGGATATCCATGCTTGCCCCCGCAACCTATCTATCCGCTTCTATAACTATGATTTACAATCATCTATTTGAACAAATTTATCAAGCAGTTTTGGAAGCTCAAAACATTGTAACTGTTTCTCACCGCAAGCCTGATGGCGATACGCTTGGCGGAAGCCTTGGATTTTATAATTATTTACTGACCATTGGCAAAAAAATAAAACCCCCTACTGACCCAAGAAGATCTAGTATTGGGGTTACACCGTTTTGCACTGATAAGCCCGGAACTATGTATAATTTTATGCCTGGATATTTTGAAATTACTGACAACGCCGATACCTTAAAAAACGCTGATCTTATTTGTGTTTTTGATGCTGGCGATCTGCGCTTTGCTAATATCGCTGACCTAATTGATTCTTTAAATCCACGGCCAAAAATCATCAACTTTGATCACCATGCCGTAAATGAACGCTTTGGCAACACTAATTTAGTTATAGAGGATGCTTGTTCAACCACTGATGTAGTTTGGCGATATTTAAAATATGTTAAATTTTCAATGACGCGCGAGGTGGCTATATGTCTTTTGACTGGCATTATTAGTGACACTTCGCACTTTTATAATCCAGCAACCTCGCCTCAAGCTTTTGCTATTAGCAGTGAATTAATACGCGCGGGCGCTAATATCAATGTCGTGGCTCGCGCGCTTTTGCAAAATAAGAGCATGGATGCTTTGCGCGTTTGGGGAATTGCGCTTCAACGCCTGCGTTTAAATCAAGAGACAGGTGTGGCCACGACAATCCTAGAACATGAAGATATTGGCGATGATGAATTGACGCAAGAATCAGTTGAGGGATTATCCAACTTTTTAGGCGGTATCTTGCGCGTCAAAGCCACTATGGTTTTAAAATCTACCAAAGACGGTTATGTTAAAGGAAGCTTGCGCACAACTAGAGATGATATTGATATATCAAAATTAGCTAAACATTTTGGTGGCGGCGGGCACAAAAAAGCCGCCGGATTTATAATTAGGGGAGAAATTAAAGATATTGACGGGAAGTGGGAAATAGTGTAGATTAATGAGTGAGAGTTAGCAGGTACGCCAGCTCTCCCCATTATAGAGGAGAGAGAAATGAAATATGAAAAACCAACAATCAACATATTTAATACCAACAGTTATAGAAAAGAGCGCTTATGGCGAGCGGGCTTATGATATTTATTCCAGACTTTTAAAAGACCGTATTATTTTCTTAGGCGATATGATTAATGATGGCGCGGCTAATACAATCATCGCTCAAATGCTTTTGCTAGAAAGTCAGGATAAAACACAGGAAATAAAACTTTATATAAATAGTCGAGGCGGTTCAGTAACCGCGGGCTTGGCCATTTACGACACTATGCGCTACATCAAGTCAGATGTTTCTACTATCTGTATTGGGCTAGCGGCTTCAATGGCGGCTGTACTTTTGGCCGCTGGCACTAAAGGCAAACGTTTAGTCTTGCCAAATTCAGAAGTAATGATTCATCAAATTATGGGCGGCATTGAAGGTCAGGCAACAGATATTAAAATTGGGGCTGAAAGAATTTTAAAACTAAAGGATCGTCTTAACCGAATTTTAGCCGAGCATACCGGACAAGAAATTAAAAAGGTTGAGCAAGACACCGAACGCGATTATTTCATGAGCGCGGATGAGGCGGTAAGATATGGTCTGGCAGACAAGGTTATTACAAAATAAAGATGAACACTTTTAGTGTTCAACAGTTGGGGATAAATGTGCCTTGAAAAAGAAGCAAAAATTTGGTATAATTAAATCATAGAAAAAGGTATGTTAGACGACAGCATTTAATGAAATGCGACTAAATCGCGATAAATAGATTAAAATAAACTGGGACGGACTAGATATAAACCAAAAATAAACATCAAAAATAAAATATTATGGAGGAGATTTTATCTTTAAAAGATTTAGATAATTCTTGCGATACAGACGCGGAAGCGGCAACTGTAATAAAGGTGAAACCGATTTATGAAATATCTGGCAACGGCTGTCAGTGCCTTGGTTTTATGCAATATAAACTTGCCGGTTTTGATTCAGCTACCTATATGGAAATGCTCTCTGATCCTCAAACTATGCAAGCAATAAAAGAAATCTACTATACCCCTAAACCCGTCTCGGACGACCCTGTAATCATTGATGCTCCAGAATTACCTCTTGAATATTAAATAGCCCCCGCCTAAAAGCGAGGGCTATTATTTTTAGTACAACCTGTGGGCCCAAGAAGATCGGTCGAAGGAGAAGACAAGTCGAAACCCGTACTACCCTTTAACCAACCCCCATGCTTGTCGTGGGCCCACAAGCTCTGCCAGCAACCCTTAACCAAAAAGGATTACCATAGTATCATTAAAATATGCGACTTTTTAATATAGCACAGATCACTAAAACACGTCAAGAGCCTCGAAATAGCTCGCGAATAAGTCCAATTAGACTAATTTGGTTAATCGGACTAATCGGGTTAATAATTAGCCCTATCAATGTAGAAGCCGCGGCTAAACGTGCTCCACCTAAACCCAAACTCATAGTTAGTGGTGAGAAAATCATTCAATCAGATAATCGCTTGATTATGAATCCGGGTGAAATCAAAACAGTTAAAGTTGGTTTTAAAAACACTTCTAAAAATATCATCTGGCGCAACGCCAGCAAAAATTATGCCTCGCTCTACACAATTGGCCCGCGCTATCGTAAAAGCGCTTTTGCCGACAAATCATGGCTGACTCAAAATCACGTTGGTAAGTTAGCCACTAAACAGGTAAAGCCCGGCGAAATTGGCTATTTTGAATTTAGGCTGCGCGCGCCTGATGCTTTAGGCGACTATGTTGAAGATTTTGGTTTGGCATTAGAAAATCTGGCTTGGGTCCAAAATGCAATTTTTGAAGTGCGTATTAAAGTTGTGCCTCGAGGCGCGGAAAAAAAGGAGTTTGCCAAAAATAATAAAAATCTGGCGTCGCCGCACGAAGCTGCCCTGCTTCTTTTAAGTCATAAAGCTTTAATTCTTAAACCAAACGAAGAGGTGTTAGTTAGATTTGGTTTTAAAAATAATGGAAGCCTTGTTTGGAATAACCGTGGTTTACGCTCCCTTTCCACTGTACGTATCGCCAGCGTTGAACAGGTGCCTTATACTGACTGGTTTTCCTCAGAAACCCCAGTTTACATTAAAGATCAAATTGTAAAACCTGGGGAGATTGGCTTTGTTGATCTGCCGATCCGCGCGCCTCGAACGCCCGGACAATTCACTTTACAGCTAGCTTTGATTGTTGATGATCAAATCGTTAACGGCGGCGAAATTGAACTGCCGGCCCAGATCATTCCAGAAGCAGAACCGGTTCCTCTTCCACAAACCGAGTTTACGCCAATCATGGAGGAACCGATTATTCGAGTGGGCTTGGAAAAAACCCACAAGGCAATTTTAATCACGGCTGATCAGGCTTATGAAATTCGTGATAGCGCCGGCAATCCTTTAGGAATAGTGCCGCCGGGCATAGTTTCAATCATGCGCTTTGATTTCAAACATGAAGTCTACAGTGTTGAAACTGGCGCTATATCTTATTCCGGCCCGAATTATCTGCGATTTTTGCCAACTATCGCTGACACTATCTTTGAAGTAAAAAGTATGGAACGCCGACCGTCGTTCAACAGTGCGATTAATGATAATAAATATCGCGGCGCACTCGAAATCCGTCTTTCGCAAACTGGCAACCTTTGGGTTATTAATGAACTGTTGCTTGAACAATACTTGCGCGGCTTAGCTGAAGCGCGCGATTCAGCGCCATTAGAATTTCAAAAAGCGCAAGCAATTGCCGCGCGCAATTTTGCCTACTACAATATTGCCAATGGCGGCAAATATAAAAAAGGTTACTTTGATTTAACCTGGACACCGGATGATCAAGTTTACCGCGGTTATGTTTCAGAACTGCGTATGCCTAATCTTGTGCGCGGTGCAACAGAAACGCGCGGCCTGTTTGTAACCTATGATGGAAAAGTCGTGACCACGCCATATTTTGCCAAATCGCGCGGTAAAACTAAAACTTGGGCCCGGGTCTGGGGCGGCCGCGATAAGCCTTGGCTTCAATCAGTATCAGCGCCAGCTGATGAGGGCACGCCAGGCCGTGGTCACGGCGTTGGTATGTCCCAAACTGACGCCATTTGGCGCGCCGAGGAAGGGGCAACGCACGAAGAAATTCTTAAATACTATTATAGCGGGGTTGAGCTCAAAAAATTATATTAAGACTTGGGAGGAGGCAAGCGGCCGCTTGCCTCATTAAGTTTTGATCTATAGTACTCTATTGACGCGGGGCCTACTGCTGTGCTAAAGTCTCTCTAGTTTCTTGACAAGAAAGAATGGGGGTTAAAATGGCAGCGAGATTACCAGCGTCCAAACAAACACCAGAAATTCCTGATATTGAACAAGCGCTTGATCTTATCGCTCTAAATACTGAAAGTGGCTGGATAAAATTATCGCGTCAAGAAGAGATGGTTTATGGGGTGGTGATTAATTTTTGCCGACAAAAAGCTCGGCAAATGGCTCGGCAATATTTCCATAAAACCGAAGACCCGTCGATCATCAGCGCTCAAGCAATCGCTAAAAAACTCGATCGTAGATCAACACTTGTAGAACTCGAACGCCGGTTTTTCTTTAAAATTTTTCCACAGGCGATTACTAAACGTATTATTTCTGCCACTAAACCGTTTATAATTTCTCAAGCCCAACATTATCACAATTTAGACACACTGGCTGAATTTCACGATCTTGTTACTGCCGGTATACTGGGGATGTTTGAAGCAATAAGAATTTATGACTATCAGCGTGGCTGCACCTTCCTTACTTTAGCCAAACATTGGATTCAGGAATATATTCAAAGGGAAATTACCGACAGATCATACGGATTTTATGCACGACCACCAGAATATTTATCAGTTACCAGATATCAAATTCAAGAATTTACTAAAAAATTTAAGTTGCAACATGGCCGCGAACCAACTGATCGAGAAATCTTAAAACAAAGCGGTATTAAAGTTAGCGGCAAAGAATTAACTAAAAGCCATGTTGAACAAGTGAAGCGATTTGTTTCTATCGCCTATCCGACTCGTCTTGATGAAACTTGTGGCCATCGAGATAAACCATTGGGAAAAAGTACGCCCGAACCCTCAACCGATATCGAAACCTCACCTGAAAATCGTTTAATAGCTAGAGAAGAGTTACAAGCCCGACTCAAAGATTTAGAAGCTGACTGGTTAATTATTGAGGAGGCGATGAATTCGGCCATCTTAGATCTGCGCTCTAAAAGAAGCATCAGGCGTCAAAAAGAACGCCTACAAAATATTGCTGAAGCAAGAGTCTTTGGCCTTTCTGATGATCCTTCAGCAACCCTGCGAGAGATTGGCGCAAGATTCAGTATTGGCCGCGAACGAGTCAGGCAAGAAGAAGAAAGACTCTTAGGGATGGTTTCCCGAATTACTGGTTTATCCACGGTTAGGATCAGGCAAGTCTGTTTGCAAATGAATCGCTGGCGTGAAGCGCAAACTGTTTTAGAACAAACCTAAAAACCCCAAAATGGGGTTTTTGTTTTATTGAAATAAAATACCTTAATTGAAAATTATTTATTGTGGTATTTTCTATCTTCTTCCACTAAATCAATGATTTTTTTTCTAACATCATGCGGATTAGGCACTTGTTCAAAAATAAATCTTTCTTTTTCGCCAGCTGTTTGCACATAGACATTTCCGTAATTAAGCGTGGTGGCAAACACCCCCTTGACTTCACTCGTCACATCTTGGATCTTAAAAAGATCAAGCTCAGAAATGGTACGAGCAAAAAGCCCGTGTTGTTCTATGTTAATTACTCGGTCATTGGAAACTACCCAAGCGTCAAGATAATAATCTAAAATTGTGGTGAAAAAAAATAGCCAGATAGAAAGATAGAAAATACTGCCGGATAAAATTAAAAGTGGATAAGAAAGTTCGCCTTGTAAAAGTTTTGGGAACAGCCAGCCAATGCCTAAATAAAAACCAACCGGCAAAAGGAAGAGGATTATATAAATCAAAAGATCGCGGACCAGGATAAGCCCGTGCCGACGCAAAACATAAACAACATGCTCATAGCCTTTTTGTTTGATGATATGGGTTAGGTGCATTATTCTATCCCTGGTATGCCTCTAAAACTTGGCAGTTCCAAATCTATTGGTATTTTCCAATTAATTTGATCTATAAAATACCATGACCAATAGATTATGATTGAGGCGCCGGCTAAATAAATAAAAACTAAAACAAAAGAAATAAATCCCGAGGCGCCAAATTTACCCAAGTGATAAAGATGCACCAGAGAAAAAATTACAAAAATAGCAGCAAACAAAGCGTAAGGGATAAGAAAAATAGAAAGGGGGAAGGAGATCATCGACAATTTCTAATTTCTAATTTCTAATTTCTAATTTATGAATTTATTAGTAGTTAGATATTGGGAATTAGTAATTTACAATAATTGGTTTTGTTTATTTGCTGGCAATTGTAGATTGAGGTGTT
>CAZVIU010000019.1:0-14935 GCA_964626935.1 uncultured Gammaproteobacteria bacterium
AGCGTCAGATGTGTATAAGAGACAGGATGAAAACTATGAACAATGACCCTCTAGAGATATGGCCGATCGGCCATATCTCTAGAGGGTACTAATTTTTATAATTTTTATTTAATAATTTTGTTTGGGTGTTGTATTTGGGGGATGTATAGGTAATGTAGTAGTGACTAAAACGATTTATATTCTTAAATAAAAAACTCCGTAGAAAATTACGGAGTTTTAAAATTCACGATATTTTTATTACTTATAAAGATTGTCACCCTGCGGGTGATCTGCCTATAGGCACGACTTCGTCGCCTGAAGGCTCCTCGCAATGACAAGGAGAAAGGATTACCGCGTCTTCAACATCAAGTGCGGAGTTCTTGCGTCCCCCCTCTCGCGAGAGGAGGGATGCAATGACAATAATTTAGATCAAAGTCTCTCTACAAACTCTGGCTGCCTCTGCCATCACGCGCAATTTCGCGCGAGCAACTTCATCACTACGCTCTTTCAAGCCACAATCTGGTGTTAACCAAATCTGGTCTGGTCGGAAATGCGACCGCACGCGCGCCACACCAGAGACGATCTCGTCCACAGTTTCAATTCGATCAGTGTGTACATCAGTCACCCCAAGTCCAATATCTTTGCCGGCAAATTCATGCTTTTCAATCAATTGCAAAAGTGAATAATCACGATTAGCCATTTCCATGTGAATTTGATGGAAAGGTAATTCAAGCATGGCTGGGAAGGCTTGGTCAAGTGCTCTCATATCTGAATAACAAATATGCAGAATTAAATAGATCTTGCTTTCAAGCCCGCGAATCGTCTCCCAAATAGCCTCAAGATCCATATCAAAGGCATGCATCTTGGTAGTGAGCGCTGGCTCATCAACCTGTAAAACTTTCATGCCATTAGCAACCAGTACGTCAATTTCTGCACGAAGCGCTTTGGCTAAATCCATTCTAAACTGACGACGGTCAGAGTAGTAATGTGAATTTCTAATCAACGCCCAATCAGCTAAGGTAGCTGGTCCGGTAATAGTCTCTTTGAACGGCCGCCCGGTTAGCGAGCTCGAAAATCGGAAATCTCCTAAAGTTGCATCACCTTGTCTACGCACATCAGCATAATATTCAACTGGCCGATAACGTCGATTTTCATACGAAGGCACAAAATCTAAAAGCCTGCCGCCAAAATGATTTCCGTAAAATGCAGCCATATCCTCACGAGCAAATTCACCGCCCACCAGAAGGGTGATATCAAGTTCTTCTTGAAAATCCAGCCAATTGCGCGTATGTTTCTGGACCAAAGCGCGATAATCTGCTTCATCTAATTCACCGCGGCGCAAAGCCACTCGCGCTTTTCTTAATTCAGCCGGCTGGGGAAAACTGCCAACAGTTGAGGTTGGATAAACTTGGCCGCTGAATAATGCCTGGCTTAAATCAAGATCAGGAAGCCCTAAACTATTGTTTTGACGATGTAAAGAAAATTCTGAATCGGCCAAAAGACCAGTTGCTTGGACGGCGCCTTGATGATCCAATTTGTCAGCGCTAGCTCGCGGACTAAACCCTTTGGCAAACCCTACAAGACGCTTAACTTTGGCAATCGCTTCATCATACGGCAAAAAGTCTAAATCAGTGTTGGTGCTAAGCATAACTTGCTCGGCAGGCACAAACTTTAAAATCTTGGTAAGAGATCCGGCTAGATCATCTAGATTTTCTTCATGAGTTTGTCGCGCGTCAAAAAGCCCAGCGACTAATTTCTTGTCAACCGGAAATTCTTTCAAAACTTCAAGATTCCTTTTACCATCGACAAAATCTAACCAGAAAACTCCAAAGGGCAGATAAAACCATTCGGGGAATGCGCTAATATCGTAATACCAAGCAGCCAAAATGAGACGTACCCGATCAGTCCCCAAATCGCGCGTTAATTCTCCTGCTGCCTCACAGAAAAGAGCCCAATCATCTGGATGGTCTAGAATCGCTGGCTCTTCAAAACGCACCATGGAATTAGATCCGCGTGTAGCGCCCAAGATAAAACTAGCAACCTCGCGCAAGGTTTTAGCATAAAAATTTACAAATTTAGTTCTGCTGACTTCACAAAAATTGGCTGTCTGACGAGCTAGGGTATACGGACCAGGCAGACAAAAAATAATGGGTTTTGTCGCTCGCCGAGTTACAAATTCAAGATCGCCCTGCAAAACGGCAAAAGTTGACTGCCAAGATTTTACTAAATCCGGCTCACAAGCTCCGTCAAAGATAGGTTGACGATGGAAATGATTTGTTGCTGGGATACGAGTCAGTCGGCTAAATCCGCTGCAACCGGGAAGAATGCGGGCAATGTCAAAAACCGAATCCCACCTGAATGAACCATCACCGACAAAGTCAGCTCCAGCACCTTCGAGTTCGTGTAAAAATCTAACAGTCAAGACGTCTTGCGCCCGGCGCAGTTCTGGATAACCAATTTGGCCGGCGTCATATTTATTCCTGGCGCCCCAAAGCCCACGCGCTTCATCGCGCGCTCCTGAATGCCGATTCCATCTACCGCAAACAATTGTTCTCATAATTTGCCCTCCTTGCCCAGCACTTTGTCCGTCTCTTACGAATAAAGCACTGCGACTTTCCTTTACTTCAAATAATCAACTATTTCAACGTGCTTGATCAATCTTAATATAGATACAGATAAGTTAGCAAGGGGTCATTATCACGCAATCATTATAAGCAAAGCGCGGCAATCTTTTATAAGGACTACTTCGTCGGTCTGATGAACATCAGGCCTCCTCGCAATGACTGTTAATATTAGATGTTTCGCTTCAATCAAAAAGCCGCGCTAGTTGCGCGGCCTTTATATTTACAAAATGTGATTAACCTTTGTTGGCGATGTGAAATTTGTGCTCAAAATTCGTGTATATAAGCAAGCTATGTATATTCGCGCATTATTTCTTAGCTTTCGTAGGCACGACCTTTTTTACAGCTTTTTTCGGCACGGCCTTTTTTGTGACGGTTTTTGCTTTGCCAATTGTTTTGAATGTAGTTACCTCACGCACAGTTTCATCATTAGATAAATCAAGCGCGTAAACAGCAACCTGATAATCTGTGCCGGAGGTTAAATTTGATAACTTTACAGTGTGCGCCTTGGCAACTTTATTGTAATCAATTTGAGCTGCTTTTGATTCGCCCGCTTTAAGCAATAAAATTGATCCTTGCGTTTCTGTATCAGTTTTCCATGAAAGCGTGGCTTCACTAGCTTTGATACTGCCAACTTTCAAATCTGAAATCTTTGGCGGCGCGGCTTGGGCTGTAACAAAAGTGCCAATATCGGTCTTGGTTTCATTAGCAACAGCGTCTTTAGCTTTAACCATATAATAATATGTAGTTCCTGGCTTAAGATTAGCAAGTTTTACTTTGTGCGATATTCCCACGGCTGAAGTATAGGCTTTATCAGTTAGCGTATCTTTAACTTGGCCATATTCCACAGTGCCATCAGTAACCTCGTTAGCATTCCAAACAATTATCGCGCTCTTAGCTTTAACATCTTTAACTTGCAAATCAGTCAGGCTTGGCGCAGTTTTATCCTCAAGTCCTACGGTGGCAAAAGATGCGCTGGTACCGCGGCCTTCATTTCCCCCAGCATCACTGCTTGAAATTAGAAAAGAGTATCTAGTAGCCTTGGTTAATCCCTCAATAGTCACGCTATGGTCTTTGGCTTTGTCAACCGTGCTTGAGGCGATTAAAAATTTATTACCCTCATTCTCTTTCCAATAATAAACTAAATGACTCGCGTCTTCATCGGTTTTCCAAGTTATTACCGCTTGTGTTTCAGTAATTGAATCGGCCTTTGCTTCGCTTATCACTGGCGGTAAACTATCTAAAGTTTTGGTGCACGGAAAATCTGCTGACGCTGGCGATTCGCCTCCAGAATTAAACGCGTGAGCATGTCGGCCGCAATATTCAGCGCCTTCAATTAAACCTTTTTCTTCAAGATTAGTAAGATTGGTTTTAGCAACTGGTTCTGTGGTTACAAGAACCTTATGATCTTTGTCATGAATAGTAAATCCGCTTTCATCAGAATTAACATCTTTAAAAACCCAATAGATGGTGGTTTTGGTTGGCGATGGCTTTCCGGCTTCAGGCGCGTGTTCTGGGGCGGCGATTACAGACCAGCGTGTTTTTCTATAAACATCTGTAGCTTCGTGGCGAGCTCCGACAAAATCGGTACGGCCCAAAATCAATGTTAAAAACAATAGAGCAACAGCAAAAATCATTTTCTTGTGTTCAGAAAACTTGGCTGGAGCTTGAGCGACCACTGTCTCCTGCACCGCTTGGTCGCTTTCGCTACCAGATGGTGGTAATGAAGTGGAAACTTCCTCAAACATTGTTTTACGAATTAATCTTTTTCGTGGTTTTTTTATTTTCTTTCTAACGGACATGAGTTATCTACCCCACGGAGTGCTTAAAGATCTCTCCTGTGGATAGTTATATCACATTATAACATACTTGACTAACTTTAACACTTATATTAAGGTAACATATTCATCAAAAACCACATAGCATGTGGTAGTGGAACAGAGGAACACAAGGGTACTAGAACACAAGAATGGTTTCTCATACTTTCATGTTTTCATACTCCATATTAATATGCAAACCGATCTAAACAACTTTTGGAAATTGGTAGAACGATCACAAGCGCCGTTAATCTGTTTTCGCGAAGATCTAGAAAACTCTGGTTCACCAACTGGCGGTGATGCTATTTCAAGCGCTCTCTGTTTGCGAGATTTACTAACGCTTACTGGAAAGAATCCTGAAATTGTTTCAACTGGTTACGCGCTCGCGCCTCAATTTGATTTCCTTGGCGTCAACGGATCTATTAAAACCTCTATAGAGGCTTTGCGAAAATTCGTCATCAGTCTTGATATTTCCAAAAATAAGCTTAATGATTTTTCCTATGATATCAAAGACGGGAAACTTGATATTTACTTATCTCCCAAAGAAGGATTATTTGACGAGCACGGGCTCACAAGCCGACATGAAAATTTCAAATATGATCTGGTAATTATTTTGGACACGCCATCCCTTGGGCTCTTGGGCAAACTCTATACCAATCACGCGGATTTATTTTCACACCTACCTATTATTAATATAGACCATGATCCAGCCAATGAATTTTTTGGCCAAGTCAATCTTGTTGATATTGCTTCCAGCTCAACGGCTGAAGTAATTGCCCAAATTGTCAAGGCTCGCGCCATTCAGCCAACCCCTGATCTGGCTACAAAAATTTTAGCCGGAATTATTGCCAAAACGAAAAGTTTTAAAAATCCTAATTTATCGCCAAAAACGCTCCAGCTCGCCTCGCGTTTGATTGAGCTCGGGGCGCGGCGTGATGAAATAATTGCCAACTTTTATCGTACTCGTTCAATTGAAACGTTACACCTTTGGGGACGAACGCTAGCTAAACTAAAATCATCTTCCGAGCATAAATTTGTCTGGAGCGTACTTAGCCGCGAAGATTTTTTGCATGCTGGCGCTGCATCTGACGCCGAGTTAGCTGATGTAATCCACGAATTAATTGTTTACTCTCCGCAAGCAGAAACCATTGCCTTAATTTATGAGCAAGAACCATTAAAAAATTGTGTTCTTCTCGCCACCACCCATGGTCGCGACGCGCGGGAAATCGGAAAGATCTTTAACGCTGATGGCTCTCGTCAGCTTGTAAAATTTTGTTTAACTAATTTAAATCTGGTGGAGGCGGAAAAAGAAGTTGTCAATAAATTGAGGCAGGTGTTAAAATAGAGACAGTTCATTGACTAGCCAGAGGGACGATGCAAAAGCGAGCGGTGATTTTTGATCTTGATGGAACACTCTTGAATTCTTACCCAGAAGCCCTAAAACGAGTGGAAGATATTGCCCTCATGCTCAGATTTAGTTTGAATCGAACAACGCTAGAAAAACTTAGAAGTTCGTGGGGCAGACCAGCAATAGAAATAGTTAAAATTTGTTGGCCGGGGACTGATCCAGAGGCTGTTATAGGAGCTTGGAAAAATCTAGATTGTGTAAGACCTTATCCACTCTTTCCAGGCAGTCGAACAATGCTTCAAAGATTACGGCGTAAAAAAATTGTCCTAGGAATCTTAAGCCAACGTCGCGCTCCTACTGTCCGGGCTCAACTCAAATTGAACAAAATTGAAAATCTTTTTGCCTTTGTGCAAACTACAGACGAATCAGGACACGCCAAACCGGATCCTCGAAGTATCAAACCTTGTTTTGAAAAACTAGATAGTTGCGGTATAAGACCGTCACAAACGCTTTATGTCGGCGATACTATTGAGTTCGATTTAGCTCTTGCCCAAGCTGTGGGAATCGACTTTGTCGGAGTATTGACCGGCGGCAAAACTCGTGAAGAATTTATCCAAGCCGGACTAGCATCCAGTAAAATTATTGCTTCGGTAGCTGATCTACCGAAAATTCTAAACCGATAACATAGTTATCGGTTTTTAAATAAATTTGTATCTATCTAAGGGCTTGTCAAAGCCCCTAACTTTCGCTAAATTAAATACATCAGCACTATTTGCATATTTGTGGACTTGTATTGATTAATAAATTATATTATGACCATCAATTTTTCAGAACTTGAAAAAAATATTTTAGAGTTTTGGAAACGTGAAAAAATCTTTCAAAAAACTTTGGACAAAAAATCGCCCAAGGGAACTTTTGTATTTGTTGAAGGCCCGCCAACAGCTAATGGCCGCCCGGGGATTCATCATGTGCTAACCCGCGCTTTTAAAGACATTGTCTTGCGCTATAAAACCATGCAAGGATATCGAGTGCCGCGTAAGGCTGGCTGGGATACTCATGGTCTGCCAGTTGAACTAGAGGTTGAAAAAAAATTAGGCATCTCTGGAAAAAAACAAATTGAAAACATCGTGCCCGGCGATGCTCGCGCTTCCATCATCAAATTCAATAAACTTTGCAAAGAAAGTGTTTGGACATATTTGCATGACTGGGAAGCCATAACCGAGCGAGTGGCTTTTTGGCTGGATTTAGAAAATCCGTATATCACTTATCAAAATTCATATATTGAAACTCTTTGGTGGATTATTAAAAAGGTTTACGATCGCGGGCTTTTATATGAAGATTACAAGATTGTTCCTTATTGTCCGCGCTGCGGCACCACGCTTTCATCGCATGAAGTGGCTTTAGGATACAAAGACGACACGCCGGATCCTTCTATTTTTGTAAAATTTAAAATCAGTCCCTCGGCTCTTTCGGGCAAAGTCCTCAAAACCATCGGGACAAACCAAAAAGTTTATTTTTTGGTTTGGACCACCACACCATGGACGTTGCCGGGGAATGTGGCGTTAGCGGTTGGAAAGGATATAAAATATATAAAAATCCGTTTGAGTGGGCCCGAACCCCACTCACAGGAAGATTGGATACTGGCTAAAGATCGTCTTTCCGTTATTACAGAGGGCTATGAAATCCTAGAAGAGATGGATGGCAAGGATTTGGTGGGGCTGGAATATGAGCCACTATACTTAATAGTAAGCCGGAGTGAAGCTTCTGCCGCCGGCGCAACACAAAGCTTCACCTTTTTGAGCCCGAATGACTATAAAATTTATACTGCCCCTTTTGTTTCTGTTGAAGATGGCACTGGTATCGTCCATATCGCGCCGGCTTTCGGTGAAGATGACTACAATCTTGGCAAAGAAAAAAAACTCCGAACGCTCTTAACTGTTGACTTAGATGGCAAGATTTCTGCTGACGTTCCGGGCAAGGGAAAATTTGTAAAAGAGGCGGATAAAGATATTATTGAAAATTTACGCGAGCGCGGACTTGTTTATAAATCTGAAATCGTTAAACACACTTATCCTTTTTGCTGGCGCTGTGATACGCCGCTTCTTTATTACGCAAAAATTTCATGGTGGATTGAGATGAGTAAGCTAGGCAGTGAGCTTATCAAAAACAACCGTAAAATAAACTGGGTTCCTAAACACTTGCGTGAGGGACGTTTTGGCGAATGGCTTCGCAACATAAAAGATTGGGCTTTTTCACGTGAACGATATTGGGGCACGCCTTTGCCAATTTGGAAATGCGCCAAATGCAAAAATCTGACAGCAGTCGGCGCATTGCACGATTTCCCTAAATCAAAAAATCAATATTTTATTATGCGTCACGGTGAAACTAATGCTAATACCGGCCGCATTGTCACTTCCGACTTGAAGGCTCCGTATAATTTAACCAAGGCTGGCAAAGATAAGGTTGCTGAAACGGCGCGACGCGTAAAAAAGAAAAAAATAGACTTAATAATTTCTTCAGACTATCCACGGACGCGCCAAACAGCAGAGATAGTATCTGAAAAGTTAAAGGTTGAGGTTCAATATGACACGCGATTACGTGAAATAAATTTTGGAGATTATGAAGGTCTTGCGGTTGCCGAATATCACAAAAACTTTTCTAACGCGCTCGAGCGATTTGATAAGCCGGCTCCAAATGGTGAAACCCTCGGTCAAGTTCTGGCTCGTCAAGTGGCTTTGATTAATGAACTAGAAAATAAATATCAGAAAAAAAATATCTTGCTTGTCGGACACGGCGATCCATTATGGATTCTTGAAGCTGCTTACCTTGGACTTGACGCGCCGGGCATGATTCGTTGGGCTAACATGAAAGAAAATTATATTCGCCCCGGTGAGATGCGCGAACTTGAAGTTCGTAAACTGCCGCAAGACGACCACGGGTTTGTGGATCTACATCGTCCTTATGTTGATCAAATTATTTTTGATTGTAAGAAATGCGGCGGCCAAATGCGCCGTAGCACTGATGTTTGCGATGTTTGGTTTGATTCTGGCGCCGCTCCATTGGCCCAATATCATTATCCATTTGAAAATAAAAAACTTGTGGACAAGAAAGAAGCGTTTCCGGCCGACTATATTTCTGAAGCTATTGATCAAACTCGCGGCTGGTTTTACACCTTGCTCGCGGTCTCCACACTTTTAGGCTACAAAGTTCCGCCTTATAAAAATGTTATTTCTTTGGGGCACATTCTTGATGCTAAAGGACAGAAGATGAGCAAATCGCGCGGCAATATTGTCCGGCCAGAAGAAGTGCTGGAGAAATATGGCGCTGATGCCTTGCGCTTATATTTCTATACCTCTGGACAACCAGGTGAACCAAAAAAATTTGATGTGAAAAGCGTGGACGAGATGCTCAAAAAAACAATTTTAATACTTTGGAATGTTTTTGAATTTTGGAAACTGTACTCTGACAACTTACGACCTACGACCTACGACTTACAACCCAAGGCGAAAAATGTTTTAGACAATTGGATTTTGGCAAAATTGAATTTGCTCATCAAAGAAGCGACTAAACATTTGGACAAATACGAAATTACAGAAGCAGGAAGAAAAATTGCCGACTTTATAAACGATCTTTCAACTTGGTATTTGCGCCGAAGTCGCGATCGTTTTAAAAAAGATGGCGATGATAAAGAGGCGGCGCTCGTAACTCTCGCTCATGTACTCACGACCGTTTCGCAACTCTTTGCTCCGTTTACGCCATTCGTTGCGGAAAAAATATATAAAGAAGTAACTGGGAATCAAAGTGTTCACCTTGAAACGTGGCCTAAGGTTTGCAAAAATTTAATTGACGAGAAACTCTTAAAAGATATGGAGAATGCCCGACGCATAGTAAGCCTGGCGCTTGAAGAACGCGCCAAGGCCAGTATTCCGGTACGCCAACCGCTCTTGGCTCTTAAGATTAAAACCACTTCGCTCAATCCTGAAATATTAAAAATTATCCGCGACGAGATTAATGTAAAGGAGGTAACCCACGAGGCTGGCGTTGGAGAAATCAGTATTAAGCTCGATACCATGATCACCCCGGAACTTCGTCTTGAAGGAATGAAGCGCGACCTTGTTCGTCAAATCAATACCTTGCGCAAAGAGGCCCGGCTTACCATTCATGATCAGGTTGATTTTTACTATGAAACCGCGAGTCCGGACTTACAAACGGTTGTACAAAAATTCACTGATGATTTGAAAATCAGCACGCTTTCGGGAGCTATCACCCCCGGCCGGGTGACAGTAGATTTTGAAAAAAACCTTGAAATATCAGATAATAAGATTTGGGTAGGACTTAAAAAGCAATCTACTATTACTAGAGCCTAGTGCCTAAAGTCCCGATACCCAAGATACA
The DNA here is from genome assembly GCA_964626935.1 of uncultured Gammaproteobacteria bacterium. Classification (GTDB taxonomy): domain Bacteria; phylum Patescibacteriota; class Patescibacteriia; order CAZVIU01; family CAZVIU01; genus CAZVIU01. Next base: position 10,161 of record CAZVIU010000019.1, read on the forward strand.
GGATGCCGATCGTAGTATCGGCATCGGGATCCCGACCGAAGCGTCGGGAACCCGACGTAAAGTCCGCCTGAGGCGGACCGAAGCGTCGAGACCTAGGGCTCTAATTTATATGATCGGCTACATTAAAGGTAAAATCATTTATAAAACTGATGAACGGGTTGTTGTAGAAAATAATGATCTGGGTTATGAGGTTTGCCTGCAGGAAAAGCGCTTAGACAAATACGCTCTAGGAGAGATTGTTGAATTATATACTCATGAATACCTTCGCGAGGACGCGCGCGAGCTTTACGGATTTGCCGCGCCGGCCGAATTAGATTTTTTCAGGCAGCTACTCTCGGTTAGCGGCGTCGGGCCGCGATTGGCCATGAAAATTTTTGCTCTTGGCAATCTGGAAAGAATTACCAAGGCTATTGACGAGGAAAACGCCGCTCTGCTTTCAACTGTTCCTGGGGTTGGCAAAAAAACCGCGCAAAAAATTATCCTGGAGCTTCGAGGCAAACTTACCACTGGCTTCGGTTTGGCGCAGGAAGATCAGGATGTGCTGGAAGCGCTCACAGGTCTTGGCTACCAACCTCAAAGAATTAAAGAAATTTTAAAAGAATTGCCTGAAACCGTAGAAACATCAGAAGAAAAGGTTAAGGCCGCGTTAAAACTCTTGGGAAAAAACAAATCTCTATATAAATGAGCGGGTTGCAAACACAATGGAATAAATTCGTCACAAAATACGGCCCCGCAAGCGGGGCATTTTTGCAATCTTGGGAGTGGGGCGAGTTTCAAGAAAAGGTTAATCGGCAGATAATTCGTTTCGTGCTTATAAACAAGGACTGGCGTCAGGTTCAGCCAGATGATCAAGAATCAGGAATTAAGAATCAGGAATTTGGGGGAGTGATGCAAATTATAAAAATGTCACTATCTTTGGGGAAGAGTTATTTATATATCCCTCGCGGGCCAATTTTTGCGAATCAGGAATCAAGAATCAAGAATCAAGAAAAGGAATTTTTAAACTTGTTAAGTAGATTTGCAAAGCAAGAAAAAGCGATTTTTGTAAAAATTGAATTATCGGTTGAACAAAAATTATTTGACGAACTCAACCTACAACCTACAACCTACAACCTACAACCTACATCTATTCAGCCTCAAACTACTTTAATTCTTAACTTAGAAAAATCCGAAGAAGATCTCTTGGCCGCTATGCATGAAAAAACTCGTTATAATATTCGATTAGCAGAAAAGAAAGGCGTGCGAGTTAGATGGTCAGAAGCAATAAATTCGGATGCGTCCACCTTAGGCGGATTACGGCAGTCCTCTTCGCAGGGGACAGGGGCAGAATATAACACTTCCGCTAATAAAAAAATAAATTCGGACGCGGCGCCATTCGTAAGCGCTGACCGGCAGTCCTCTTCGCGGGGGACAGGGGCGCAAGATTTAGAAAGTTTTTGGAAGCTGGCGCAAAAAACTGCGAAACGGGATCGATTTAATTACCACCCGAAAGAATATTATCGACAGATGTTGTTCTTTGGTTCACAAAATACAGTCGAGGTCAGACCCCCTTCTTCCGCAACACTTGCAAGCACATCGAGGTCCGACCTCAATGTGAAATTAATCATTGCAGAAAAATACGGGGAAACGCTGGCAGCAAATATTGTTAACTTCTTCGGTGACACGGTAACCTATCTTCATGGCGCGTCAAATTATGCGCGACGGGAATTGATGGCGCCGCATCTCCTGCAGTGGCGCGCGATTCAAGAAGCAAAACGATTGGGCTTTAAATATTACGACTTTTGGGGCATTGCCCCAATTTCGAATTTCGGATTTCGGATTTCGGATTTAAAACATAAGTGGGCCGGGATTACGAGATTTAAAATCGGCTTTGGCGGAGAACAGATTAACCACGCTCCAGCTTTGGACTTGATTGTAAATAATTTTTGGTATAAATTATATCGTCTGGCCAAAAAACTGCGGCCGTAGATCAACCCAAATACCCGCTTTTTATTGTGCCTTTGTAGTTCAATGGATAGAATACGGGCCTCCGAAGCCCAAGATCCGCGTTCGATTCGCGGCAAAGGCAAGAATTTCATAATTCACGAAAATCAAATTTAAAACCCCCAGAGACTGGAGGTTTGATATACCAAAACTAATTAGTGGTGCGCACACATTTAGCTCGACCGCTTTGATAAAGCACGCAGGTCAGCGGTCCAGGATTTTTTAAATAATTCACCACAACTGAACTGTCATAAAGATAGGCTTTTCTGCCGCCGCAATCAAGATTAAGTTGAACACCCCTGTCTACCACCTCTGCATCAGCAAACCGACAAGTCACGCCAGAGGCAATCCTAGTGTTTTCTTTTGATATCCACGAACCAAAGGACTGGGCCACACCCAAAATCACGACCATTAACATACTAAGGAAAAAATTCCAGCCAGACAGAATTAAACTAGACATTAGTCACCCCCTTAGAATCATTAAAAGCAATGAGCGGACAAACTTTGGCTTTTTTAGCCCTAAGCCACTCGCCGACAACTTGCCAAAATGTTGGCCCAGCGCTTGAGGCTTGAACTACTTTTGGACTTTGTGCCACAATTGACTCTTGCCCGGTAATTTTTCGTCTTTCCAAAATTGCCTGGGTTACAAACCAAATAAAAACACCAGCAGCCACAAATCCAAGAGTCTTACCATAAGACCCCCAACCAAAAAGATAAACTGGCAATACAGTCACAACACCAATGGCTGCGCCATAAAGCGCCAGATGCAAAACCAAAACCAATGGCGCGTAAATAAGAATCACTCGCATAAAATGACACAAATTCGTGCCCTTTTGATAACGCCAAGTATCACATCCAACAAACTTATCTAAAATATCCAATGACCAAAAAAACCATCGTACATACCAACTTTGTTTGTTAAGGTTCATTTCTCCTCCAAAAAAATATCTACTTGCCGTCCTCATGGACCCAAGTCCCCTACGCCTCCAAGCTTCAGAGACTAAAGGCTTGGCAGACAGTAAGACTTCTTACTGCCTCGGCTAGTTGCCAAGTTTCCCAAGCAACTAACCGTACATTACACCCCCCCCCAATAATGTCAAGGGCGGCTTCATGACAGCTTTATGGGGCACCCTTGACTTGGTTGGTTTACCGTGTTATCTTATTATAATCGAGAAACCTCGATCTAGGAGAACAGGACTCGAATCCTACCCCCAAGGAGGACAAGATGAGAAGGCTCGCGGTGCTTGCTCTTTTTACAATCTCCTGCGCCGCTAGCGCTAGTGATCCTGATTTTTACGGCACTTACGAAACCGAGTGGACAGTAGAGAATGCTTACTGTGTTGAGGGTTTGTCTATTAGTCTAGGAAATGTAGAGATCTTTGACTACGGACTTGAAGATGACCCTTATGATCTTTACCTCTACTTTACTGATTACGAAATGGTTGTCCCCTGCCACTTTAGCGAAGATGAACCCGAGAGCGGCATGGTTTTTGAATGCACCTATGGATTGCTCACTTCTACTAGCGTTGTTGCTCTCAAAATAAAGGCGGCTGTATCTGGTAATCTGCTTTTTGGGGAGCTTGGCCTGCTCGTCTTGAATTTCGCTATCGCTCCTAGTGAAGACTATAAACCGTTTTGCGTAACAGAATTTACCTTCAGTGGAACAAAACTAGATTAGGAGGATACGGTGCGTATAGAAGAACACGCTAAGGACGTAGCTAAAGCAACTGCCCGGAAGAGCGATATGATTTTTCAACATGGAGCAGTAATCATTCAAGGCGGCAGAGTTATTGCCACCGGCTGTAATTACAAAAATGGTTACCGCTGGGGGAATGGGAATATTTTTTCAGTGCATGCCGAGATTGACGCTATTGAAGGTACTGAAATTCGCGGACTTCGAGGAGCAACGCTAGTCATCTATGCTGAAAGTCATGGTCGGCAAAAGCTTTCCCGACCGTGTCCAAACTGCTTGCACATCTTGCGCAAGCTTGGATTTAGGCGAGTAATTTTTTCAACGCCTAGCGAATGGAGAAAAGAGACTATAAAATAAATCCCGCAAAAACGGGATTTTTTTATAGTCTGATATAGTGTTCATGATTTCGAGGTCGAACCTCCTTCTTTCGGTCCGACCCCCGCGTCGGACCTGCAGAGTGCATCGAGGTTCGACCTCAATTTATTGCACAACGCCCTTACCTTTTCCAAACTCGTCGCCAGCTAAACTCGTGGTTATTGGTTCGGCCGAGGTCAAAGTTATGATACCTTCGTTAAATTTGTCACGGGCAGTGAAAGTTATCGGGTTAAGGAGTGCGATAATTTTTCCGCGGTCAGTTTCAGTTGGTATAATGCTCACTTCAAACGAGCTTTCCAAATGAGCAACAGAAAGCGGCAGACGATTAAGCGTCCAAGAAACTTGACGCGCTACCTGGTCATAACGTAAATCTCCAGCTCCGACATTGGTACGGCCAGTGAACAGAACTCCAGCTGGCAAAATCGCACTAACATTTATATCTTGGATCTCATGCAAAGTGTTAGAAAGTTTCCAAAAAATTCTGTAGTTTGTTGTTTGCCCGGACTTAGGCGGTAGTGGGCCACTGCCCAAAGTTACGCCTTCAAATGTATAGTATCGGCCTTCTGCTCCCAGAGCGACATCGCTTAAAAGAAGCGCTCGTCTTAGCTTGCTCAAAATTACCAATTCTTTTTCAATGTCGGAAACAGCGCCAATCTTAGCTTGAGCAACAATTTCCACCTGATAATCGCGAGAAGTGGTTGTAAATGGCTTATCAACTAAACCG
>CAZVIU010000020.1:0-14734 GCA_964626935.1 uncultured Gammaproteobacteria bacterium
TGGGTTTTTATATTTTGATACTTATACGCCGAGTTCACAAAATTGGCGTTGGTACGGTGATGAAACTAATATAACGCCAACCTCAGCTCTTGCGGCTGAAAATACTGCGCCGACCAACGTGACTAATACCGACATCATTAAATTGCGTCTAACTGTTCTTGATTTGGCCGGCGTGTCTGGCATTGATATAAAACTAAAATTACAATATTCGCAATATACTAATTTTTCTGATGCTACTGACGTAGTATTTCAAGGTGGTTGCACTGCTAATTCTACTTGGTGTTATGCTGATGGCGGTGGAGCAGACAACGCTACAATTGCAGCGCGTAATTTAACTGATTCAGACACAAGTGGTACGCACAATGAAGCGCCGACCTCAACTAGCACATTTGACCCAGGCGCTGACAAAGCAGTTGAATTTGAATTTACCATTAAAAATTCAGGCGCTAAAACTAGTTCTACATATTTTTTCCGCGCATTTGATGTTACAAATAGTAAAGCCGTTACAGCTAATCAAGGTGAGGCTTATCCAAGTTTAGTGACTGAAAGCGGCACACTAACTGTTACAATTAGCGGTCTTGATTCTGGTACGACCACAGAAGGTGTTATCACAGATGTTACTACCACAGCAACTAAACTTTCTTTTGGAAGTTTAGTTGCTGATGCAGAAACAGAGGCCGCGCAAAGAATTACTATCAGCACCAACGCCACTAATGGCTACCAAGTTTTGTTATTTCAAAGACAGGGATTGACTGCTTCAAACTCATCAGAAATTTTATCGGTCTCTGGTAGCAATGCTTCGCCAACAGCCTGGGCCATACCAGATGGCGCTAGTGGAGCTTATGGTTATCATGCTGGGGACGACACCTTGGATAGCGGCTCAACCCGTTTTGCTATCAATAACACTTATGCAAAACTTGAAACGACTACTAAAGAAATAGCCTTTAGTTCAGTCCCAGTAACTAGTGAGATCACAGATATAGTATTTAAAATGCAAATAACCAATAAACAAAGCGCTGGTATTTATACAAGCAGGGTAGTTTATATAATTACCCCAGTTTTTTAATGTATGAAAATAACTACAGCTATTCTCGGTTTTATTATTTGCTTATTTTGGATATCTAATTTTTATCCGCAAGAAGTTAATGCTGCCGGGTCAATTATTGTCTCACCGTTTATAATTGATAGAACGGCCTATCCGCGGGAACAATTGAAAGGGTTTATTATTTTGAAAACAGATGCTAATTATAAAATGAACATTTACACATTTGTTAACAATTTTGATCCGTTACTGGGTCGGCAAGAGTTTTTAACACTTCCTGACGTTGATCTTAGCACCTCACTTGCTAATTGGATTAACATTAATCGCGGGGTAATTGAGGCCAAGCCCGGAAAACAAGAAACTAAAATTGATTTTGAGATCGATGTTAATCTAACAGCTAAGCCGGGTGTTTACCACGCGCTTATCGCTTTTGCCGAAGGGCCGTCACGGGAAGATGCGCAAAGCAAACTTTTCAGTGCGCCATATATTACTATTAATCTTGAAGTTTTAGATGACATAAATGAGAAATTACAGTTAGACAAATTTGTTTCTGATAAATTTTTTTTCACAAGGTCTCCCATATCATTTTCTTATAAAATTAGTAATGTTGGCAATCGTGCTTTAATTCCACATGGAGAAATTAGGATTTTTAATAGGAGTGGCATGGAGCTAGGGGCCACTGTTGCCAATGACCAAAAAAAAGAGCTTGAGCCAAATACCTCATTAATATTTCTGGATAGTTGGAGCAATGTAAATAAATTTGGTAAATTAAAGGCTCGACTTTATCTTGAATATGGCAATAACCAGTCAGGCACGCTGCAAGATACCATATTTTTTTGGTTTCTCCCCAACTGGTTTTTGTTCGTTTTAGGCACAACCTTAACCTCAGTAATTATCGTTGTATTTTTATTGTTTAGAACAAGATAATGATTTATGTCTGTAGAGATACTTAAAACATATTTACGCAGGTTTGTAATGACAGGGCTCTATGTAGTCTTACTCATGCCATTTTTTTATTATAAAAGATTGCTTTATCCATTTATTACTGGAAAAATTTTTGTTTTTCAGATAATTATTGAGTTAATATTTGTTGCCTACATAATTTTGATGTTAATTGATAAGAGCGTGAGACCGCGAAGAAGCTGGCTGCTGATTGTTGTAAGTATTTATGTATTAAGCGGGATTTTATCAACGATTTTGGGCGTTGATCTAGAACGAAGCTTTTGGGGTAATTATGAACGGTTAAGCGGAATATTTACACAGTTGCATTTTTTTGTCTTCTTTTTGATTCTCGGCAGCATGTTAGGGTCTAGAGATGATTGGCATCGATATTTAATATTCGCGCTCGTTGTATCAACAGCAGAAGCCATCTTCAGCATAGTTCAATATAGTTCTGTAAATTTATTATTTGCTAGGGGCGGTGGAAGGGTTTGGGGCACTTTGGGAAACTTTATTTATATAGCAACATATTCAATTTTTCATATCTTTATAGGACTGCTGTTATTAGTTGATCGTGTTCATACTAAAACAATTCTTAAAAAATTATTTTTAGGGGCTGCCATATTTTTAAATTTTATGGCGCTTTACTTGTCTGGCACGCGAGGCGGTTATCTAGGATTTTTGGTTGGTATACTGGTTACAGCATTGTTGTCTGTACTCACAGCCAAAAGTAAAAAAGTAAAAATAATGATGTTTTTAGGACTAATTGGGTTTTTACTGTTAGGGGCAGTTATCGTTAAACTGCGCGCTCACCCTGTTGTAAAAAGCCTGCCAATGGTTGGTCCGTTAATCAACACTGATATAAGTAGAGATACGGCTTCAACGCGGCTCATGGCTTGGAAAATAGCCCTTCAAAGCATTAAGGAAAAACCAGTTTTTGGTTGGGGGCCAGAGAATTTTTATTACGCTTTTAATAAATATCTTGACCCCAGATTCTTAGAAAAGGGTGGTTATTATGAAACCTGGTTTGACCGTCCGCATAATGTAGTTCTTGAAGTATTAGCTACCAGAGGTTTGTTAGGGGTAGTTGCTTACTTGGCTATTTTCTTTTCAGTTATTATTTATTCTTGGATACATTTTAAAAAAAGAGAGATGCGCGGGCATGAGTTAATACTTTTAATCGGATTATTATCTGCATATTTTATTCAAAATTTGTTTGCTTTTGATCAGCCAACATCATTTCTTCTCTTCTATTTAGTTTTGGGGTGGCTGCAATCAAATTATCAGATTGCCAGAAAAGATCACACTTTAGTTATTGAACGAGAAAGACAGTTGGGCCCCGCATATTATCTTCTCACGTTACTTTTTTTTGTTAGCGTCTCCTACCCTATTTATTTATTCAATGTGAAGCCGTTAATGGGGGCAAAAGCAACTGTTGATGCGGAAATTAAAATGTCCAAAAATTTCGAAGAGGGCTTTGGTTTATATCAAAAAGCGGCCTTAATTAAATCTCCATATAGAGATGACATTCAAAGTTTATTTAGTCGAAAAATCCATGATCAACTATTTATATCCCAAGAATTTGCTAAGGCTAATGAGAACCGGCTTCGCGAGATGATCCAAATGCTTGAGGATCTTTTACGCGCTCACCCTAATGATGTATTAACCCTGATGACCCTTAGTCAATTTTATGTTGTTATTGGACAAGTAGACCCAGAATATTTAACTCGAGCTGATCAGGTTATAGAAAGGGCTGTGTTGCTTTCACCAGCGCGTCAACAAGTATATTATCTTTGGTTTAGAATAAAAATGGCTAAAGCAGAATATGAAGGAGCACGGAAGATTTTACATAAAGTTGTTAAGTTTAGCCCTGGCGCTAGTGAAACGTACTGGTATCTTGGTCTACTTGAGGATACGACCAGCAATAAAAAAGAAAAAGTGCTTGAATATATGGAAGAAGCGCTAGCCAAGGGTTTCAGGTGGAGAACCTTAAACGAAATTTTGCTTATGGCCAGGGTGGCTGATCAAGCGGGGCATAGTCAAAGAGTGGTTGAACTGTTACAGGTGGCCTTAAGCAGGGCAAAGAGAGCGGATCTTTATGTGATGTTATCAAAAGCCTATGCCAAGATAGGTGAAACGGGAGAAGCCAGAAAAGCCCTTGAGCGCGCCATAGACCTGGACCCCAAAATTACTGACAAAATCAAAAAAAGTACACAATAGCAAAACTAGCTTATATGAAGGCCTTGAAAATTTTTGATTATCTTTTGGTAATTATAATTTTATTTAGTTGTTGGTCAATAATCGCACAGGCGCAAGAAACATATGGCATTACAATTACGCCAGCCACATTTAATTTAAATTTATCTCCCGAAGATAGTTGGTCCAGCTCACTAAAAATCGTAAATACGAACCCTTATGATGTAAATTTGTACCTAACGGTTATTAATTTTAAAACAAAGAAGGGTGAGAGATTCATACCAATTTTAAATAATCCTGCAGAACTTAATAATTCTCTGGCTAACTGGATTGAAGTTAAGGAAAAAGAAATTTTTATTCCGCGTGCCAAAAGTTTTGATATCCAGTTTTCCATTAACGTTCCTCTCGACGCTCCGCCTGGAGGACATCAGGCGGCTATATTAGTAAACCAACGATCATTTGACAGCAACTCCGGCGAAGCTAAGTTAAGTGACGCAGCTACAATGGTTGCATCTCTCATATCTATCAATATAGAAGGGCGGGTTAACGAAAATGGCGTTGTTAAAAAATTTCGTCCAATCAAAAAAATCTTTTTTGGAAATCTACCAGATTTTCAATTGGTTTTTAAAAACTCGGGAAATACACATCTTCAGCCAAGAGGATCAATCAATATTTTTAATTTTTGGGGCAAAAGAGTGGGGGAGATTGATTTCCCGGACAACAATGAAGCTGGTTGGGTGGCTCAAAAAACCACGAGAGAATCGATTATTTCGCCATCAAATCAGTTTAAAAATCTCCCGAGCGGATTGTATAGAGCCACATTAAATTTAAGTTTTGATAAATCTGATAAAGTCATCACGCGTAAAACTTTTTTAGTATCATTTATTTCCGAGCAAACTTCATTTTTGTTTCTAGGTATTATTATCTTGTGTCTTTTTTTATTTTTGGGCTTGAGGATCTATGTAAAAAAATATACCGAAATTTTATGGCGAGAATTTTATTCAAAAATAATAGACAAAAAAGTTTATCAAAATAAGAATAGAAAGACGTTGAAAAAGTAAAATTTTTAGCTGTGGAAAACTTTTTAGAACTTTATTAAATTTGAATATAGCCTGTGGATAACCAAAAAATAAAGCTAATTTTTGTATGATGGTCTTGATACTTTAATTAAGATAAAATTTATATGTAGGTCTAATCACTGCTATTTTATTAGCAGTAAAGGTCGAGAGAATGACCGTAAAAATATAGTTGCATTGTTAAACAAAAAACAACTATTTTTTATTTTTTATGTATGTTTAATATTTATGCCTAAAACACACATTGCGAGATGGAAAGAAGTTTATACTTTAGTTACAGCTATATTATTGGTAAGTATTTTGTCTTGGTTTTTGGGTTTAACCACTTATCTTAGAACAAGCGCTGCTAAGGCAGCCTCATTTGTAGAGGCTACGAATATTGTTACAGATACTGACCTAAGCGTTACAGCTGATCACACATTTTATTTTAAGTTAGCAAGTGCGATGGCCAATAGTGCCACGATTGATATTCTGCTAAACTCAAACTACACTACGAGTACTGCTGTAGTGATCGACGATATAGATGTCGCTACATCAACCTCACGGACTGGTACATTCACTGATGTGAATGTAGGCACAACCTGTACAGCCGCATTTCAATTTCTTGTAACAGTGATTGGTAACAGTAATGGTAGCGGGGTTCGTTTGCAAAACTGTAGTAGCTCTGTCCTAACTGCTGCTAATACTGTATTAAAAGTTGAAATTGGCGCTAATGCCACGGCTCAAGCTACTGGTTCAAGTAAGTACGCTAATCCGTCTGCGGCAGGCGCATATCGTCATACAGTCACTCTACTCACTCTACCAAGTGGCGGCACTATAACTGATCAATCCGAATTTATGACAGTGGCTATTGACGATGTTGATGTAAGTGCTAGCGTAAGTTCTACCTTTTCTTTTGGTTTAGCTGGGGTTGCAAGCGGCTCAACTACTTGTGCTAACGACGGAACTTCGTCTGATATTACAACCACTAGCACCACTATTCCTTGGGGGGTGCTTTCACCCGGATCAGCTAAGGTGGCTTGTCAGGCTATGACTGTGGCTACTAATGCTAGTAACGGATTTCTTGTTTCTGTAGCACGTGATGGCAATCTTGCAAATAATACAGGCGCTGATATCGATATATTTAAGGATGGCACTGCTCAAGGTGATACTCCAGTGGTCTGGACATCACCCACGGCTACTGTAACTAATGAAAATACTTGGGGTCATATGGGCGTTGCCAGCAGTGATGCCACCCTTAATAGCGATTTGACTGGCGCAACAAGTTGCGATGGTAGTACTGATAGTTATTCAACGAATTTGTATACCAATATTGGAGTAACTAGCACGCCGACACTTGTCTTTTGTCACACGGGTCCAGCTAATGCCGATACACCAAATACTGGTTTTTCTAATGTTAGTTATAAAATTGAAACATCTGCCTTACAGGAAGCAGGTTTATATAGGCAGAACCTAACATTTGTTGCTACGCCGATATTCTAAGCTTGAACCTAAAATAAAATTAGGTTTAGCAACCCAAAAACCCCGCTAAGGGGTTTTTGGGTTGCATTTTTAACTACTATATGTTATTATTTCTTAGTTAGAGGCGCGTAGAAGAATCTTAAATATATCAATATAAAATATATGCAAGCATCAGTACATATTAGACACCTTTTTATTTTTTTAATATTAGCTATAGTATTTCCAGTTTTGTCTGCGAGCGCTCAGCAGCCGTCAATAAGAATTTCTCCGGCCATTATTGAACGCGGTCTTGCGCCTGGTGAAATATTTTCTGCATCACTAAGTATTACCAACCAGGAATCAGCCACCCAAATATACTATATTACTAAACGTAATTTAAAAGTATCAGGCGAAAGCGCTTTTTATACCGAAGAAGAAACTGAATTTGAAATTAGTTCATGGATAAAAATTCCCAGAGAGTCAATAACAGTAGAGACTGGTCAGACTAAAGAAATATCGTTTACTATCTCTGTTCCTAAAGAGGCCAGTCCAGGATCTCACTTTGGCGCTATTTTTGTTTCCTTACAACCATCAATATCGGAGGAAATTAAAGAGACTATCAGCACGGTTGGGTATATGGTGGGTACAATTATAAGCATTCGAGTGCCGGGCAATATTATAGAAGACGCGCAGCTTCGCGAATTTTCAACTAACCGCTCCATTTATAACAAACCAAAGGTAGTTTTTAATAGTGTGGTGGATAACATGGGCAATGTTGTTGTTAGACCCTTTGGTATTATCCAAATAACCGACCTTTTTGGTAAAAAGATCACTACAGCTGATGTTAATAAAAGCGGCTTGGTAATATTACCAAAGTCAAAACGTAAGTTAGTAAGTTCTTGGGAGGGCGAAGGTTTAGTATTTGGCCGTTATCAAGCCGCTCTAAGTTTAGTTTATGGCGAAGAAAGTAAAAAATCATTAACAGGTAATACATCTTTTTGGGTATTGCCGTTAAAAATTATTTTACCTTTTCTGGGCGCGATTATTGTCATGGTACTTTCTATCTTTCTATTTGTTAGAATACATATAAAAAGAAGGCTTCACGAGCTTAGTCAATCAATAGAAGAACGAGTGGGGGGGGTGAAGGGGAGCTTGGAAATAAAGGATGTGCTGTTGAAAAAAAACTCGCCAATTACTAAGTTAACATTATTAATTTTAGTTCTTCTGATTTTTAGCATGTTGTTGTTAATAATTTTATTTTTATTTTTGGCCTAACAAAGTTCATTCTCTAACCCCCATGCAAAAAATTAGTCATCCTGCAGCTACCCTTGGATTTGTTGCCCTAGTAATTTTTGTTTTAGCTTTTATCTTTTTTTTGCCTGACTGGCAGACGAGCCTAAAGTCAAGAACTGATCCATTGATAAAACTTGGTCAAGAGTTAAGGATTGTGAAAACATCAGAAGAGAAGGAATATCTAATTGAATTATTTATTGGACGAGTGGAGGCCGGCACTGTTAATATTGGCGCCTCAGCTTCTATCAAGGAAAACCCAATCAATCGAACAGTCTCCCAACTTAAAAATAAAGAACTTGCTTTAGTTGATAAGGAGCGCTTGCTTGAACAAAGAGAACTGGAACTTAAACAACAATATAACTCTTTTAATTTAATAGAGCGTTTATTGGTCGGGGGGATAATTCTTGTACTAGGTTTAGTGATTTTAAATTTTTATTTTGATCATAAAAGAGCTTTAGATTTTTTAGCAAAACAAACTTTTTATCGTAATTGGCCACAAAAAGGACAAGAGTCTTAGGGTCTGTTGATTATGAGATTAGCGGCACACACATTAAGTTTAATTTTATATGTTTTTTTAATTAATATTCCCGAAGCCTGGGCAAATCAGTTGCGTTTTGTAAGTAATTTTATAGATAATTCAACGCCCGGCGCAGAAGCAAATCACACCATCAGATTTACCACAGTTAGCCCTATTCCGGTTTCGGGTAAAATAACAATTTTTTTTGAGGGTGGAGCTTTTTCAATTCCTGCAGGACTGGATCATACAGATGTTGATCTTGCTGTTAATGGATTCAATCGTTCATTAGCCGCATCCCCGGGCAACGGTAACAACAGCCCCATCGGAGTTAGTATTGTAAATACTAGTACTGATAGCAGAATTGTTTTTACTCTTAACAATGCCAATAGTATTTCCGAAGGCAGTCAAATGACCATCACTATTGGTACAAAGGCTGGTTTTAACGCTATTGGTGATAAACGTTTAATTAGTCCGGCAAGAATTGGTACTTACAGAATTTATCTTAAAACAACGGAAAGCGACGACGCCCTGCTTGATTTAGCCGAAACTATGGTTGCTATTGTTGGGCCGGTTTCGGTTACTGCTGAAAAAATTAGTTTTGCCAGCTCAACACTAAGTTTTTCTCCATCCGCAGCCACTACAACAATTTTTAAATCTTCAGATAATAGCCAGCTTAATATTTTTTACCCGGCAGGGTTTGTGGATTTTTCTGACAACGTAAGTCTACGCGTGGATGCATACAAAAAAGAAGACTACCCCCTTACTCAACATGCTGCCCCCGCAACCTTTAGCGCTGTTGGTAAAATTTACGACATTAAGTTAATTAGAGAGGCTGATCAAAGTCAGATAACTACCTTTAATAAATCAGTTACTTTTGACTTTTTCTACCTTGATTTTGATATTTATAACTTAGACGAAAACACGCTTAAAGTTTATACATTGGCTAGCTCTGGTTGGAGCGAGGTTAGCGGCAGTACAGTTCACCCAGCTGAAAATCGTATTTCTATATCAGTTACTCATTTAAGTGTGTTTAGCATATTTGGCCAACCGACTACAACTCCAACTCCGACACAACCAACCCCCACATCAATATTTTCAAGCGGGGGTGGTGGAGGCGCTCCGACTCCGCCAAAAATAGATATAGGTCTACCAGAATCTATCTTAGTTTCTCCTTTAACCGGCCAAACGATAAAGCAGAAAAATATTGATGGCAGCTCCATGACTTTAACGCTGCAACCAAACTTTTTAAAATCAACTGTTACTTTTAACATTACAACGATATTGCGCCGGACAGCTACTTCCATTACGCCACCGCCACCTTCATTAGATATTGTCGGGGATAGAATTTACAGTATTTTAGTTAAAGATTTAGACAATCGGGATGTAAAACAGTTTGATAATTCTGCCTTTCTGTCATTACACTATACTGATGCGCAAGCTGCAGATTTTGATGAGCAAGCCTTTAAACTCTATTCTATCAATCCGACTTTAAATAAATGGGAACCGATTTTCGGAAGCGCGGTAGATACGGAACAAAATATTGTGAGCGGATCAATAACTCATTTGACCCTGTTTACAATTATAGGAAAAGTTGGCAGACCTATCACTAAAAGAATTGCTGATTTTAGTGGTGACGGCCGGGTAGATTTAGTTGATTTTAGCATCTTGCTTTACAACTGGGGAATCCCGAAAAGAAAAGAAGCTGACATTAACGGAGATTTGCGAATTGATCTTATTGATTTCAGTATTATGCTTTATTGGTGGACTGGTTAGGACCAAAATTAAGTTAATCTATCTTTTCAATGCAATATAAAAAACTATTTATTTTAATTTTTTTTGCCTTGGGTTTATTTTTAGGCTTTTCGCAGAAAACATTGGCCGCGGATCTTTATTTTACGCCGCCGGATAGACCCCTATACCAAGGAGATTCTTTGGGCATAGCCATTTATTTAAATAGCGATAATGAAACAATTAACGCGGCACAAATAGACATTAACTTTTCTCCAGAATTTTTAGAAATTTTGTCTATTGATAGATCCAAATCTTTGTTTAATCTCTGGCCTCGCGAGTTGGTGCTTGAAAACAGAATCGGACTGGCCACAATCATCGGTGGCTTGCCGACGCCGGGATTTATTGGTAATGAGCTTGTTGGTATAATTAATTTTAGAGCTAAAAGTTTCGGGGAGACCAATCTTGTTTTTGGAGAGGACTCGCGCGTGCTTTTAAATGACGGGAAAGGGACCGAGGCTAAGCTCGAGCGAAGCGGGGCGGTTTTAAAAATAATCAAAGCCCCGGTCGGCTATGAAGCACAAGATTTAATATCGCAACCAGATAGTATACCCCCAGAATCATTTAACCTGGTTATTACTAAAACCAGGTCAGCGTTTAACGGCCAATATTTTGTTATTTTTGGCACAATAGATAATCAGTCTGGAATTTCACATTATGAAATAAGAGAAATTGTTAACGGAAAGATCGGCGATTGGAAAATTGCGGCCAGTCCAGAAGTTCTGCAGAATCAGGAAGGAAAAATAGTTGTTCAAGTTAAGGCTGTTGATCGCGCCGGTAATGAAATCACAAGTAAAGCAGAAGTAGTGGCTACTTCGAAAAAGCAGACAGCAGTAAAAATCATTATTGTAGCGATTTTGATAATAACAGTTGTCTGGATCGTTTATAAAAGAAGGACGCGACCAAATAAATAGGATTGGTTATGTTAAAAAGGTCAACAAATATAAAATTAGTTACGATCGGATTTTTAATAGTATTTTCGTTGTTTTCTGGAGAAGCTAAAGCAACCGGGGCAAATTTTTATATTGTACCGACTAAGGGCGAATTTATGGTTGGTAAAAATATCAGTGCCGTAGCTAGATTAAATAGTAATGGCAATGCCATAAATGCTGCCGAGGGCATAGTTGATTTTTCAGAAGATACTTTAGAAGTAGTTTCAATTTCTAAAACAGGATCAATTTTTTCTCTCTGGCCAGTGGAGCCAACTTTTGATAATAAAAAAGGTCTTATAAGTTTTGCGGGTGGAAGCCCCACAGCTTACTCAGGATCTAGCGGGCAGATTATAAGCATAGTGTTCGTCCCAAAAACAGCAAGTAATGGAAAAATGGAATTTACAACTGGCAGAATATTACTGGCAGACGGAAGTGGAACTGATATATTTATTGAGGCCATCGGGGCTCTTTGGAATTTTATAAAACCAAAAGAAGTTCCGGCGAAAGAGCCGGTGCCCGTACCAGCTTTACCCAAACCGACAACAACTACATCTCAAGAATTATCTCCACCTATAACCGAGGTAGGGGTGGAGAAAAAGATTGAAGCACCACCTATTTCGCCCAATATAGTAGAGGAGCGTATTCGAGTTCTCGGGGTTGAGATTGCTCAATTAAAGAAAATTTTGGTTGTTCTATTCATCGCAAATGTAGTAATAATTATATGGGGTTATTTTATTTGGCGTTTTCGACGACCACGGGCTTGACTTGGAATAGCTTTTTTGATATCCTCTTATTGAGGAGGGTAAATGGGGCGAGACAAACGTGATAGACATGATGATAGCCGGCGTACTGGAACAACTAGATTCCGAGCGCGAGAAGAACGAACTTTGACGCCGTCATTTTTAGACGCCACAGGTTATTGTGAAAAGTGTGGCAACGAATTTCGTGTAACTGCCGAATCTGGCGCGTGCTGGGATAGTGAAAAAAAGATATTTTTTGTAGACTGCCCTAATAAGAGATTCTGCGGCAATATTGCTTACGCGCATTCTCGTACACCAGTTCCAGCACAACGCAGCTAATGATTAAGTTAGGTGGCACTGTTTCTCTTGTTTCTTTGAGTCATTGCTACGAACTCCTATAAAGGGGTTCTTTTGTTTTCTTGTTTCTATATTTACATATTTTTTGTTATAATATATAGACCTCTTATGACTACCAAAGCTTACATCGTTTCTGTGGATATGGGCTACGGACACCAGCGCGCGGCTTATGCCTTGCGGCACTTGGCTCATGATCACGAGGGAGTGACCATTGCTAATAATTATGCCGGCATTCCAAAAAAAGACAAAGCGCTTTGGACAAAAGTGCGTAAATTTTATGAGGCTATTTCGCGCTTGCAAGCAACGCCGGTTATTGGCGAACTAATTTTTGAAGTTATTGACCGCAGTCAGACCATACCGCCATTTTATCCGCGTCGCGACCTCTCTCAGCCAACACCCCAAGTCAAACAAATTTATCACTCAATTCAAAAGCATGATTTTCAACGTGATTTAATTGAACGTTTACGCGCCAAACCCTTGCCTATGATCTGCACCTTTTTTACGCCAGCTTTTGCCGCTGAATATTTTGAATACCCGGAAGATATTTATTGTGTAGTTACTGATGCTGATTGTTCACGGGCTTGGGTGGCGCGCGACCCCAAAGCCAGCCGCATAAAATATTTCGCGCCTAACGGCCGAGTAGTTGAACGACTAAAACTTTATGGCGTGCGCGAAGAAAACATTTTCTTAACTGGTTTTCCTTTACCTAAAGAATTGACTGGCGGACCAGAAGCAGGCGTGATTAGGCACGATTTGCCGCCGCGACTTTGTAATCTTGACCCTAGTGGCATTTTCCGCAACAAGTACCAAAGCACGCTAAAAGAAAATTTTGGCGTAAACATGTTTAAATGTTTTGTTAAAAATCATCCACTAACTTTGGTTTTTGCTGTTGGCGGCGCGGGCGCGCAAAGAAATTTAGGTATTGAAATTTTAAAAAGTTTGGCTGGAAAAATTAGACAAGAAAAAATCAATTTAATTTTAGTTGCTGGCGCGCGGCGCGAAGTGGCTAATTTTTTTAATGCCGAAGTTCGTTCGTTGCGCCTAACTAAATTCTTGGGGAAATTTGTTAATGTTGTCTATCATGCTAACAAGTGGGAATATTTTAAAACCCTAAGCAATATCTTACATACAGCTGATATTCTTTGGACCAAACCTTCAGAAATGTCTTTTTACACTGGTTTGGGCTTGCCAATAATTATGGCGCCGCCCATAGGTTCGCAAGAGGAATTTAATCGCATTTGGCTTAAAACTGTTGGCGGCGGCGTGACTCAAAATGATCCGCGCTATACTGACGAATGGCTTTTTGATTGGATTAATTCTGGTGGTTTAGCGCGCATGGCTTGGAACGGTTTTATTGAAGCGCCAACTCATGGTACATTTAGGATAGAGCAAATTATTACCGGCAAGCCGTATAAGTTGGCCAAACTGCCGCTCATTGTTTAGCCATTAGTAATTAAGTTATTAAGTCATTGAGTGATTGAATTAACGATAACTTAATGACCAGTGACTTAGTGGCCCAATAACTCAATTACATGGTAAAAAACTTACTTTATACTGAAGAAGGATTATTTCGTGAAATCAGCGCCCGGGCGGAAAGTGATGGTATTTCTTCTCGTGAGGAGTGGGATGGTTTAGTTGAGCAGTTCTTGCAAGAAAAATTAGATGTTGGCGAGTTTGATCCAGACGAAAATCTTGAAGAATTAGAAGATACATTAAAGAAGAGATATGAAGAATACGAACAGACATTAAGGATTGAGTAATTCTAGTACGACAGCTAACTATATCTACAGCCTGCTGGCTTATCAAATTATTTAATTGTGAAAGAAAAATATTCACCAACCTACATTAACAAACAAATTTGGAGGACCCAAGCTAATTTTGTGTTATCCGAATTTGTTTGTTAATTTTTTACGAACTTGCATTTCGTAATTCAAGGTAATTACTTAATGACTAAATAACTTAATGACTAATGAATGACTTCTTTACCGATTCCCGCCCAGTCGGCAACTATTTCACGAATATCATCAAGAGTCATGAGCGGACGTGCCCCAGCGCCTAGAGCTTTAGATGCCGCGTGTCGCGCAGCTGCATGTAAAACTCCAACAGCATGTTTATGCTCGGCTACTTCTTCTATTTTTACTTTTGCGCCAGCCTCATCAATTAAATCTATGGCTTTATCTGGCAGATTTCTCTCCTTAATATATTTTGCTCCCCAACGCACGGCCGCCTCGAGCACTTCATCTGGGATAACTACGCCATGGTAATCTTCATAGACTTTACGTATGCCTTTCATAATTTCTAAGGTTTCTTTAACCGAGGGCTCAAGAACTTGCACCGGTTGAAAACGCCGTTCAAGAGCGTCTTCTGGTTTAATTAACTTTTCATATTCAGATGGTGTTGTTGCTCCAATAACT
>CAZVIU010000021.1:0-13795 GCA_964626935.1 uncultured Gammaproteobacteria bacterium
GATATCATGCCTAGTCTCGTGGGCTCGGAGATGTGTATAAGAGACAGCTTAACGATTGCCGATACATGAAAAATAAAACAGTAATTTTTACTTTCGTCATTATTATTTTTTTAGGATTTAGCCTCGCGCCTACTTTTGCGGTTAATAATGATATCCGTGACGAAGTTTTAAAAATAAATGATGAGATTGTGCAAAAAAAACAAGAAATTAGCGAGCTCAATAAAAAGATTGAAGAAGTAAAAAAAGATATTAGTAAAAAAAAGCAGGAAGCCCGAACGCTTGAGAACCAAATTCAGATTATTTCCGGCCGCGTTTATCAGGTTGAGCTCGACATCAGAGCGGTGGAAAAAAATATAGAAACGCGTGAGCTTGAGATGGAAACATTGGAACTTGATTTAAAAGACAAGAATAAAAGAATTGTTGAACAGAAAAATTTACTAGCCGGCCTTTTACGAAAATTATATAAAACATCAAACACAAATTATTTGGAAATTTTGCTTTTGAATAACAATTTTTCTGATTTTTTTCATGAAATTGCTTTGCTTGAAAATCTAAGCAGGGGATTGGGTAAAGAGATTAATGGTTTACACGAACTTCAGGAAGCCATAGAAGAACGAAAAATATCCATTGAAATTAATAAACAGAATCTTGAAGCAGCTCATGAATCGCTTGGCGGTAAGAAAGTAGTTTTACGCGAAGCGCAAACCGCTAAAGAAGTGTTGGTAGAAGCGGCAATTCAAAGCGCTAAAAAATTAGCCGGAGAGTTGGATGAAATTTTGCGTCAAAGAGATGCTATTGATAGCGAGGTCTTTACCCTACAAACTAAAATTCAGGAGAAATTAAACACTTCAGATAAATTTGCTTTTTCTGGAAACATTATTTTATCTTGGCCAGTGCTAAATCAAGGAATTGTTACCAGTTTCATGGACCCTGATTACCCTTTTCGAAACTTTTTTGAGCATACCGGTATTGATATTAGAACATTGTTGAACGACAAACCATCAAACGGCTTATCAGTCAAGGCGGCCGCGCCAGGCATTGTCGTCAAGCTCGTGCGTGAATCAAGATATGGCGGAAATATTGTTTACATTGCCCACGCTTCAAGCATTACCACCGTTTACATGCATTTATCTCAAATTCTCGTTAGCGTCGGCCAAGAAGTGGCCCGAGGCGACTTAATTGGTTATTCTGGTGGCATGCCGGGAACACCCGGAGCCGGCCGTTTTACCACTGGACCTCATCTGCATTTTGAAGTTAGAAAAAACGGTGTGCCGGTTAATCCGTTAGATTATTTAATAAATTTTTAACACCTATTTCAATAGGGAATAGTCCTATAGTATTATTTTTTTGCTTTATTTAGCGTCGCCCAATATATGTTTTGCGACTCTTTTAGATAATCATTTAATATTTGTTCGTGGTCAAACCCGAGATTAGCAGGTAATTTGCTTAAATTGAAGAATTTTTGTTCACTGCTTTCAAAAGAGTTGTGTAATTTTCCGCTGATAATTTTTAAAAGATAAGCTACGCTCACAGCATGATAACGCGGATCGCGTTTAGGGCCTGAATAAACGCCTAATAATTTGACAATTTTACATTTGAGCCCGGTCTCTTCCCTAATTTCGCGCAAAACCGCCTTTTCTACCCTTTCTCCATGTTCAACATGTCCGCCCGGAATCCCCCAAAGGCCTTTAAAAGGCTCAATTTTTCTTTTCATTAATAAAACCTCGCCTTTGTTGTTTAAGACAACCGCGTCCACAGCCAAAAACGGCGGTTTATATTTTTTATAGTAATCAAGTAATTTCATTTTTTGTATTCGGACTCCATTAACCTGTTAATTCGTTAATTCGTTAACGCGTTATTTTATTTAACATATATCCGGTCGCCGAATCTCAAATCTACATATTGTATTTTTTTCCGATCTATTTCGGTTTTTGTTTGTAAAAATGCCACAAGTTTATCAAGCTGCTTGCCTGCGTCTTCAGTATCAAAATAAATTTCAAACCCATCCCCGGTCTTAACAATTATTTTCACTAATTCGCCCGGATCGTACACTGTATATTTAATCACTAAATTAGTTTTTTTCAAAACCTCGCCTTTAATAAAGAATAAATTATCAAATATCGTTTTAGGCAAAATAGCGCTGCGTATATTTAAATCATTTTCTGTACTAGATAAAAAAATTGGCAAGGATTCGCCCTGATGCATGGTTAAATGCTCGGCTCGTGTTGTTGATGAGACAAATTCCGCGTGGGCGTAGATTTCAATTATACGCGCCATCTCGTCAACATAAAAATCTTTCCGGTTGTTTAAGATTAAAGCTTTTGGTCGTTTTTCTTTGATGAAAATATTTATGGTTTTTGGATAAATTTTTTCTATACGTATTTCCTCGACAAAATATTTCTCATTAAATTTTTGAATAAATTCTCTGGCATTAAAAACATTGATATTATTTTGCGGTAAAAATAAAAATCTGTATTTTTCTAGCTCATTCCAAATCAAGTTAGCAACCTCCCGCTTATCAATTTTTTCTAAATTACTGATGATGATATTGTCTATTTTAAATAACGATGAAAAAAATAAAAAATAACCCCACCCTAAGGCGCTGATAAGCAATAAGATTCTCGCGGCCTGTCCCCGGCCGGTAGTTTTTGTTCTGTAGTACTCAACTCGGCCAAAAGGATTTTGCAATTGTTTGTGGTGAAAATCTCGACCAAGCCACCCTCTTTTCATAAAAGCATTAAAGCATGAAAACATTAAAGCACGCTTACCCTTGTTTTATTGCAACGTCTTCACGGTTTTATGATTCTAGAGATTAATGGGTTAATTTTTGTCACAACCTCATAATTTATTGTCCCTAGCTGATGAGCAAGCTCATCAGCGCTTATTTCTTCCCGGCCTTGTTTTCCGATTAAAACGACCTCATCTTCAGGCTCGGCCCTAAGTTTAGGCGGCAGAAGCGCCATACTCATGTTCATACAAACTCTGCCGATGATTCGGCATCGCCTGCCGCCGATTATAATTTCGCTAGCGCCGGAGAGTCGTCGGTCATAGCCATCCCAGTAACCAACAGGTAGAATCGCAATTTGGCCGTTATAAGGCATTAATTCACTTCGTCCATAACCAATTGGCGTTCTTTTTTTAACATCCTTAACCTGTGCTACTATTGTTTTCCACCTCAACATTGGTTTTAAATCCAACAATTTTATTTTCTTATTTTCTGGTTCTTTTGTTCTTGCGTTAATTGATTGGAGTCCATATAAATTTATTCCAACTCTAACCAGATCACATTGGCTTGGCGGAAAATGACTCGCGGCCGCGCTACAGGCAATATGTTTTATGAGCTTTTTCTTCAAAATTTTTTCTGCCAAAACGGCTGCGTCGCAAAAGATCTTATGCTGTCTTCTTGTAAAAACTGAAGATAAATCCTCTGCCTCGGCAAAATGACTGGAAATTCCCTCTACCTCAATATCTTTATATTTTTTTATTTCTTGTAAAAATCTTGGTATAACCTTTATTCCAATCCCCTGTCTTTGTGTGCCGGTTTCAATTTTAATATGGACTTTAAAATGTTTATTTATTACTGATAGGGCCTTCACCGTTTCAGGATTATAAATTGTTAGGCGTGTATTTTGCGGTAAATTTTTTAATTCCTTGTGGTGCGTGTAACCCAAGATTAAGGTTGGGATTTGTTTTGCGCCGGGAATTTTTTGTAAAACTCGCGCTTCGTCAACAGAGTCAACGCCAAACCAGAGTCTAGATTTTAGATTTAAGGCTTCAGATTCAAGATTTTGAATGAGTAATTTTGATATTTCTCGAAGGCCATGGCCGTAGGCATTTGATTTTAAAATCGCCATGAAACGAGTTTCTGGTTTTATATTCTTAATTATCTCACGAAGATTATGAAATAAGTTTTGTTTTGAAATCTCAACCCAAGCTTTCATAAATACAAAAGCGGACCTTTGAAAAATAAATATTCGCGAAATTTGTGTCTAAATTTATATTTATTTGCGAGGTAAAGATACAATTTTTTTAAATCCGCAGTATTTCTGTAAAATCCTGGGAATCTCTACTGATCCGTCTTTCTTTTGGCAGTTTTCCAAAATTGCGATTAGCATGCGGCCGGTGGCAATGGCTGTGCCATTTAAGGTGTGCACGAACTCTATTTTACCGCCGCGACGTAAGCGAATATTCAATCTGCGCGCTTGGAAATCTGTGCAGTTTGAGGTTGAATGAGTCTCACGATAGGTATTTTGTGACGGCAACCAAGTCTCGATATCGTATTTACGCGCGGCTGTCGCGCCTAAATCGCCTGTGCACATTTTGACTAGTCTGTGCGGCAGTTTTAAATCTTTCATTAGCTCTTTCTCAAGTGAAAATAAAAATTCATGTTCGCGATCCGAGTCTTCAGGCCGTGTAAATGAAATCATCTCAACCTTATCAAATTGGTGCACGCGCAAAATTCCCTTAACATCCTTGCCGTAAGAGCCGGCTTCACGGCGGAAACAAGTAGAAAAAGCAACGTAGCGAAGCGGCAGGTCCTTCTCGTTAAAAACTTCATCTTTATGCATGGGTACTACTGATTGTTCAGAGGTGCCGACTAAATATAATTTATCTTCAGGATAAAAGTAGCGTTCACTTTCTTCATCGGGCATTAAGTGGCCGGTATCTTGCATAATCTCATCTTTAACCATTACCGGTGGAATGATTGGTTTGAACCCTTTTTTAATTAGCTTGTCAAAAGTGAATTTAATAAGCGCAAATTCGAGCATCGCCCCCTGATTTTTTAAATAACCAAATCGCGAACCAGATACTTTAGCCGCTCGTTCAGTATCAATTGCATCTAATGAATTTCCCAACTCAAGATGATCACGCGCCGGAAATGAAAATTTTACTGGCTTGCCAACGATTTTTATTACTTCATTTTGTTTTTCGCCCTCCCCTACTTTTACATCAGTGGCTGGTAAGTTTGGTAGGAGCAAGAGCAATTTTTGTAACTTATCGTTTATGGCAGTAACTTCATTTGTCAAGTTATCAGCCTGCCTGTCAACTTGTTTTACATCAATGATTAATTTTTTTCGTTCATCAGTACCGAGACGGCCAATAAGTTTCGTGACCTCATTTTTCTTTGCCCGTAAATCATCAAGCTGTTTTTGCAGCTTGCGATGTTCATTATCCAATTTTAAAATCTCGTCAATTGGCGCCGCGTAGCCCTTTGACTCAATAGCTCTTTTTACATAGTCTGGTTTTTCACGGATTAATTTTATATCCAACATATTTGTTTTTTATGAATTTAAATCACTATCTTCATGAATGATTTGATATCCATATCTAAATTAGTGTTTATTGACGAATTAATTTTGATGTATGCATTCTCCTGCTCTTATACGCCCTGGCGATCATCACCTTCATGTTGGGTAGATGTTTTTTGATATCTTGTGCTAACGCTTGCTGATCGTATCCAAGACAAATTATATCCGGATTTAATCGTTTAACCACTTCATAACTTGATATTCTCCTATCCCCGATCATTGCTTGATTCACTATTTTCAGCGATTGGACTAATTCTAAACGTTCTTTTTGATTTGTGTGTGGAATTTTATGTTTTAGTTTTTTTACAATTTTATCCGGCGCAATGGCCACAATTAATTTATCTCCCAGCTTGCGTGCCTGTTTTAAAAAATAAATATGCCCTGAATGGAGACCGTCAAAAACGCCAAAGACAAGAATTTTTTTCATTTAATCATTCAGTCATTTGATCGCTCGGTCAATAAGCAAATGACTTAATTACTTAATGACTTAGTGACTATATTTGTGGACGTAATGTTGGAAACAATATCACCTCCTTTAAATTGTGCGAGCCGGTTAAAAGAGCGGTTAGCCGGTCAATGCCCATGCCAAAGCCAGCTGTTGGCGGCATACCCTGCTTTAAGCTTTCCACAAAATCATGATCGCTCATACCCACTTCGTAAGCTCCGGCCTCACGCGCCTGCTCCTGCTCGGCAAATCGTTTTTCTTGATCTAATGGATCATTTAACTCATTATAAGCCTTAAATACTTCAACTCCATTAACAACGAGCTGTACAGTAGCTATTTTGGATTTATCATCATCTTTACGTTTAGCCAAAGGAATCATGGCGGCCGGGTAGTCTAAAAGCAAGGTTGGTTGGATAATGCGCGGCCGTACGTAATTTTTATACAAGGCCTCGGCTAAGTTACCATAGCCATAAAGTTTTGAAATATCCATTTTTTCTTGCCCCGAACGAAATCTAGGAGTTTTCTTAATCGCTTCTCGGAGAGATTTTTCCGTATTAGCTTTGTCTAGATCAATCCCTGTTTCTTTATGCACGGCATCGCGAAAGCGCAATCTTGTCCAGGGCAGTGTAAAATCTAGTTTTGTGCCCTTGTATTTTAATCCCAGCGATCCGTTGACCTCCAAAAGCATTTTAGTAAGCATTTCTTGAGCCAAGCACATCAAGTTTTCATAATCAGCATAAGCCCAATAAAATTCAACCTGCGTAAATTCAGGGTTATGTTGATAATCAATGCCCTCGTTGCGGAAACAACGAGCGATTTCATAAACTTTTGCAAACCCGCCGACAATTAAACGTTTCAGATATAATTCTGGGGCGATGCGTAAATATAAATCAGCATCAAGGGCATTATGATGCGTAATGAAAGGTTTGGCCGCCGCGCCGCCAGCCACGGCCTGCAAGATCGGCGTTTCCACCTCTAAAAAACCTGCTTGATCCAAAAAGTCGCGGATAAATTTGATAATTTTGGCGCGTCGAATAAAGATATTTTTTATTTCTGGGTTGGCAATCAGATCTAGGTGTCTTTTTCGGTAACGTGTTTCAACGTCAGATAATCCATGCCATTTTTCCGGTAGAGGCAAAAGAGATTTAGCTAAAATATGGAAATGCCGAACCTCCAGTGTTTTTTCCCCGGTCTTAGTTAAAAATAACTTACCCTCAGTTTCAATAAAATCTCCAAGATCAATTAATTCTTGCCAAATTTTATAGCTCGAGCCAAGGTTATTTTTACGTAAAGCTATTTGCATACGTTCACTGCCGTCATCAAGATGGGCAAAGCTCAAGCCGCCATGGGCGCGTTTCATGCGTAAGCGGCCAGCGATAATAATTGCTTCTTGCTTTTTAGTCAGTTCGTCAAAAGAATATAAAACATCATGGATAGTGTGTGTCCGGACTGTGTTAGAAGGATAGGGATTAATTCCCGCCTCCTCGAGCTCATGTAATTTTGATTGGCGAATAGCTTCTTCCTCGGTTAATCGAGACATGTTAGTAAGTCATTGAGTTATTAAGTCATTAAGTTATTGAGTCATTAAGTTGCTGAATCATTAAGTCATTTAGTTATTAAGTCACTAGATTATTGGGTTATTTAGCTATTTTGCAAGAGGTCTATTATATTGTACTTAATTTTATATTGATTTGGCAAGTTGTGATATTAATAAAAAGCGCCGAGGCGGCGCTTTTAACTTATTTTAACCAAATGGGCAGTCCTTGCCAATACAGCGGTTTTGGAAGACCTAAAAGATAAAGAATCGTGGCCGGTACATCATAAATTCGCGCTAGACTGAAATATGGTCGTTCGAGCATTGGTTCATTCCCGTGAACAACAATTGGAACGATGTGACAAGACCAGCAATCTCGGCGGTGTGTTTTGTCTTCACCGCCGTGGTCAGCAGTAAGTACAATTAAAGTTTCAGGATCAGTCAAAGACTCTTTAAAAATTTTACTAAAAGCTTTGGCAACCTGTTCAACCCTTCTTAAGTATTCAGGTGAACCCCAGCCATATTTATGACCTGTATGATCTAATTGCGGCAAGTGCAAAAAAACAAAACTTTTATCTTGCTTTAGCGCTTCGGCTGCCAACTCCAGTGATATTTTTAAGGAGTACGAAAGATGAATGTCTGAAACGCACTCTTCAGGCAAAATATGTCTAAGTTTGTTCTTGCCAATGACAGCAGTACTTTTCCAACCGCGAACGCTCATAGCTTCAAAAATGGTGATCCTTCTAATTACCCCGTATGGTGGATAAAAATAATTCCAAGTGATTTTATGCTCGCGAGGAGGAAGGCCAGAAACCATGGAAGCGTGTGCTGGCAGTGTTGCCGGCGGTGTGACTGTTTTACCACGCGCATAATAACTATGTTCAAAAAGTTCTTGAAAAGCTGGACTATTTTGAAACGAATTCGCGCCTAAACCATCAAAAGAAACTAAAAGCACGTGTTTGTATTCGGCCGCTTGGGCACCAGAGCTCCAAAAGCCTAGAAGAAGCACGAACCACCCCACTATCCACCACATCCCCGCCCCCCCTTATTTTTAGGTACTAATTTTCTTATAGCACGAGAAGCAGAAACTATACAACTACGCCCCTACCTGATCTCAAGAACAGTATAAATCACCTTTCCAGCTGGGACATAAACTTCCACCTTATCCCCCACTCGCTTGCCGAGAAAAGCCTGACCAAGAGGCGATTCATTGGAGATTTTACCGCTGGTTGGATCAGCCTCATTTGATCCAACAATTTGGAAAAGTTTTTCTTTACTGCCACCGGCCACACGAATCGTTGCCCCAACATTAATATAGTCAGTTTTGATACCAGTCTTGATAACTTGAGCATTTTTAGTTAAGTCGTCTAATTCTAGTATTCGGCCCTCTACCCAGCTCTGCTCTTCTTTAGCATCAGCATATTCAGCATTTTCCGATAAATCACCTAAGGCCTTGGCTGTTTCAATCCGAAGAGATATCTCTTTACGTTTGGAGGTTTTTAAATAGTTTAATTCTTTTTGCAGTTCTTTTAGTCTTTCAGCTGTTAGATATTGCGGTTTGGGCACAAAAGGGTACGAACTACGAACTTTACGCGAATATACGACCTTGATCCCCGCCGCATTAGTTTTTATTACTTTCGTATCTTCGTAAATTTTTCGTGGTTCAAATACGTTTTAAGCAAAAATGAAAATAGCTCGCTAGAGCCACAAATTATTTTATTTTATCCACAGTATCATAAAAGCCCAGTTCTGTCAAACTGGGCTTAAGTTAATTTCCACAAATCATATTTAGCGTGTTCTTCATGTCAGCCAGCATGCTGGCTGCCTGGTCAAGATAAAACACAGTAGAACACAGGTCAAAATCTAACAAATATGGCGCCACACTAAACACTGCTTGTATTGCCTCTCCTGGCAAAGCAGCGCACATTAAGATTTCAGTATTTGCAGGATTTCGCCCAGACCAGCCCTCTTCATCAGTGAACATGAAAAAGAGTCGTTTAGCCTCGCTTGTCCATAAAAGCGTAAGAGCCCCATTTTCTAACATCGGCAACACATCCCAGCTTGGTTCAAAGCCGCCATTATCAGTATAAAGATAAGTGAGGGCAGGCAAGAATCCCTGATAATCAGTTAAATCTTGTTTAACTGCTGGCAAAGTTCCAGCCGCTGGCCAGGGAAAAACAATCAAAGCAAAACGCAGGCCAGGAGTTGTTGCATGAAATTCAACAAAGTTAGCGAGCGCTTGTTCCACATCCTGAATATGCACAGTCATTGATCCAGAAACATCTACAATAAAGACAACATCAATGTAATTATAAGGCTGGCATTCATTAAGAAACTTTAATCCATCAATACAGCCGTCGCAATCATTGTCAAGGACGTCGCAACTCAGAGGGCCGAGTTCTGGGATGGGCACAATTTCGTTTAGGCAGTCAGAGTATAAGCCATTCTCACAAACCCGATAACCTGGTCGGCACGGTAAAACACTTTCAGTGCCCAGCGGCCCAGAATAGCAATCAAGCAAGGTTTCTTTGGGTTCATCAATCTCGCCATCGTGATCATTATCTAGGCCGTCGCAAACCTCCGGCAGTACTAATGTACAGTGGCCAGAAATGCAGAACTCATTTTTTTCGCAATCACCGTTATCCTCACAAAATTTACCTGTCGTGTCTGGAAGTGAACAGTTGCCACGGATGCAATTAGCTTGCGACTCACATGGGCCCTTTTCTGCGCAACTGCAAACACCACTAAAACAGTCTGGCGAGGTCGCGTTACTGCAAATATTTCCACAAGCGCCGCAATTTAAAGCGTCAAATTGCGGGTTGGTGCAGACTTGTGTTCCAAGTTCAGAATTAACGCATAAAGCCAGTCCTTCTGGACAATCAGTGATCACTTGATCTTGCCCGCCATCATCATTTTCCTTAACTGGATCAGCGCAGCCGATGATCAAGAACAGACAACTAACGACTAAGAGCTTGGGACTAAGAGCTCGGAACTCGGAGATCAAACGAGCGCGTCTATCCATTGCCTATCTCCTTGTAATGGGCTATTTATAATCTAATCCGTATAGAAGAGAAAGTCTAGTCTTGTATTTCATTGTCTATGTGTTTTGTGGCGCACTTCCCAATCTCTCATTTACCTATTCGTGAGAATATGGGGTATGTGGCAAGGAAATAAAAAATCATCTTATATAAAGTAGAAAAAGAGCTAGGGCGAGCATGGGTGTTTATTTTTTTAAAATAGTTAAATAAGCCCCGGTTGGAATATCAACATGACCGCCGGCTTTAAGCATTTTTTTACCCTTTTTTTGTTTTTCCAAAAGCTTCATCTTTCTGGTGACATCGCCACCGTAAAGTTTAGCCAGTACATCCTTACGCAAAGCGGAAATTCTTTCGGCAGCAATCACCTTGCCGCCAATTGCTGCCTGCAGTTTTACTTCAAACTGCTGTTTTGGTATAGCATCGCGCAAGGATTCAACCATTTGACGCGCCAGGCGATAGGCCTCATCTGCATAAACAAGTTTAGACAACTCTTCTTTTTTTTCTTCAGCAACTAAAATATCAAGCTTGACAATATTGGCGGCGCGCCAATCTAAAAATTCATAGTTTAACGAGGCATAACCAGAGGAGGCGCTTTTTAATTTATCATAAAAATCAATCAAGATGCTTGCGAGCGGCATTTCATAGCGTAAGACAGCCCGATCTTCAGTAATAAATTCTGTGTCTTTATAAATTCCATGATATTGGGCGCAAAGCCCAAGAAGCGCGCCAACATGTTCTTTAGGCGTGATAATATCAACCTTAACGTATGGTTCTTCTGTTTTTGAAATCTGACTTGGGTCGGCAAATTCAGCCGCGCTTTTAATAATAAAAAGTTCGCCATTGGTCTTATAAATTTTATAAGCAACCGAGGGTTGAGTTATAATGAGTTCCATCCCATATTCTCTCTTAAGTCTTTCCCCAATAATTTCTAGGTGTAGAAGGCCCAAAAAGCCAGCGCGAAATCCCGGACCAAGCGCGGTGCTTCGTTCCGGCTCATATTGCAGGGCGGCGTCATTTAGTTTTAGTTTGGCCATGGCGGCGCGTAAATTTTCAAATTCAGTTTGATTTCTGGAAAAAAGTCCAGCATAAACCATTGGTTTAACTTCTTTATAACCAGGAAGGGGTTGTACTTTGCAGTCTGTAGATTGTAGTTTGCAGCTTGTAGTGATGGTATCTCCAGCCCGCACCGCTGAAATATCTTTTAGGCCAGTTACTATATAACCGATTTCACCAGCCATGAGCACATTGCTCACCGTGAGTTTTGGTTTAAAATAGCCTACCTCTAAAACATCGCTATCACTTTTGGTTGCCAAAGTCGTAATTTTTTCGCCCTTAGATATTGTGCCGTCACGGATTCGCACATAAGCGACTACGCCCCTATATTCGTCATAAATTGAATCAAAAATTAAGGCGCGGAGCGGTGAGTCTGGAGATCCTTTGGGCGGCAGAACTCGTTCTATAACTGCTTGTAAAATCGCTTCAACGCCTTGCCCAGTTTTGCCAGAAGCTAAGAGAATATCCCCCTTATCACATCCTAAAATTGATTGTAATTCTTTTTTGGTTGCTTCAGTTTGGGCGTTGGGCAAATCAATCTTGTTGATAACCGGAATGATAGTCAAATTTTGTTCAAGAGCCAGGTAAAGATTGGCTAAAGTTTGGGCTTGCACGCCTTGAGTGGCGTCAACCAGTAAAACCGCGCCCTCAACAGCGGCTAGCGATCGCGAAACTTCATAAGTAAAGTCAACATGGCCGGGAGTATCAATCAAATTAAGAATATATTCTGAACCTGATAAATTCGAAGCACTAATTCCAAAATTCGAATTTTGGAGTTTGATATTGTTTCGGATTTCGTAGCGCATCCGTACTGGCGCTAATTTGATAGTTATTCCCCGTTCACGCTCAATATCCATTTGATCTAAAAGTTGTTCTTTCATCTCGCGTCGCGGCACTGTCTCAGTCAGCTCTAAAAAGCGATCGGCCATGGTTGATTTTCCATGATCAATGTGGGCAATAATACAGAAATTTCGGATGTTAGACTGCGGCACTTCATGAAAACATAAAAACGCGAAGACATAAAAACATTGTCCATCAAGGGCGGAATTATTCTAGCGTCCTCTTGTTTTAATGTTTTTCTTGATTATCGTCGTATCCATACCGATATTTAAAAATGTCGCTTTTAACAGCGCCGCGGGTCCACATATAAAGTTCGCATAAAACGTATTTAGTGGCGATTTTGGCGCGGCCGTCACGATCAAAACGGCGAACTGAAACTGGAATTTTGTAGCTTGTAAGTATGCCATATTCACAAATTTCCTGAGCTCGTTTGGCAAAATCATGATCTTCAGCCAGCGTGATGCTTTCATCAAAACCGCCAAGACGTTCATAAACCTCGCGAGTTGAAAAAATACAAAAACCAGGCGTGTGCGGTGAAGCTTCGCTCATGATTTTCATATATTGATTATAAGCGCCGTGCATTAGGCGATCGACAAGTTTTTCCGACATTGGCAAAGCGTAGCAAGTGGCAATACCCAAATTTCGTTCGGTAATTTCCTCAATAGATTTTTCTAAAAAATCAGCGGCTGGCAGAATAACATCAGCGTCTAAAAATAAAAATAAATCACCTCGCGCCGCGGCTGCTCCTCGATTTCGGCCAGTTCCGGGTAAACCGCCGTCAACAACACGCGCGCCAAAATGGGCTGCTAGCTCGCGTGTTTTATCGGTTGAATGATTGTCAGCCACAATTACCTCAAAATCGCGCCAAGTTTGCGCGGCAATTGTTTCGAGCAAATACGGTAGATATTGTTCTTCGTTATAGGCTGGAATAATTATGGAAAGTTTCATATAATTTCAAATTTGTGATTTTTTCACGTGATAATATCATCATGAAGATTATAATGATGCCACGATAACCTTAGCATAAATTTCGTAAGTGGTATAGGGCTATACCAGCGGCAACAGCCACGTTTAAGGATTCTTTTTGGCCGTACATGGGAATATGGACGACCTTATCAGCGCGGTTTGTGATTTTGCGCGTTACCCCGCTTACCTCATTACCCAAAATAATGCCTACTCCGTGTTTTTTCGCTTGTAAAATTATTGGACGGTTGCCCAATATCTGTACAAGTGGAATACTTGTTTTAGTTTTTTCAAGAGCTAGGATAACCACGCCTCTGCTTTTTAATTCTTCTACAACTTGCCAAGTTTGTTTTTGATGTTCCCAAGGAACAGTATTTTCCGCGCCAAGAGCGGTTTTCAAAATATTTGGGTGCGGCGGGCAAGCAGTATAGCCGCAAAGGTATATTTTACTAACGGCAAAAGCGTCAGCGCTTCTAAAAATACTGCCGACATTATGCCGACTTCTGATATTCTGGCAAATTAAGAAAATGCGTGGTAACATGGTGACTACGAACCTACAAAATTGCTACAAATCCTACGAACTTTTTCCTTTAGTATTTGTAGGATTTGTAGC
>CAZVIU010000022.1:0-13563 GCA_964626935.1 uncultured Gammaproteobacteria bacterium
ATAATCTTCAACTCCGAGTTTGCGCAGAAAATGAAAAAAAGATGGGTTATGCTTTTCTCGAAAGCGGCGTAAACCGGCGGCAACTTCAGCGCTTCCGGCATCAGGATTTGGCCAAAGAATAAGTGACGGAATTTTAAGCTCATAAATGGCCTCTAGGGTTGCGAAAATTTGACGCTCGCCGTCTTGATATTCAGTAGTTACCGGGTGCTGAACAACAAGTAGATATGGTTTTAAAAAATTAACAGTCGCGCCAGTGCCGCCATATTTTCTGCCGCCCTTTTGCTTCCAAAATTCGTTTGGATTAATGCTGAGGTCCAGATCTTTAATGATATCAAGGTTGGGGTTACCGGTGACATAGACGGAGCGCGGGTCTTCTCCCATTTGAATGATACGCTCCCTGGCACGCTCATGGGCCACAAAATGAAGATGAGAAAATTTGGTTACCGCATGGCGGATATGCTCATCAATAGTGCCGGTCACCTCGCCTCCCAATGTATGCGCAAGGGGTATATTCATGTATCCAGCGGCAATAGCGGTCGCAATAGTTTCAAATCTATCGGCATTTGTTAAGACTATGTCCGGTCGTAGGCGATCAAAAATTCCCGGCAACTCCATAAGCGCCACGCCAACTGATTTCGCCATAGTTTGCGGAATCTCGCCCTCAATTAGCGAATACAGCACAGCATTCGGCCGGAATCCATCCTGCTCCATAACATCAACCGCTTTGCCATATCGATAAATCAGCATTGACGAGCCAACTACTACCTGAAGTTCAAGACTTGGATGGTTTCTTATAGCCACGAGCACAGACTTAAGACGCCCATAATTAGCCCGATTGATGAGGACAACACAAATTTTGCGCTTATTAACCATAATTTTTTACTCTACCGCATTCTCTTAATTAAGTAAATACACGCTTCCCTGCAGCATAAGATCTAAGCAAGGAGTTCGAGCACTGCTTCTGCAAGCCGCCGGCCCGACCGACCATCAATTTTATGGCACCAATAATCGCGCAGTTTCCTTCGCCCGTCGGAAAGCAGCTGCGGATTCAAAAAATAACTATTAATGACTTTGCGGAGCTCCTGTTCATTATGTACAATCCAAACACCGCCGCTTCTTGCAACTAACTTATAGTGTTCGTACATATAAATACGCGCCACTGATTTTTTAAAGGGCAGGGTCGCATAGCCGTCAAATTTGACATTTATAATCGGCTTATTGACGGTGGCGGCATCCAAAGAAATGCTTGAAACCGAGGTTATCACTATATCGGCGTGGCGCACCATGTTGGTAAACTTTTTTATTTGCTCCTCCCCGTAATCCCAGTTATCTCTAAAAATGGCAGAGTGATTGTAGCCCCGATCAACAAAAACATTTGGTTTACCTTCCAGCGCGGCGAATTTTTTTTCATCGCCTAAAAATAAAAAGTGGGGACGAATAAACAGGACGGCATCACGCGCTAATTCGCCTCGGTTTATAAAATTACTGACGATCTCGGCAACTTCTCCGTCGCGGGGAGTATATTTGCCCTCGGAGCAAAATAAAATTATTTTTTTATTCGGATCAATTCCATAAGCCCTACAAAATTCTTCCCGTGACATCAGGTAATCTTCGCGATGATAAAAATCAAATTGCGGAATGCCGCAAATAATAATGTTCTCTTTCTTAGCGTGGTGAAATCTGACCGCTTCGTCCCGGGAAAACTCGCCCCAAACAAGAAGTTTGTCGGGCAGAGCGCGCGCATTTGTCTTTGATAAATTATCCCAGCTCCGCGGCATGCCGACGGTTTTAATTTTTCTTGCCTGCGCCTGTTTTAGGACAAAAACGTCCGCGTCTTCAATGACGCTTGTGGAAAAAACCAAATCCGGATTATATTTATCAAAAATTTCTTTGTAATACCTGCCTTTCACCAGTATTTTATCTAACCACCTGGCCGCGTCTTTAAGTGGTTGAATTTTGCTGATCGGCCATAAAAATACCTTTTTAACCATGAATTTGAAAAAACTTCCCTTTTCCGCTTTACCGGTGCCGGGGATGCCGCATAAATCTCGAAGTTTTGTGCTGTCATTATAAGCCAGCGCCTTGTGGCAGCCCACAAGCACCCAATCCCAAAAACCCCACTTCGGCTCAACCAAATTTTCAAAAAAAACATTGGGGGCGGCAAATTCTTTTAAAAATTTCTCATTGCGAAAGGCCGGCGTTAAGATAACCAGCCGATGACCGGCTTCTTTAAGAAGCCGGAGGACATTTGTCTGCATGATGTTTCGCGCGATTACGCCGCGCGACATTGTTAAGAAGATTGTTTTGGTCATGGCAAATATTTTCTTGCTTTGGAATACAATTCCCGGAGAATAATCCTATCAGTCTCATCTATAGTAAAAAACGATTTAAAACTAATAGTACTTACACCCACTCTTTTTCTTAAATAAATTTCGCGAAAAACTGCGATTATCAAAGCGGCTATCAAGGATTCCATAACCGAACCGCTGACGCCGAATTTGAGCATGAGCGGCGGCGAGAGTGTCAAAACTGATAACAAAACTAGCAGACCGCTAAAGACTAAAAACTTTTGCCTGTGGTAAGCCATGATAGCAACTAAGTGCGTAATGGATGTGGAGTTAAGCAATAACCTTAAAGAAAGAAGCCTGAAAAGCGGGATGGAAAGCGCGTATTTGGGAAATACCCAAGGGATGAGCGGCGCAAAAACCATCTGCGCCGCTAAAACAAGCAAAATATGCACAGCCATAGAATACTTGCTTAACTTTTGCAGCAAATTCGTAAAGAGCGGTTTGTCGTGCGCTTTTTTTGTCACTATGGGCAGGATAACCGCCCTAAGCGGCACAAGCGAAGCCAAAACAGAAAAAAGGCTCTGCGCCAAGCCCAAAAGCCCAATGGCTTCCACAGAAACAAAAACCTTAATCAGCCAATACCTTAGCGCGTTTACCGGACTGCTAATAATTTCTGAAATAATCTGCCATTTTCCATATCGCTTAAATATATCAAAAATTAATTCTCTTCCAAGGAGCGGTGCCGCCCGCAGCCTTTCCCAGATCTTAACCGCCGGCCCAGTAAAAAGCAGAACCTCAAACGCTGTTCCTAAAATATAGACAAGGATGAGAGAATAAACATTCAGTTCTTGAAAAATAAAAAAAGCGGCAATAAAAATAAATCTTAGAACAACCTCGGCGATGTTTGCATATGACAATAATTTGAATTTCTCATAAATATTGAAAACCAGAATGTAAATATTCCGGATGAACTGGCAGGAGACCAAAATGACAAAAAGCCAAAAATATCTAACTATTTCCTCGCCATATCTTTCCTGCAAAAAATTTCGCGAAATAAAAACCGCCAAGAGGCCAATTACAAGCAGGAGCAGCCTAAACCGAAAAAAATGCGTGAGTATGCTTTTGGCTCTGGCGGTGTCGCGCTTGCCTAAACTTACGGAAACATCAGATACAATTAAATCGTCTACTCCACCAAGACTAACTAACGAATGCATCGGGCCGGTCAAAGATAAAAAGAGCGTAAAAATGCCGTATTCAAATACCGTAAGCGCTCTGACCGAGAGCAGCACCGAAAAAAAAGAAATAAAGCGCACGACTATATTGGCGGCGCCTAAAAATGTTACCCCTTTGATCACTTTATCTTTGGTTGATTCATCTGATTCCGCTCCAGATGAAGATGCTGAATTTCGGCTATTAGGCATAGTTAGGAACGGCCAAACATGCGCCAGCCGTTTTTTAGAAAAAGGAACACTAATCTCCCAGCCTTGATTCTCATGTGCTCAGGCAAGAAAAAGAGCACTGCAGTGCGCGCCCCCCTTAAAAATCTAAACTTTTTTCTGGCTTTTTCTATGTGGGCAATTACTTCGCGATAGTCCCGTCCGAGATTTAAAATTAGCTCATCAATTGCAGCCGCTCCCGGACCGGCGACAAGCTCCATTCCTCCCGGCAGCGCCGCTTCGAGATTAAACTTTATAATTCCAAAACCGGCTGAATGAAGAAGCAATTTTAAAGAATGCGGCGAAAAATTCGTGGCATGCGCGATATGGAAAAACACCTCCGGCCTGTTTTTCATATTCAATATATTCGGCAGACCAATATACAAAAGACCCTCCGGGCTTAAAATTTTCTTTACCTGCCTCAGGGCTTCTAACGGATCCGGCAAATGTTCCAGCACATGATTCATAATCACTAAATCAAATTTGCCGTGATTGTTTAGGTCGGCGGCAAAAGCATCCAAAGAACCGCGAAAAATCTTGAGCCCATAGTATTTTTCCGCAACCTCGATATCCAGCTCTCCCAGTTCTACGCCGTAAACACTGATTCTTTTTTTGTTTCTAAGGATATCAAGCAGGGTGCCGTAGCCGCAGCCAATATCAAGAACGGTCTGTCCATCTTTTAAATAGTCGCTTAAAAAGTTGGCAATTGACTCTTTGATGCTTCTGTCCCGCGCCTTCAATTTCGGCAGCACATGTTCAATCTTGGTGACATTTTTACCCGCAAGAAAATCATATTTATGAAATTCGTCGTAAGTAATTTTCGTCGGCCGAGGATTAACGTAAACCAAGGCGCAGTTTTTGCAGATGACATTAGTCCAGTCTTTGTTAAGATTGGCTTTTCGGGAAACTACGAGCGCGTCGTCTCTTTTGCACACCGGGCAAACAACATATTCCAGTTGTTCAGCTTTTGAATTGCTTAAAAAGTTCTGCTGCTCCTCGCCGGTGTAATCGGAAAGCAGCTTTCCGATCTTGCGTCTTTGCCGCCACATCTTATAAAGCCATAGAGCGGTGAATCCGCCTGCATAAAAATATAAAAAATAATCAAGACGGTGAAGAATAACAGCAATAATCAAAAAATAAAAAGTCATTGAGCCGATAAAAATATGCATGTACAAAAAATAAGCAAGTGTTGCCGGTTGGGCGGCTCCTTGCTGTACCCAGCCAACCGACTCCCCTCTTGCTTCGGCCAGGGATCTCTTAAACGCGTCAAAGCGGCACTCGGCAAGACGGAAAAGCAGCTTTCCCGAAGTAGCGACAAAAGCGGCGATAAGCGGCCAGGCATTGCCTGACGCCAAAAAAACTCCTAAACCGATCGGCAAGAACATAAAAGCATACTGAATGTCATGGCTTACCGGCTCAACATAGACAGCGCCCAAGTCTCCGGTTTTTTCCGCGCTTAAAAGACCTTTGGCGCGCCGGTAGCGGGCGATTTCGCCGTCTGATGCGTCCCACAAAAATGAAAAAAATATAACAAAAAGGGCAATAATATGTACCGTGAAATTATTGATTAAAAAAAGCGAGAATCCGCCAATAGTTAAAATAGTTCCGATCATTGTTATTTGATTCGGGGAGAGGGGCGTGTTCAGTAAAATCCAGGTAAGATAAACGGAGCAGGCGCGATTGATTCGTTCTCCCCAGTGATCAAGCTGCCAGGCGGCTGGCTTATCTTTTTTCCTGCAGATTATTTTTAATTCCTTAATTGAATGCATATGCAGACTTTGCAGTTGCTAGACAAATGTTAAATAAAAATTATTTTTTTTACGTAATGGAGGTGATAGCGCACAAATCTCCAAGAATGAGCAACGGGCAGGGTTTCCTTAAATCCATGCACGACGTATATCATGAATGATTTTAGGAGGGCCCTGCTTGCTTTCAAAAGATTAATCAGTGCTATCCGCAATTTCTTCCGCGCGCCAAGTCCCTCTTTGCCATTAAGCATTAAAGCGATATAATAATTGTCTTTTCTTTTTAAGTCTTCATAGCTCTCCTGCCATTGGTGGTAAATTACCGCGTCTATTTTTAAAATTGCGCTCTCTGGTCCGGGCATTAAATCCTCGTGCACTGCTTTTCCTTTTTTCAAAGTCACATCGGAATCTTTGTTAAATAATCTTTTGCAGTATTCCGGATAAGTGTACATATATTCTATAATCCTCCCGCCGACAATCGCTTTTCTTAAAAAAGAATACAAAATATTTTTTTTCCCGCTTTGAACAATGTTTTTAATCCGTTCCCGCAGCTCATCACTAAGCCATTCATCAGAATCCAGCCAAAGACACCAATCTTCCAATGCCGCATTAAAAGATTTCCTCCTTGCCTCGGTAAAATCGGTTATCTTTCCGGAAGCGCCGTCATTCCCTTGAGAATAAATTCGCGCATTAAACAATCCGGCAATACGAAGCGTAGCATCGCTGCTTCCTCCATCTAAAATAACAATGTCAGTAAAATCCTTTACTGACTCCAAACACTTTCTTAAGGTTTTGCCGGAATTATAGGTAAGAATGCAAACAGAGCATTTAATAGACATGATAGCACTTATGGTAGCATAAATCTCTTTAAAAAACAATCACGGCCTGGAGGTCGCCCCCGGATGCGGCTGCAGTAATTGATTGTGCCTGTAAATGCGGACAGTTCCGTTATCAAAAAGCGGTTCGCCAAAAATATACCTAAAATCCGGCTGTTCGGTTTGATATAGAGCCAGCTCGCGCGGACCTAGATAAATGTAATCAAGTTTGTATCCGGGCAGAGAAACTTTATCGTTTTGATAGCTCAGTACTTTTTCGTTTAAAATTTCCGGCGGCACATCGCGAGAGCCGCCGCGAAAAACGCTTCCCAGCATTCGCGATCTATAAAAATCACCGAAAACATAGCCGGTGTATGCGCTTTCTTTGCCGGAAAGATTAGTAAATTCTTGCGCGTTTAGATTCAAAATAAGAGCAAGGATTTGCGTTCGCGTCCACAGCTCGTCGGTTCCCGCTACCGAATTTAAACCCTTGGGAATAAACAGTAAATTATTAGTGTACATTGAGATATCCGCGTTAGTTTCTGGTGATAGCGTGCCAATAACTGACCCGCGAGGCGTATTCTCGTTTAACCATTGATAGCTCTCTCTTAGCTTCACCAAAACTCCATATCGCGCAACTACCGCAGGATTAGTGCTAAATAACCATTGACCCGCAAG
This sequence comes from uncultured Gammaproteobacteria bacterium, assembly GCA_964626935.1. Lineage (GTDB taxonomy): Bacteria > Patescibacteriota > Patescibacteriia > CAZVIU01 > CAZVIU01 > CAZVIU01. The sequence goes on from CAZVIU010000022.1 coordinate 6,963, forward strand.
TTGAACAATCAAAAAAATTACAACAAGCGCCATGGGTGCTTTTCGCAAATATACTTTATATCTGCCGAATTGTTGTGCCGCAGCAGAACTCGCTATCCCAACCAGTAACAAAAGCGCTAATGCAACTGGCAAAAATTGCACCCGATGCCAATGATCAGGCGCAGGATTAATGCCGGTAATTACTTGAATATTAAGCGCAAAAATTATTGGGACAAGAATAGAAATCAAATAAATGCCGAGCACCCTGTCTTTTTTGCGGGTGAATACCCAAAGGAAGACTGACAAGACAAGAACCCGCGCAAAACTCGTCCATGAAGACCATCGAATTGCATTTGATACTTCAACCCCAAGCCGCCACAAAATATCATTATACTTGGGAAGAGCGCGCACGAGAAAGTAATTCCACCAGTAGGGAACTGACACCAGGACTGCAATAGCCGCAACACCAAAAATCTTCCGTGCTTTTTCATATTCTTTTATAATTACTAGTCCTGCGATCAAAAGGACAATTCCCATAAACATATACAAGCCGTCGTAAAGATAAGTGTATAAAAGCAGGCCGAGCGAAATACCAGCGGCAAAAACAGCACGTTTTTCGCGCTGTTTTAAACTCTGTAATAACAAAAAAAGCGCTGCCGCGTAAAACATCACCGTAGATTTGGGCCAGTCAAATCTTAAAAACGGCAGTGCCGTCTGGCGATCAAGCAGGGGTATAGCTCTCTGCAATAGTTCACGCCAACTAGAAGTTGATGGTGAAGTAATAAGCACTGACCAGCCGGGTATAAAAATGAAAAGCAAGGCTCCGCCAACTCCTAACCAATGCTTCTCGGTAAGACTAAAGATCAGTAAGTAAGCCAATATAAAGGTAATGGCGGGAAATAAGAAATCTGTGACAATGATAGCGCGCTCGAGTGATCCTAATAATTTTGCTGTGCCCCCCAAAATTAGCGATGGCAGAAAGGGCACTGAAGACGGCGCGCGCGGATATTCAGCCAAGTGGATGTCGCCGGAGTTAATTTGACCGCGCATGACTGCCCGCGCGCGAGGCGCGTAAAAGGTGGCAACATCATAATTGCTTTCGAAAGTCATCGGATAATAAATTTTATCTGGCTCTATTCTTTTAAGTTGTCTAGGAATTAAAATATTATGCACCCCGTGAATAAAACCGATGATGAGCGCAATCAGCAAAACTACTACGAAACGGTATCGCATATAGCAAGGGCATGGGCAAACTTTTTCCATGCGTGCCAAATTTTCTTAAGATTTAACAGTAAGGTCATAAATTGATTCCAAACTCGGCTTTTTGCTGGCAATTAGCAAAAAATTAAAACTAAAGAGCGACGGTCTTACTCTGGCCAAAAAACTTCCACTTTTATCAATAAAAGCAAAAATCCCTTTACGGCTGATTTCGTCAGCAATCGGCGGACCAAAGCCAACAATTTTTTCTACTTTAAAGCCGCTGTTTTTTAATAATCTCGTAAATGATTTGATGGTAAATAATCTATGATGGGTCTTGTCCAAGATACCTCTTTTGCCGTAATTAAACCAACCAAGCAAGAGAGCTATTCTCACGATTATGAAAGCAACGTTCGCGGTCGAAGTATAGAGTTTTCCGCCTTCTTTTAAGCTGTTATTTATTTTAATCATAGCCGCTTCCGGATCATCCAAATGCTCAATAACATCGAGGGCGATAACTTTGTTAAATGCTTCTTGGCCCAAAACGCGATCAAAATCAGAGTTTAAATCAAGCTGGCGCGTTTCCAGTCCCTCTCGCGGCGGAACCGGTTGAATATCAATGGCTGTGACGCTGTCCACAAGCGGAGCAAGTTTTGCCGCGAGTATCCCGTCATGCGCTCCCAGATCAGCAACCGCATCTTTCTTGCTCCAAGGCAAGGCAAGGATGTGTTGATGCAAAGTATTGGGGTTGCTTTTGAAGCGGTATTCTCTTCTGCTTGGCGATTCAATATCAAAATTCGGCTGGTAGAAAATGCCGAGTTTGTGCAGTCTAAATTTCATAACCGATTTTAAACAGTTCCAAAAATATTTTAAACCATTCACATGGCAAACCTCGTCGCCATAATGGGTCGGGGTTGGAATTTCCTTGATTTTAAAATCATTGGCTACAAACTGGATAATAATATCAGTATCAAAATGAAAATCGTCGCTGTTTAACTGAAACGGGAGTTGCTTTAGCGCTGACAAGTGATAAGCCCGATAACCTGAATGGAATTCAGAGAGTTTGGTTCGAAGCAGAGTATTTTCAATCCGGGTTAGAATCATGTTCCCCAACCACTTGTAGAGAGGCATGCCCCCCTTTAGCGCTTGGTAGCGAACCATCATACGAGAGCCAAAAACCGCAGCCGCATCGTCATTTTCAAAACACTCAATAATCTGCGGCAAAAATTCCGGCGGATATTGACCGTCGCCATGGAGCATAATTACATAATCAAACCCCTTTCTAATAGCATATGTATATCCGACCTTTTGATTTCCACCATACCCCTGATTAAAGGGGGTTCTCATCACTCGATAATTTTTAATACCGAGGCTTATGAAAGTTAACTCGGCCTTTTCGGCTGTTTTATCACGAGACGAATCATCGATTACATAAATCTCAATAAAATTATTAACTATTTCTTTGGGTATTCTTTCTATGGTTTTGTGGATAAAATTTTCTGCGTTATATGCAACGATAAAAAGAGCCACTTTCCTTCCTCTCATGATTTCTAAAACCTTTGCGAGGTTGGCCGGATTAGCTTTTTCAAAATAATCGCCGCGCATATAAGCTCTCACGATAGTCAAGAATGTGACCATCGCAGATCATTGTTTAATCTTCCTTTTGCCAGCAGGGTCTTGAGCGCTCTAAGGCGGAAAAATTTATCTTCCCAAAAATCCTTTTCGTTTAAATTGTATTTTTTATACGCCGCGATGAGCGCTGGCATGCTTTCCTTCACGGTGCACTGCGCAGTAAAATCCGGGAACTCTTTCAGAAACCTGTCAAATGAAACTCGGTAGCTCCTTTCATCCGGCGTTTTAGAAGAATTTATCAAAAGCGGCGCGCCAGTTACCAAACTAATCATCTCTCCCAGTTGCCTGATCTGATAATTTTCCTCATTAAAGCCGACGTTATAAACTATCTGCCCGGCTTCCCTCTCAAGTAGTAGAGCAACTGCCCGCGCAAAATCCTGCACGCTAATAAGCGGCCGCCACGGCAAGCCGTCGCTTAAAATTTTGACTTTATTATAAAGGTGGGCGTAGGCAACGAGATTGTTAACCACGAGGTCAAGCCGAAGTTTTGTGGAAACTCCGTGCATGGTTGCGCTTCTCATAATCAGAACCTTGAATCTTCTATCGGCCAGCTCTCTCAAAGACTCCTCTGCTTTTACCTTTGCCAGAGCGTAAGCCGTCAGGGGTAGAAGAGGCGAATCTTCATCGGCCGCGGCGCGGGGGTCTTGAATTCCATAAGCGCTGCAAGACGAGGTGAAAATAAATTTTTTAACATGGCCTGCTTTCGCAAGTTCGGCTAATTTAATCGTTGCTCGACAGTTTATCTCGTCGGTCAAGGCCGGATTCAGTTCGCCTAGAGCATCGTTTGACAAACCAGCCAGATGAACTACAGCGTCAATATTTTTTAAATCCTCGGCGGAAACCTCTCTGACATCCTTGACTGTTTGAGAATGCGGTAAAAAATCGCCTATATCAAAAAAACATGGCTCGTAATAATGCGTATCTAATCCTATAACTTCGTGGCCACGTTCTTTTAAAATTTTAACTATCCAAGTTCCGTTGTATCCTAGGTTTCCTGTCACTAGCACGCGCATATATCTTAACAATTTTTAATATCCCAATTATAAGGTATATCCTTTGTGTAAGGGTCAATTCTAATTGTTTCCGCCGAATCATGGGGCAGATTGGCGCAGTTCGCAAGAAGCGCCGTTTTTCCGCCAATCGCTTTAAAACCGCTCAACACTCCAACAGGAATTTTAACTAACACATAATTATCCTCGCCCATAAATATCTCCTGAAGTTCTTTATAGGTCGGGGAGTTTTCTCTCCCATCATATAAAACCAGCTTGATATTGCCTACGAGTACGCAGTAGTTTAAAACTAGCTTGGTATGAACATGCCAGCCTTTAATAGCTCCGGGGTGAATGGTGGTAAAATAAATCTCCCCAAATTCCTCAAAATGGGAATCGGTGCGTTTTAGCATATGCATGATCGTGCCGCGCTCGTCCGGAATTTTTCTTAGTGGATAAATAACAACTCCGTTGATCATAATTTTTTTAATTTTTATCTGAAACAAACGAGGAATGAAAAAGGTCACTCCCAAATTTTCCATTGCGGACCAGCTGCCCAAAGCTTGTTGAGAGTTTCATAATCTTGGTAGGTATCCACACAGTGCCAAAAACCTTCGTGCTTATACAGCGCAAGCTGCCTTTCCCACGCAAGTTCAGCTAAAAGATCTTCGATCATCCTGCCCGGCCGAAGGCGATTCATAAATTCCTGGTTAAAAACCATAAAGCCGCCGTTAACGTAGTCATGCAGGCGGGGCTTTTGATCAAATGTGGTAACGCGGTCATTTTCAACCGAAACAAGTCCCCATTTTGAGGTCGGGTGCACGCCGGTGATTGTTCCGATGATATTTTGTTTTTTATGAAATTCAAGAAGGGCGCGAATGTCTATATTTGCTACGCCATCACCGTAAGTAACCATAAAAAGATCGTCGGACACATATTTCCTAACCATAAGCAGGCGTTCGCCGGTGTGAGTATCTTCGCCGGTATCGGCAAAAATTATTTCCCAGTTATCCTCGCCGCCGCTCGCGCCGCAGAGGGCCGGATTGCCTGCCTTAAGACAAAAATCGGCTGACAAAAATTTATGACGCAAAAAGTAATCTTTTATATAATCGCCCTTGTACCCTAAACAGATAATAAATCTATTAAATCCGTAGTGAGAATAAATTTTCATTATATGCCAAAGCATTGGTTTGCCACCCACGGTAACCATTGGCTTTGGTTTGAATTCTGTTTCCTCTTTAAGCCTCGTGCCCCTGCCTCCGCAAAAAATAACCACGGGTATAGTTTTTGAAGATGCTTCGTTCATTTAGTGTATTTAATTAAAATCTGATGAAAATACTATATACTTTTTACCATTTCTCGTCAACGAAGTCTCGTTAGCGTGGCTTGGAGAAGCGGCGCGGAATAAATTTTTGCAATCCGATGATAAACAGCATAAAGATGTACGGATTGACTGGCTGACGAAATCGCGAATAGCTAGTCACCCCAGAACTCAAAGCAAAGAAAATGATGATAAGACCAAAAAGAATAAAATGCCGTCTGTGCTCATTCCCTCTAAAAATAACAGCAATAAAACCGGCTGTTGCTAAGCTTATAGTGATAATCCAGACCGCTTTGCCGACCCAAAATAATGAACCTCTTACTCCATATTTATACGGATTAAAGATGAGCTCGCGGAAAGAACCGAGCCACTTGCCTCCGGCCTGAGCGGATTCTCCGGTTAAGTAATGCCAGGTGGTATTCCATCCATCGCCAAAGAAAAACGGCATTAAACTTCCGCCTGCCATGCCAAGGTAAGGTAGTGGATCCTTAAAAAAAGTTGAGAATGTTTTTTTTCTTAAGGCGTGACCGTATTCAAATGGATTGCCATCCTTGATCGCATCAATTTCGGGGTATACTTGCGCAAGCGTTAGTCCGTGCCGAAGATTTATATACCAGCCAAGATATTTTCCAAATCCGATGATATTACCTACGGGCGAAAATTCAAAATGATTGAAAATGGCTTTATTTCGGATGTTCCAAGGAATTGTTATAGCGGAAATACCCGCTACAAAAAGGGCGGCGGCGATCAGGGAACGGCGAAGATTTTGGCGAATCAAGAAAAAGGGCGCAGCAAGAGCCAGGGGCAAAATTACAATGCCGCTCGGACGCACCAGCATCGCCGCTCCCAAAACGAGTCCAACAAAAAGAGCTTTCGCTCGGGAAAACGAGTCTACGCATTTCAAAAGCAGCGTGATCGCCGCAAGAAGAATAAAAGTAAAAAGTATTTCGGTGGTAAGTTGCACTGACCAGTAGAGAGTTGCCGGCTCAATAGCTATGAAAATTGCCGGGAGCGCGGCGAAGCGTCCGGAAAAAAAACGCCGCGAAAGATTGTAAAGCAAAACTGGCGAGAGCGCAGAAATTATTATCTGAATAAAAACCGCAAGCCAGAGATGGCTATAAACCGCAAAAATGACTGCTAAAAATGCCGGGTATCCAGGCGTGCGGAAATATTCCGGACTGTAGGGCGGAACTGCATCGCGCGTAAAACCTCGGCCGGCAATAATACTCTCTGCGAGCGCCACATACTGACCGGCATCTTCATTAATACGCGGCGCAAACGATTCTTCGCCGTGAACAAGTCCAGCAGCAAAAAAAATAGCCCGCATCATGAGCGCCAAAAGGAAAATTTGGATACTTGTTTTCTTTAAATGTTTCATATCGGTCTAAAAAAGACTTGTAGAAAAAATAAAATAGTGATATGTATAACTGTTAGATTACGATACGTTGTATATAGAGATTCTTAGTTTGTTTTAAATATTCAG
>CAZVIU010000023.1:0-13560 GCA_964626935.1 uncultured Gammaproteobacteria bacterium
AGAGTGATTAGTAAAATCTTTTTTTGACGGGACATGTTTATAGCTTGACTCGAATATTAAACAAAGATTATTTTACAAAAAATCCTATGGTAGGGTGGTGTCAACAGACGATTTTTTCACTTTTAATACTCTTAAAATAAACTCCAGATCGTCTTTTTCTAAAACTTTAAAAGCTATAAGAAGGAGAACATAAAGCGCGGCGCCCAAAGCGATTACGACTAAATAATTTAGGTGCGCCTTTAGAAGCCCGATTAAAATATCCATAAATCCAGTGGCGACGATTATTTTAAATAAAGTAAAATAAAATCTTTTGCCGCTGAATTGTACAATTCGCGGAATAAAAATTAAATCCAGAACAACGAGCACTAAATTAGTGATCAAAAAGGCAAGAGCCGCGCCCAAGACCCCCAAACGCGGAATTAAAAGAAAATTTAAAACTATATTAATGATGGTAATGATGATCCGATTAGTGGTGGTTATTTTTTGACGGTCCGAGGCGTTAAGAAGGTTGCCGGTTGGATAAGCCAAAAAAATAAACGGCAAAGTTAATGACATGACGGCAAAACTCGTAATCGCCGCTTCGTATCTTGGCCAAATATGTAAAATGATATCACGGGCCAGCGTGGCTAACCCCACGGCCATGGGCAAAGAAATTAAAAACATATAAATAAAAGATTTTTCAAAAAGCGAGTTTAAACGTTCACGCGCGTGATAATAATAATTGCTCATGGACGGATAAATTGCCGCGACGAAAACACCGGGAATTAAAGACTGGAGCGCGGTCATCACTTTGGCCGGAATACTATATAAACCGACATTGACTTCTAGCGAAAGATAACCAAGCAAGACTGAATCAGCCGAGTTGTAAATTTTTATAACAATACCGGCAACGGCAAAAGCAGGCAAGACGCGCAACATGTGATTGATGCTTTCCCGATCATATAAAAATCGCGGATTAATCCCAAACTTACGTTTGACAATTAAGAATGAGTAAACAAGATTAAAAAATCCAGCTAGGGCCAGCGAGCCGATAACCCAGTTGATGCTCTGCGTCGTTTCCCATAAAATAATGCCGAAAACCAAATCAATGATCTGAAAAATAAAAACGCCCAAACTTTCATAGCGTAAATTCTGCATCGCCCGCGGAATAGCATAAAAAGTTACAATAAAAGCATCCATGGTTAAAACAAAAAAAGTAACCACGATCAAAAAAATGACTTCGCGTGAACGATTAGAAAAATACAAAATTATCGCGCCGAGTAAAATTGTCAAGATCAGCAAAGGGATTTTAATAAATAAAGTGGCGTTTAAGAGGCGACCGGCGCGATCTTCGTGACGAGCGGATTCACGGGCGAGAATTGAAGACAATCCTAAATCAGAAAACACGCCGAAAAGCGCGCTATAGGACAAGGCCCAAACCCAAGCGCCCATTTTCTCTGGCCCAAAACGATTGGAAAGGTAAAAGAAATAAAAAAATGAGATAATCTTTTGACCAACCATCGCTAATGTAAAGACGGCGGTATTTTTGACGATTTTTTCAGAACTATGGATAGACATAAGGATTTCGTAATTCAAGATAACTTATTTTTCTAGGCATCACTAAAAATGACCGATCGGTCGTTTTTAGTGATGCTCAATTTTTAATTTTATGTTTTGAAACTTTGTTAACAACATGATCTATAATTTGTTCTATCTCCCGGGCGACTTGTGGAATTCCTTTTCGGCCATCCAGATCGCGCGCAATTCCCAACTTGCGTATGAAATCAATGGTCGGCGCAGTATTTTTATAATATTCTGGCAGTCGTTTTTCCCTAATTATTTCTGGTTGGTCAATAACACGCTGAATCAACTTACCACCACATTGGCCGCAAGAACTGCCTTTGACTTTAGACAAGCGAGCTGGGTTTGGCGTCATAGTAAAGCCGCAAGAATCACAAGTGAGTCGTCCGCTGTTACGCTTAACTGCCAACTCATCATCAATATTAAGAATAATAGCAACGACTTTATCTTTACCATAATCGGCGATAATTTGCGGTAGTAATTGCCGGGCCTCATATAACGAACGCGGCGAACCAGAGAATACTATCCCCTGCCCGGCTTTGGCATATTTACGCGCTTCTTCCTTAACTAGGCGAGCTACCCAAGTAAATGTAGTTAACCTGCCCGAGACGTAGTTTTCTTTCTCGCGCCGGTCTTCTGGGGTTTGCGGATTAGCCACGCAGTGCCGAATAACCTCTCCAGTATTAAAATGAACTAAACCAAGTTTGTCACGCAAAATATCTGCTTGCGTGCCTTTGCCAGCGCCGGGCTTACCCATTAAAAGAACAACAATTTTTTGACTTTGTTTGATCATATTTTAAAACATGGAACATGCTGTGTGCTCTATGTTATGTGCTCGTATTCCATTATACGTTACCATCGTTCAGGCGCAAGCACATATACATTTCAGATAATATAAATAAAAAAACCTTGATAATTATCAAGGTTTACTTTTTCTCGAGCGGATCAAATGGACACTGATTATCTTGATCATCATCTTTGGGCCTCTGATTTTTACGAAATAATTTCTTTTCCATCCATGTAAGTACATAAGTCTCTATAAGAAAAAATACCACTCCAGCAACAAAAAATAACAAGAGCGTTGTCGGTTTCATCCTCCTCCCCTCTTAAAACATGGAACATGGGGCATAAAACATGCTCCATGTTCCACGCTCCATGCTATGTGCTACATGCTATCTCTTTGACCACTGTGGAGCGCGGCGAGCGCGCTTCAGACCATATTTCTTTCTCTCTTTCATGCGCGGATCACGAGTTAAAAATCCGTTCTTGCGTAAACTTTTTCTAAAAATCGGGTTGAGTTTTAAAAGCGCGTGGGCAATGGCGTGCCTCATGGCTTCAGCCTGACCAATAATACCGCCGCCTAAAACCCTAACTTCAGTATCAAGATTTTTAGCCTGACCAATGGCAAAAAGTGGTGAGATAGCTTTTTCTCGCCATTCAAAATAAGGAAAATATTGCTCAAAAGGTTTACCATTTACTACAACCTGACCACTGCCGCGCGTCAGAAGTCTAACTGTAGCAATTGATTCTTTACGACGACCAACCGCGTAAAAATACTTCCGTATCGGAATTTTGGGTTCAGCTCCTTCGGCTGGCGCTGGAGTTGCTGGAGCGGCTTGCTCTTCCGATGGCTGTTCTTTGATTTGAGTTATCATCGGCGCAACTTCTGTCTTTTTTGCTTCCTTTTCTTTACCTGGGCGCGGCGCGCTAACCTTCTTCAAGGGTTTTTTTGCCTCTTTCTTTGGTTTTTCTTCTTTTTTCTTAGGCATTTATTTAAGAGATTAAGAGATTAAGAGATTAAGAGATTGTCGCTTCTATACAATCTGCAGTCGCTTCATTCTATTTATTAAATGCGTATTCTTCGGCAACATGCGGCGTACAGCCATTTGTAAAACTTCGACCGGATTTTTTTTAAGTAATTCGTAAGCTCCCCTGGTTTTCATGCCGCCAGGATATCCAGAATACCGAAAATACTTTTTTTGCGCAACTTTTTTACCTGTAAAAACAAGTTTATCTACATTAGTAATTCTAATAATGTCGCCAGAATCCACATTCGGCCGCCAACCAGCTTTATGTTTGCCAATTAAAATAGTAGCGATCCGCGAAGCTAAACGACCGACTATTTGACCCGAGGCGTCAATTGTATGTATTTTTCTTTCCATAAATCCTATAATTATTTCCTTGCTTTAAGCCTGATGGCGAAGATACTACTCTGATCAGAGGAGTTAACGCAAGTGCTTCTGAAAACAATTGCGGAATGTTTGCGGCTTGGCCGCCGACGTAGTCAGCGCGCAAACACGAGCATTGGGGGCGCCGCGCCGCCGGAGCGCGCGAAACCGTGTTTTCAAAGCATTTGCGTTAGCTCCATTACACTAATTCTATCTGCACCATCTTGGCCCCATCTCCCTGTCTTTGCCCTAATCTTATAATTCTCGTGTAGCCGCCATTTCTATCTTTATATCTCTTGCCCAATTCTTCCATGATTTTTTTAACCGGATGTTCAGTATAAAAAAAGGTTTGCATCAATCGCCTGGTGTGCAAGGATGGATTTTTACCTAGAGTAATCATTCTTTCCACTAACGGTTTAACAGCCTTGGCTTTGCTTTCGGTTGTTTTGACTTTTTCGTAAAGAACCACTTGAGCGGCCAAATTCCTAAGCAAGGCCTCGCGCGGGCCTTTCTTACGATCTAAAATTTTTCCTCTTCTACGATGTCGCATATTTCGCAGATCCACACGCTGATCGACTACGCGGATCTACACGCTGATCTTAATAAGAAAAAAGATCTGTGTGTGTTCTATGTAATGGATCTCTGGGAAGATCTGCGTCTTACTTTCTCTTTGGTCTACCTCTTTTTTTCTTTGACTCTACTGCGCCCGCTTCTTCGCCAACCGCTTCTTCTTTCTCATCAGTCGCTACCCGAGTTCTAGCCGCTTTAGCCACGCCCAAAACAACATTAAGGTGATCCATGAGTAATTGCGTTGCTCCCCTAACAGCATCGTCCGGGGTGATGCTTCCATCAGTTTCAAAATTTAAAACTAATTTTTCATAATCAGTTCGCTGACCAACACGCACATATTCAATATTGTAGCCAACAATTTTCACTGGGGAAAAAACCGCGTCAAGAGCAATCATGCCAATTTCCCTATCTTTTTTATCTCGCTCTTCAGAAGGAGACGCGCCGCGACCATTGCGAACAATAATTTCCATATCTAATTCGGCCTTGTCATCCGTAAGGGTAGCAATATGCAAATCAGGATTAGCAATTTCAACTTGGGCATTCTTTTCAAAGTCACTGGCCTTAACATTCTTTTCGCCTTTAACATGCAACTTTAATTTGACTGGTTCATCGCTATGGAGCTTTAAACGCAACTGTTTTAAATTAAGAACGATGTCCAAGATGTCTTCTTTAACATTAGGAACGGCGGTAAATTCATGGTCAGCGCCTTTAATTTTAACATCAGTGACAGCAGCGCCCGGCAGAGATGAAAGCATAACACGGCGCAAGGCATTGCCTAGAGTGTTGGCATAACCCGGGTGACAGGGTTCAACAGTTAAAACATAAGCGTGCCCTTTTTCTTTAGCGAGTTCGACCTTGGTCGGAAGTAATATTTGTTCCATAATAAACCGCGGATCTACACGCTGATCGGCTACGCGGATCTGCGCGCTGATCTTTTTCCTTATTAAAGTCTGCGCGTACTCTACGTAATGAATCTGCAAGTGATCTGCGTTATTTATCTTGAATAAAACTCAACAATCATTTTTGGATCAAACATAAGTTGCAACTCTTCAGCTTTGGGTGCCTCCAAAATTTTTATCTCAAAATTGGTTTTATTGATGAGAAGCCAGCTCGGGGCTTCATATTGTTCTAATTTTAGAGCTAAATCTTTTAATGGTCCGCCAGTCAGGCTGACCGGCTTTGGCAAAACAAGATCACCGACTCGCACTTGGAATGAGGGTATATTTACTTTTTTATTATTGACTAAAAAGTGGCCATGACCAACTAATTGCCGAGCTTGGGCGCGGGTTTTAACAAATCCGGCCCGAAAAATAACATTATCAAGACGTTTTTCAAGCATGGCCGATAAAGTATCAGCTGTATTGCCCTTACTTTTCATAGCGCGTAGTACATAATTCTTAAATTGCCGCTCAAGCAGACCATAAACAGATTTAGCTTTTTGTTTTTCGCGCAACTGAATTCCAAAAGGAGTGAGTTTTGATCTCGTTCTAGACTGGCCATGCATACCCGGCGGATAAGCGCGTCTAGTAACCGGACACTTATCCGTGTTACAAAGTCTTTCTCCAACTCGACGGCATAATTTATGTTTTGGACCTAATTTTCTTGCCATTTTTATTAAGTTGTTGAGCCGTTAAGTTATTAAGTCATTAACTTAGTGACTGCGTAACTTAATTACTTGGTGACTAAACTCTACGTGGACGGGGTGGACGCGGGCCATTGTGCGGCAACGGCGTCATATCCTTAATAGATAAAACCCGCAAACCATTAGCATTTAAGGCGCGAACGGCGGCGTCGCGACCCGAACCAACACCACGCACAAACACATGAACTTCTCCCAAACCAGCCGCTCTGGTTTTTTCAACTATGTTTTTAATTATTTGACCGGCGGCAAAAGGCGTGGCTTTTTTTGGCCCACGAAAACCCAAAATACCAGCCGAACTCCAAGCTAAGACATTACCGTTTAAATCAGTCGCCGTAATAATTGTATTATTAAAAGTGGCTTGGATATAAATCTTGCCGACATAAACTTTTTTAATTTCCTTTTTTTTATCAACAGTCATATTCCACAGATCTACACGCTGATCGACTATGTGGATCTACGCGCTGGTCTTAATAAGGAAAAAGATCAGCGCGTGCTCTGCATAATGGATTTGCGGAGAGCTGCGTCTTATGTCTTCTCCATCTTGCGTTTGCCGCTCATCATTGTTTTACGCACGTTTCCTCTAACCGTTCGTGAATTAGTTTTAGTTCGCTGTCCTCGGGTGGGCAAATTTTTAACGTGGCGCACGCCTCGATAACAGCCAATGTCTTTCATGCGCTTAATGTTTAACATAACCTCGCGACGCAACTCCCCTTCAACTCGATAATTTTTTTCAATAAATTCACGTAAACGCTGAACTTCTTGTTCGGTTAAATCTTTAACGCGAGTATTAGGATTAACGCCGGCGCTTGATAAAACAACGTTAGAAAGCGCCCGACCAACTCCATATAAATAAGTCAGGGCAATCTCTACTCTTTTATTTTGTGGTAAATTAATGCCGGCGATCCGTGCCATTATTTGACATTTAACATTTGACATTGGACATTTGACCAATTAGTCAGTTGTCAGATGTCAACTGTCAGGTGTTACCCTTGTCTTTGTTTATGCTTCGGAGTTTTGCAAATAATAAAAATTCGTTTCCGGCGGCGAACGATTTTACAATCTCGACAACGCGGTTTTACTGAAGCTTGTACCTTCAGAAGTCATTCTGTCATTCTGTCATTAAGTCATTGAGTCTTAATGACTTAGTGACTTAGTGACTTAGTGACTAATACCTATAAACGATTCTTCCCTTGGTTAAATCATAGGGTGTCATTTGGACTTTAACGTGGTCGCCAACAATCAATCTTATCTTATTTATCCTCATCTTGCCAGATAAATGCCCCAAAATAACTTGGCCACTGCCTAATTTAATCCTAAATAAACCGGCTGGAAGCATTTCCTGAACTTCCCCGTCTACCTCTATTAAATCTTTTTGATTTTCTGCCATATTAAAGAGACGATTAAGAGTATATATTATCTTTATAAACAAGTCAAGACCTAATTTAAATCCAATTCCTGTCTATCTAATTAACCAATGCCGCTCTTATTCTCCTTACTCCTGCCCCAACTGCTTCTTCCTTGATAATTTTAACTTCACCAATTTCGCCAGTGCGTTCAACGTGCGGACCACCGCAAACTTCTCGCGAAAAAACCTGTTCCGAACCTGTCTCGAAATCACCAAAAGAATATACATTAACAATCTCTGGATATTTTTCCTTAAAGAAAGCCAAGGCGCCGGATTTTATAGCCTCTTGATATGGCAGTTGCTCTGTCTTACGGGTCAAATCATTTTTTATTTGCTCGTTTACTAAATCACTTACCCGCTTAATTTCTTTATCGCTTAATTTTTTGGGATGCGTAAAATCAAAACGCAAACGTTCTGGGGTAATATCAGAACCCATTTGCCGAACATGCGAACCTAAAACACGGCGTAAGGCTTCATGCAATAAGTGCGTGGCTGTGTGTAAACGCGTAACCACCCTGACCCCATCTTCTGTTCCGGCTTTTAATTCTCCAGCCAAAATCAAACCATGGCCGCCAAATTTTCCCAAAGCGCCAGCCCGAGAAACCAGTTGATGTCTTTTAAACTCCTCCTCAAAACCAGCTAGATCAATTTTAAAGCCTTGTTCTAGAGCCAGCTCTTTTGAAAACTCCAGCGGAAAACCATAGGTGTCATAAAGATGAAAGACGACTTCACCGCTAAATTCATTGGCATCTTTTTCTCTAAGACTGGCGGCTAATCGCTTAAACTCATGAAGGCCTTTTTCTAAAGTCTTTCTAAACTTTTCCTCCTCAATCTCCCAGACATCCAAAATAACATTTTTATTTTTTACAATTTCGGGGTAGGTTAGGCCAAAAATTTCAATTGTCTTATGAATCAACGATCGATAAAATTTATTTTCAAACTCCAGTTCCTGGGCATAACGCACTGTCCGTCTCACGAGCCGGCGCAAGATATATCCTTGGGCAACATTAGATGGCCTGACGCCATCAGAAATCAAAAAAACACTAGCACGCAAATGATCGGCGATAATCCGCAGCGGTCGCCAATCACGATCACGCAAAACATTTTTTCTAGTAACTAAATCAAAGAGAAGTGGCTGGAGCAGATCAGTTTCAAAAACTGAATCTTTATTCTGCAAAATAGTCGCGAGCCTCTCAAGCCCGGCGCCAGTATCAATTGATGGCTTGGGCAAGGGGTCATAGCGACCTTGGTAATTTTTAAAATACTGCATGAAAACTAAATTCCAAATTTCAATAAATCTGCCGCAAGAGCAGTTTGGAAAACAATCGTTTCCTTTACTACACGGCCTAGTCCTAGTATCATAATGAATTTCTGAAGACGGCCCGCAAGGACCGGTCTTACCTGACGGTCCCCAAAAATTGACTTCACGACCAAAATTATAAATTCGTTCGTTGGGCAAATGTTTTTGCCAAAGAAAGCGCGCTTCTTTGTCTTCATCTATTTCCTTATCGCCGCCAAAAACAGTTACAAAGAGCTTTGGGGCCGGCAGACCAAAGACTTGTGTCAAAAACTCCCAAGCATAATCAATTGCCTCACTCTTAAAATAATCGCCAAAAGAAAAATTTCCCAGCATTTCAAAAAATGTGAGGTGGGTTTCGTCACCAATTTCATCAATGTCAGTGGTTCGAAAACATTTTTGAATGGTGGTGGCGCGGCGCGTATTAATCTCGCCTTCTGCCTCACGCTCGCCTAAAAAATATCCTTTAAACTGCTGCATGCCAGCAGTAGTCAAAAGCACAGTCGGGTCATTATCAGGCACAAGCGAAGACGAGGGCAAAATCTTATGCCCATTGCTCACAAAAAAATCTAAGAATTTTTTACGAATTTCAAAATGAGTCATTTATTAAGTCATTAAGTCATTAAATTATTAATTTAGTGACTTAGTGACTCAGTAGCTCAGTGACTTAGTAACTTAATAACTTTATGACTAATATATTAGTTTAACAATAATCAAAGGCCTTGACAAATCCGTATTTTTAGCTAAACTGGTTTAAGCTCATTGAAACGGAGACGAGGATGGCAGAGAAAATCGTTGTGATGAAATTTGGCGGCAAATCGCTAGCAAGTCTTGAACTTTTCCAAGCTGTGGCTCAATATATAGCCGAACGCATTACGCGCGATAATGCTTTGCGCGTGGTAGCAGTAGTGAGCGCCATGGGCAAGCGCACTGATGCAATTTTAGCCAACATCAAGTGGCTCCACAATGATCCACCGCAACGAGAGCTGGCTGCCGCCCTTCAAGTTGGCGAAGCTGAATCAGCGCCATATTTAGCAACAGCATTGACCGCAACTGGCGTGCGCGCCCAGTCTTATAACGCTTGGCAGTTAGGTATTCAAACGGCTGGCGGTCATGAGGAGGCGCGTATTACTACAGTAAATCAAGAAAAACTTTTGCAGGCGCTTTCCTTAAATCAGGTGGCTGTTGTTACTGGCTTTCAAGGAATAAATGAGCTACATGAAGATGAGCTGACTGTACTGGGTCGCGGCGGCAGTGATACTACGGCCGTGGCCCTAGCGGCAACGCTCTCATGCGGCGTTGAATTTTATAAAGCTGGGGTTGCTGGCGTTCATGCGTATAACCCAAACATTTCGCCGCGCGCTAAAGTCCTGACGCATTTGACTTATGACGAGGCCATGATGCTTACAGAATACGGTTACGAATTTTTAATGACGCGGTCACTGGACATTGCCAGACGCTTTGGAATAAGACTTGAATTTCGTCAAACACCCGGGCTTCCAAACCACGATCCCTGGGTTGTGGCCACGATGATTGACGCTGGCGGCACGACTCGTATTGAAAGAACCAATCAAGATCTGCGCGCCATTGCTGTTAAAGAAAATCAGGCCTTAATTGTTGTTAGCAATGTGCCTAACATTCCTGGCTGGTCGCGCCAAATTTATGACTGTATTGATCTGCCATTTATTGATTCCTACCAAGCTGGCGCTGGTAGTAGAGCTTTTGTTGTGATTATCAGCCACGAAGCTAGCGCTAATCAAATTGCCGCCCTACTCCGTGGTCTCCCCAACATTAAAGTTACAACCCATGAATCTCTGGCCAATATCACCTTAATAGATAGAAGCGCTAATCAGGAAACTCATATTTTTGCCAGAATTGGTAAAGCGCTGGAAACAGCTGAAGTTAATATTCAAGGGCAATATTCATCAGGGTTTTTTATTCATACATTAGTTAACCTAGCAGACAAAGATGCAGCAGTTCTAGCCATTGGTCAAGAATTTGGACTAGAAGAACAACCGGTGTCGTTCCAAGCTTAGCAAAAAGTGCCAACCTCCTTTTCTATTGTCTAATTCGCGCGAATAGGTAAATAGAAAAGGTAATCCCTCGATGATCATCGGGGGATTTATTTTTTATATAAATTACGCCAAGACGCCTTCATTTTTTCTATTGTCTAATGACCCCTCCGCCCAACATTTTTTCACCATTATAAAAAACTGCAGATTGTCCGGGAGTGACAGCGCGTTCGGGCTTGTCAAAATATAAAATATATTGGCTGTCTTCATAATACAAGGTCGCGGGCACATCTTCGGCCCGATAACGAACTTTGGCTGTCAACTTGATTTGCCGTCCGCCTTTTTTGATTTCGGAAGGAGAAACAGGGTTAGGATGTATAAAATGAATATCTTCTAGAACTGCTTTTTTAGTACATAACTCTGGCGCATCTCCTGATCCCACCACTAACGTGTTGGTTTCTAAATTCTTTTTAATTACATAAAGCGGCTCATTCTTCTCTCCACGGCGACCGCCGATGCCAATCCCCTGTCTTTGGCCAATAGTATAGGAGAAAAGTCCACGGTGCCGACCGATCACCTGGCCTCGAGTGGTCGTAATTTTACCAGGCCTATCTTTTAGTCGTTTGCCTAAAAAATCGCGCATATTCATTTCGCCTAAGAAACAAATTCCCTGACTGTCTGGTTTTTTAGCAACTGATAAATTATTTTCTTCCGCAATTTTTCTAACCTCTTTTTTGGTAAGCTTGCCCAGAGGAAAAAGACAATGCTTTAAAATATCCTGATCCAGCGTGTATAAAAAGTATGATTGATCTTTTGTTTTATCTTTAGCTTTATAAAGCTCACAAATTTTGGCATTTTGATTTGTAATTTTGATTTTTGATTTTTGATTTTTGATTTTTAAACGTACATAGTGTCCGGTGGCAATAAAATCAGCTCCAGTTTTTTTTGCCTCGCGCAAAAGCAGTGGAAACTTAATCCATTTATTGCACATAATATCCGGGTTGGGCGTGCGACCACGAGCATATTCACGATATAAATAATCAACTACCTGCTTACGGAATTCTTTTTCAAAATCAAAAGTAACCAATGGAATATGAAGACGCGCGGCCACGCGCAGGGCATCACGCCTGTCTTCTACCCAGCAAAGCTGGCGCCGTCCCACTTTGTCCGACCAATTTTTTATAAATGCGCCGATTACCTCATAACCCTGCTTTTTTAAAAGCAGGGCGGTAACTGACGAATCTACTCCACCAGACATTCCGACTAAAACTTTGGGTTTAAATATGATAGGCATAATGAAGATTGTACGAAGTATAATATACTAGATTGACGAATAAACCATTATATTATAAGAAAGAATTAGACTCAACCGGAGGAATCAATGTCTCGTCAGGGACTTTGGTACTTTAATCCGCTCTTTCAAATGATTCGCGATCACCAGTTTGTAGTTAGCGTACAAATTGATCCGCCAAGTGATTTAGAAAATCCGATTGGGATGGCGCGTGAATTCGCGCGCCAGCTTGATTCTTTGGGCGTTAAGATTATTGATGTAAACGCCAGTCGTCGATTGTCAGCTGATTCTTTACACGTAGCAAGCGCCATGGAAAGGCCTCGCTTAACAACTATCCCGCACATTACTGCTCGCGACTCTACATTAAACGGTCTCCTAAATCAGGTCTTTGGATCTTACCAATTCGGTGGCGTTAAGAACTTCTTGGTCATCACTGGAGATCCTTATGGGCAGGCGCATCAAATGAATGGCGGCAGTCAATTAGGACAAGGCGTATTTTGCGCTGACTCAATCGGTGTAATCCAGGCGCTCCATGATTATCTTCGTCTAAAACTTGGCGCTCGGATCGCACTGGGCGCGGCCGTTAATCAAAATAATAATAATCTCGAGCATGAAGGCGCACGCCTCGCGCTCAAGATCGCCTCGGGCACAGATTTCTTTATGAGCCAACCAGTATTTACCAAGGATGAGGTAATTAAACTGGTAAGATTTTACAGGCAATATTCTGACAAGCCCCTACTCATTGGCCTTTGGCCGCTGATCAATTCAAAAACTCTTGAAGTTATCCGCGCGGGAAAAGTCGTCGGAGTAAAACTTCCGGATTCGGTTTTTGCCGCAGCGCAAGAATATGCCGGAGACATTGAACTTTTGAAATTCTGGGGCAAACTACAAGTTTATGAACTGGCTAAATTTATTAAAGAGAACCACTTAGCTTGCGGAGTTTATATCGTCGCTCCAAGTAGAAATCCACTGTTGCTTGCAGACTTGATTGAAGCCGCGGTCAAGCTATAAAAAAATCCTCTCAAACCGGTGAGGGGATTTTAAATTTCTGCTTTGACTAATTACCACAAAACAAGAAACAAAAACAAATCATGCTTATCAAAAGCCATGCTAATCATGATGAGCGTGGCATTGTAGAGCACATGAACAACCACCGATGACCAATAAGAATTCCGATTCGCAAGATAAACCCACGAAAGCGCCAATCCTCCAAAGCCCTGCAAGAAAACATTGAAGATGCTTCCGTGCAATAGCCCGAAAATCAATGAAGAAACCAGCACGGTGCTCAAAAGATAACGAGCGTTCAAGGCTTCCCGCGTTGGATCCCTTACAACCGTGGCTTGCACGCGCGTTAATGGCCAGTCGCGGAAAAGCAATTCTTCAGTTAACGGCGCGACTAAGACTACGAACACCCACGATAACCAAGCAGCAATCGCGCCAACTGCCCCCAAAACAAACACTTGATTAATATACGTAAAGACATCAATCTCCAGGGCTTTATTAAAAAGCAAAAACCAAAAGTTGTGCTCCTTAAGAATCGCTGGCCTAATTAGTCTTGTTAGGGTAAAGTCTAAATATGGACACTTGCAAGCATAATTTCTAAGCTTGTAAGTGT
>CAZVIU010000024.1:0-8749 GCA_964626935.1 uncultured Gammaproteobacteria bacterium
CGTGCCTCGCTACCGCTCGCCACCTTAGGCGATCCGAAAAATCCGAATTCCATCCGAATGATCCGAAAAAAAATAATTAGTTTGGATAATTCGGATGTATTCGTAATTTTGGATCGCGGTGTGTCGAACAATAGTGAGACACGATAATTAACTTAACATCTTACTACTTATTCAATTGTCAATGTTCTGCCACTTAAGCATCTGGGCTTCAATCACCAATTACTTAGTGACTCAAGGAAGATGCCGCGCGTAAAAATACGAAAGAGCCGCTTCAAGCGGCTCTTTGTATAAAGAGTATAAAGCCAAAATAAGGCTTAGTCGCTTGAAGTCTTAAAAATTTGTCTCTGGTTTAACATAAATTACGTAATAGCTATCTTAATATGTTGATAAGTATTGTGTCAAGTGCGTATATGCGTCCAATACCAAATTTAAAGCAATCCTTATCCATATTTTGTATACATAATTATATATAGGCAAGTAATTTATGTCAAGCGATTGTATGCAAGCTTCCATTATTTCTGCCGTCAAAATTCCACATTAAGGCGGCCGACCAATAGAATTCCACATGATTTCAAAAATAGATTTTCTTGTTTGCGAGAAAAAAATATCCTCAACAACGAATATCATATTATCAAACTTGGGGGATATAAATGCCGTGAGCGATTCAGCAATGATCTCGGTAAATGGGAGCTTATACATGGGGGGCAAAAGCTTGGAAACCCTATTCTCTGCACTATCCTTAGCTATGATTTTGCGCGCATAGATTGAGTCTGAAATAAGTTGTTTACTCGATATTTTAAGCCTTTTCTTGTTGGCAATTATCTCATCAATAATATATTTCTCCTTTACATAGCCCAAAAAACTTTCTCCTTGAGTAATTATCCGATATTCTTTTTCTTTAACGTTTAAAATCATGTCCCAGACTTGTTTAAAACCACTGGAACCATAAAGAAAATAAACCCGCGGCCGTTTGTTCACTTGGCCCATCTTATCCTCTAGCGCTTGCAATGATTCTTCAAAGTTTGAAATTCTTTCTTTGGCTCTTTTTAATAAATTAACCGGCCGCTCCGGAACATAATAGTTCTTTTTGCCTACTTTGGTGTATACAAGAACCCCAGCCTCTATCAATTCATCAAGAATATAATAAAGTGTGGTTCTTTTCATTCTGGATTTCCGCGCTAACTGCTGTATTGAAGCCTCACCCAAATCAAGGGCGGCAAGATAAATTTTTGCTGCTTGGCTAGTTAAGCCAAGATTTTTGACAATCTCAGTTAGATCAGACATATACTGCTAGTATAATCTTCAGCAAGCATCAGCGTCAAATTTTGTCTAAAAGTTAGACAAAGGACATTGCTAGGTGCGATCAATGTTTATATACTGCTCTTAGTACTTTAAAACATCAGTCTTACTCAACGGATAGACAATAAAACTCCCCATAGTATTGCAGAGGAAGGGGACGGGCCAATGAAGCTAATCCTTTTTGGCGGCATTCAGGGTGTGGGCAAAACAACGCTTCTTTCATTGCTTGAGAAACGATTTGGCGGCCAGATTACCTTCCTTAATCCAGGTGAGTTATTTCGACGTTATTTCTATACTGAACGGATAAAAACTATAGATGAGATTGAGGAAATGATTGTGAGCAAATTAGGAAATATGCCTCATGAGACCACTGTGATTGCTCATTGGCATTATGCAGTTCGGCGGCCAGAGGGATTCATACCTCAAGTTTCATTCTCCCGACTCCAGCGAATAGCCGAAAACAGTGGAATTGAACATGTCGTTTTGCTATCGCTTGGCGCTCCCAAAGACGTCATCTATGAACGCCGCCTGAAAGATTATAAAGACAAGAGACGCGAGCTGACGCTACAAGGTATCCAGCAGGAAACTGATGCTGATGAAGAATTCTTGATCAAGCACCATGATATATTTTCCCAAGCCCTTGGTAAAGAAAAGGTTACTGTATTTCGTCTTACTAACCACGACTTGGGCGCTGCCGAGATCAGATTATATAATTTTTTGACAGAACTGTTCCGCTAATTAAATCTTCAAGCCTATAAGAGGAGCTAAGAGCTTCTCTTTTTGTATACCCGAAACATCAAGTGATAGCTAGATTAAATTTTGTCGAAAATTCCGACAGAATGTATTGTTAACGGTACTGTGTCACCATATACTGAAAGCGTGACATGAAAAACTATATTTTTGTCGGATTAGGGCCGCATGCTAAAAGAATCTATTATCCATTCTTAGAAAAGCACCAGGCCCAATACGACATTCGCATAAAACTACTCGTTGAGCTTCAAGACCAATCACGACAAGTGGCTGAATTTTTGCATGATACACGCTTACAACCTGAAAAGATAGTCTATATCCCAAATAATGAATCAAACAGACTGGGAAAAATGCTTGATCAGTTCCTGATCGGCCAATTAGATAATCTAGTTAGGAATGAAAAAATAGATGGAATGATTATCTCTACTGAACCAAAAGCGCATAAAATTTACGCCGCCTGGGCGCTTAAAAACAACATCAATATCTTGATGGATAAGCCGATTACTGCTCCCGTGCAACCTAGTACTGATATTGCAGCAGCTCGCCAGATTTATCAGGATTATCTTGATTTAAAAACTCTCTCCATAAAAAGCAAAGCGAAATTTTATATCGTCTGCCAAAGAAGGAATCACCAAGGCTATACATTTATCAAGGAATACTTAAAAAATTTTATATCCGAGTTTGAGCTTCCGGTCTCCTATGTTGATATTTATCACGCGGACGGGGCCTGGAGCTTGCCGCATGAATTTAACAAAGAAAACCACCCATACAAGTATGGTTATGGAAAATTAATGCACTCGGGCTACCACTTTATTGATTTATTCGCCTGGATAACTCAAACAAACTTTAGCCTTAATCGCGCACGACCAGATTCTGCCAGAATATACACCGCCAGATTTACTCCTAATGATTTTTTTAATCAAATAGATGAGAATTCATATAAAAAATTTTTTAACCAACCAGCTACAAAAGATTTCTATCGAACATATAAACCAGAAGATTATAAATATTTTGGCGAACTCGATGCTTATATTCTCGTGCAATTAATGCGGGGTGAACACGTTACAACCAGCGGTTCAATTAACCTCCAACAAAACTCATTTTCCCGAAGAGGCTGGTTTGACTTGCCAAAAGACACTTACAAAGGCAATGGGCGCGTCAGGCACGAACGAGTCAATATCCAAGTTTCCCAATTCTTAAATATACAAGTCCATTCATACCAATCATACGAATTAGGCAAAGAAACGAGCGAGATCGGAAACATTGGGAACGAAGACCACTTTGATATATTTATTTTTAGAAACAAAAAAATTGTTGGGGGGGAAGGTTGGCGAAAACTTTCTCTGGGGGGAGAAATGAGAAAACAAAATCGGCAGGATTCCTATTACTTGGGCCACAACGAACAAGCGCGAGAAATTACCCTCTTAAATTTCATTAAAGGCGCGGATGATGAATCAGAATTTCAACATCATGATTTTACCAATCACCTGCTTTCAAATATATATAAATCCATTGCCCAAGGCGCACAAACGGGAAATCCGCAAACCATTTTTAAGATTTAAATATGCCTAATAACATAGTTGAGCCCACTTCATACTTATGGCGCCAACGGTTTAGAGATAATCACCTACCGAAGAATGGAACAATAGTAGAAGTTGCTCCGGGATATGAACCAAAAATTGGCAATGCTTTGGCTCTTTATGGATTTACCGGCACAATTTTTTTGATAGAGCCAGACTGGAAAGCAGCAGAACATATTCAAAATATATATCAAGCAATTCTGCCTCAAGCGATTGTTCGAGGTGTCTTAAAACCTCTAGAGAATATTCAGGTAGGAGTTGATATTCATTGCGGAGTTGATGCTTTAGTCGCCAGCCACCCATTTGATGATATGGTCATGGCTCATATTATTGGCCAAACCACGTTCTTCTCTGAAGAAAAAAATGATGGGGTTAATGTATCAACTTCTAAAGAAAATCTTTATGCCGCAATCGAGGATAAGGATTATGCGCGGGGAATAAGAAATACTTTCGCGGTCTGGCAAGATGCTATTCAAAAATTAAAACCGGCCTGTTTTATCGCCAGTCAATACCCTAGTCATACGCTCACACTTAAAGGATTATTGAAACGCGGGGAAAGTGGATTTATTGTTCTGCGCAAGCTTAAAAATTTTTACAAAAGTTCTTTGCCAAAACAGCGCCACGATCCGTCATTCGGTTATAAAGGAAACCCGAAATGGTGGATCGTTGCTCGAAAACCATATCAAGACATTATCCGTGATCTCAATTGTGAACCGGCCGCCATTAGGCGATTAGACGAATCGATTTTTGTTCCCCAGCGAGCAAGACAGTTGCGCCCGGATGAATACGATATATGTTTCGTTGATAAAAAATACTTTAAAAATCAAGGAGATGGGAATATATTAAAACATATTCAAAAATTCGCAATCGTTCTTGATCACGAAAGCCCATCTTCCCTAAATCCAATAATAACATACGCTGATCAACAGAAAGACAAAACAGACATAAGCCTTAGCGGTAATCATGGTTCAGGCAGAGCAATTTACTATGGCGCGAGATTTAATATTTTAGGAGTTGGCAAAACAACGCTTTGCAAAAGCATTGTCCCAAGCCATAGCACTGGCAAAATAGAGCTTATCGGAGCAATGAGACGAGTGGTGCTATCAAAATGGATTAATTATTTCACACCAAAGACTGGGGCACATCCTCTTCTCTTAGCCTTGAAAGAAACTGCGCGATTTAAATGGAATCCAAATCCTATTCCCTTGGGATTACTCGTGCGGATTGACGATGGGAGTCTTGATCGACCGAGTCATATTGAGTACGCTCCGCGCATTCCCATTGACCTTGAGAAAACCTTAGGCGAATATGCCAAGCTTGATGCGGAATACTTTGCCTATCGAATAATGCTTGGCGCTTGGTCGCTCGGCAATTACTCACTAGACGGCAAGATGATTGATCTGGAAACAGCTTCTTTTGTAAAATATCGGGGTCCATACTATACCGCTTGTTCCAAATATCCGGAAAACCGTTTTGGCTATGAGGGGATTGGATTTCTAAAAATTTTGAAGCAATTGGCTGATATAAAAAAGATAAGCTGTGGAAATATGGAAAAGCGATTTTATAAAAAACGATCTCGGCGCTTGGGTCATTGTTTTTTATCGCTCCTTGGTATCCGAGACGCCGAAGCCGCTTCTTTTTTCTCTAAACATCAAAATAGGGTTATTATGATATCTTGTCAATTTGAAAAGTTAGCTAAAAAAATAAGTCCGCAAAAGACAAATCTTAATTTATATTTTAATGTTTCAGATAATGAAGACCCAAGCCTCCTTGATATGTCTAATTTGTTTAGGCATCTTGCTGGACTTTATGGACGTTGCGGCGTAAAGGATAGAGCGTTTAATTGTCTTGTTAGAAAGAGCGCTTTAACGCAAGTAAAAACTGCTGTAACCAACGATCTTAGTGCGACAGAAGATCAAACTAAGGCCAGTGCTTTCATGCGAAAATATGCGGTTGTCACAAGTGTCGAATTAAAGAATTTCTTGCGCGAAACAAAAAGTTTTATTCACGCTCTATTTAATCTGCTTTCCATACTAGACTCGGAAAAATGCTTAGACAAAAAATCTACTTGGGGCGATCGTCTTCAAAAAGTGAATCAGGATCTTCCACCAATGTTTGAACTTAATAACGGTCTGCGTGGTTGGACAGAAGAATATCGGTTAGTAAAAATCAGCGCAAAAAATCTTGGTAAGAAAATTGAGAAACTTTCCAAGTTGCCTTATTTTATCAAAAACCACCACAAGAAGTGATGGTTTTTAATTAGCGGGTAGGGGGAGTCGGACCCCCGTCCTCAGTTTGGAAAACTGATATAATAGCCGTTATACGATACCCGCGATCTAAAAATTATAGAATGCCAATATAATTATTTCAAAGATGATTAATTTGATCATCCTTAACGCTAAATCTCTAAATATTAACTGACGAGGAAACAGGATAAAGAGGCAGTGATTTTTGCGGAAGCAAATGCACAATATCCTGTATGAGATTTTCTAAGGCCTGATCATCTTGTACAAAATTGATCTTGTCGGTGTCAACTTTAAGAATCGGGACAAGCCCAAAATTATCTGCCCACAGATCATATAATCTGTTTAAATCACGCAGGTAGTCAGGGTGGGCAGCGCGCTCATAAACACGGCCACGACGAACAATACGTTCTAAAAGCGTTGGCACTGAAGCCCGCAAGTAAATAATTAAATTCGGCGACGGCAGCATGGTAATTAATGTTTGATAAATTATCTGGTAAGTTTGCCAATCGCGCGAGGTCAGCACACCCTGTTCATATAAATTTCTGGCAAAGACTTCAGCGTTTTCAAAAATACTGCGATCTTGAATCACGTTCGTCCCCTCTTTTAAAAACTCGGCTTGCTGGCGCAGACGATGCACAAGAAAAAAGACCTGCGAATGAAATCCCCAGCGCTTCATATCAGTATAAAAATCAGCCAAGTAAGGGTTTTGTGTGTCGGGCTCAAGATAAGCGCTAAGCCCAAGTCTTTTTGACAAACGCAAAGTCAGTGTTGATTTCCCAACACCCATGTTTCCGGCAATAGCAATAAAGTTGGCCATAAATTTGTTGTCCCAATGCGTTGTTATAACTATTATAACAAAAAGATTGTAAAATAATAACACACAAGGCCAACCATTGCAAAAGAAAAAACTTTTTGCTATATTCTATAAAGTTATTTTGTCGGGGTGTGGGTAGGTAGCCGAGCCGATATCCGCCAAAATTTGGGCGACTAGCTCAGTTAGTTAGAGCGCAGTCCTGATAAGACTGAGGTCCCAGGTGCAAGTCCTGGGTCGCCCACCAACCAGTGCCATGCACTGGAAATCGGATTTAGTTTATAGCGGGGTGGAGAAACCTGGTATCTCGCATGGCTCATAACCATGAGACTGTGGGTTCAAATCCCACCCCCGCAACTTGCCCCCACACCAATCTCAGCCATGAACGTGGTGAATTCACAGACGGAAGGCGAAACCGACACTCGTCTTTATTCGTGGATAATCACCGGACTTTGCGAAGATTGGTGTGGGGGTGCGTGCCGAGGTAGCTCAGTGGTAGAGCTCGCGCCTGAAGAGCGCGGAGTCGACAGTTCAATTCTGTCCCTCGGCATATCAAAAGCTTCGAAATATTTCGAAGCTTTTGATTTATTCAAATATAAAAATCCCAGTAATTTTACTGGGATTGATGTGGCCTAGATACGGGCAAGGCCATTGGCCTGTCTTTAAATAATCTACCAAAATTAAGTTCTTCATCTACTTGCCCAACCCAAGCTACTAGTCTCATAACAAGCAACTTTATCGCTCGTTCCGTTTTTGCACAATCTTCTTCGGTCAAATAACTTGGACTTTCACTTATGGCACCGCCTGGTTCATATGCAGATCTAATAGCTAATTTGATACCATCTCTTGCTGACAATAAACTTAAAAATTTTTCCTTTTGTGTTTGGACCCGCTGTCTAAATTCCTCAACTTGATCCCACCACCTTGAATGTTCACTTTCAAACACATCTTTTAACATCTCAAAAGGCACACCAATATCAGTAGCTAATTTACGGATCTGGCCATTAGAAAAAGATAATTTCCTTTTCTTTTTTAATATAGATCCTTCGGATCGCGCAGCTAATGTGGTTTCTAAATGAGCCTGTGTTTGAGCCAAACCTTCACATTCAAGCAAAAAAGCGTGAACACCGAGTATTTCCTGCATATCTTCTGTTATTTCTAAACAAGAACCAGCGTAAGGAGGCTCCATTAATATTTCAATGATCTCACTAAGCGATTTTACTCGGCCTCTTTCTGACCATTCTGCTTTTTCAACTTTTTCAAATTCTGACAACAGGAAGAATAAAATTCGTGTAGCTGCTGAAATTAAGATGTGGGCAGCTTCCGGACAGGCTTCTTTCAATTCATCTGTATAGTAACGATGGTAAGCAGAACAATTTAAAATTAGTCGCGGATTTTCTAGGGCCGCGCCCAAGGTTTCACCAGACCAAACTAAACCGCTTATGCGTAAGCTTTTAGCGCGCCTACCTAAATCAAGCGCAACTATCTTTAGTTCTTCCTGACGCTTAACTGACCAATGATGCCAAAGTCGTCTAGCTGACAAAAGTAAAAGCCCTGCTTCTTCTAGAAATGGCGCGAACTGATACATGTAAAGCGCCCGGCGCTGTGCTTTAGTTTCCCAAAATCCCGGCGGCATCTGAAATATACCCATCTTTACCCTCCTTTAGTTTTCAATTTGCCGTACCCACCTTAACAAAACAAAATCAAAAAGGTAATGGTTGATAAGTAGAATCAATTATTATATAATCCATAAAGTCAACGATCGATTAGCTGTTTACAGATAAACTCATTTACAAAAAAGTCTTTAATTCAAAAACTGAA
Organism: uncultured Gammaproteobacteria bacterium; assembly: GCA_964626935.1. Classification (GTDB taxonomy): domain Bacteria; phylum Patescibacteriota; class Patescibacteriia; order CAZVIU01; family CAZVIU01; genus CAZVIU01. The sequence continues at coordinate 8,508 of CAZVIU010000024.1, forward strand.
GCATTGAAACATGAAAAATTTTTGAAATCAGGAAAAGGAAGAGAATTTTTAAAGACGCTGAGATCTAGCATTGTCAAGCGGGGTGTGGCCCAGTAGTCTAAGGCATTCGCTTTGGGAGCGAAGGATCGTGGGTGCGAATCCCACCACCCCGATTGACAGCGCTTTAAGGATCGTCCGCCTCAGGCGGACCACCCCGATTGACAGCGCTTTAAGGATCGTCCGCCTCAGGCGGACCACCCCGA
>CAZVIU010000024.1:8849-13026 GCA_964626935.1 uncultured Gammaproteobacteria bacterium
TTGACAACGCTTTTCGGTGTGCTGTGAAAACTATGACTTTACATGATCCATTCGGTCCAGAATATATTATAAAAGTCTACGACCATAAAATTGGCATGGAAGGATTTTTGGTTATTCATAATACTGCCCGTGGCCCGGGAAAAGGCGGATTTCGTATGACGCCGCAAGTTACCGAGGAAGAAGTGCTTCGACTTGCTACAACCATGACATGGAAAAATGCGCTTGCAGGAATTCCATTTGGTGGCGCAAAAGGAGGAATCGTCTGGAATGGTGGAAGTGAAAAACAAAAAAAAGCTTTCGTACAAAGTTTTGCGCGAGCAATAAAACCGTTTATCCCTCAAAAATATATTAGTGGACCTGATGTAAACGCGGGTGAACGCGAAATGCAATGGTTTGTGGAGGCCGTGGGTACACGAAAGGCCGCGACTGGCAAACCACGCCGCCTCGGTGGACTGCCGCACGAGCTTGGCAGTACCGGATTTGGCGTAGCCTGGGCCGCGCGCGTTGCCGCCAAACTCATAGGATTAGACTTGAGGAAAGCGCGCGTTGCTATTGAAGGATTTGGCAATGTCGGCAGTTTCGCCGCCAAATTTTTAAGTAACTGGGGCGCGAGAATCGTAGCAGTTGCCGATAGCGCAGGCGCTGTATATAACGAAAACGACTTAAATTTAAAAATGATTTCAGAATTTAAGTCAAGGGGAGAAACATTAAAAAATTACCCCCACCTTAATCCTTCCATAGAGGGGGCTTATGCGCAAATTATGAGCCGTGAAAAATTTTTCACCTTACCGGTTGATATTTTAATCTTGGCAACGGTGACTGATGTAATCACTGATAAAAATAAAAATATGGTGCGGACTAAAATTATTGTTGAGGGGTCAAATATACCAATGCGTGAAGATATTGAAAATGAACTTTGGCAACGCGGCATTATCATTGTGCCGGATTTTGTTGCTAACGCCGGCGGAGTAATTTCATCTTATGCTGAATATAAAGGCTGGAACAGTCAAAAAATGTTTCGCCTTGTTGAGAAAAAAATTATAAAATCAACACTACTTGTACTGAAGCGGGCTTTACTTGAAAAAACTAATCCCCGCATCGTGGCTATGGAGCTGGCTAAAAAAGCGCTAAAACAATCATAAGACCTCCTACGAAAGATTTACCAACACACATAAAACAAATTAACTTTAAAGCGCGGGAATAAACAAAAATACAAAAGCCGATGATCTCATCGGCTATTTACTTATATTTAGAACATGAAGCCTATTAGTAGTGGCAACTCTCTCGCCCACAGTCAAAAGTAAGCTGTTTTCCGCAGAAATTACAATACTTTGAGTCTCTCTGACCACGATGCCCGCAAGTCCTTTGCAAAGATGCTAGCTCTTTATTTAATGCAGCTATCTCCTTCGTTAACGCGGACAACACTTCCTTGCTTAAAATCAGCACTTCCTTAGTTCCAGCCAATTTCCGTATTACGTGTTCTAAACTAACCCGGGCCCAATAAAGCCTATCATGACTTGCCTCACACGCTAATCTCCTAGATCTAAGTTTATGTCTAGCCATCTTTCATCCTCCTGTGTTACCTGAATCACGCGATCCTAATGGTTAGGATCGCGTTTATAACCTACAAAATACATGGTGACTCTTTGAAGATTCATTTGATCTTAAAAGATCAAAGAAACTTTTGCCCGCTTAAATTTTGCAATACAAAATTCTAGCGGTAACGACCTGAAACTTTTAAATCCGCACACTACTGTCCTAAAAGAACATTCGTGTTTTCGCGCATTTAAAAATCTCTAGAAAGGAGGTGATCCATCCGCAGGTTCCCCTACGGATGCCTTGTTCAGGTTACTCTCATATTACTACAAGACCTGGACTATATCTTCACCCCCAATGACCATCGGGGGGCTGACGTATGAGATAGGTTTTTACTCTGGATTATTCTAACATTCTATCTCGGCTTTTTATAGGCGAGTCTCTAAGGGGTCCATCAAGTTTATAACGCATTGAAGGAATTATGTGTGGCGCTATGAGTTCATGTATAAACTTTATGGACTTCCCTCGGTATTATCCCAACTCTCTTGGGATTCCACCGATATCAGTCAGATTTAACATTCACCTTACGGTGAAAGGTCGCACATGGTGCGGTATGCACCGACGACTTCGCCCCTCTCACTTCCCCTTCCCTAATCCGCTAAAGACGGACTTTAGGAATTGAAAGCTCGCTTGGCGTGACGGGCGGTAGCGGGATCAATTAGTATCATTGTCCCACACCACCGGACGAACGGTTTTCCCGTATCCTGGCGGTTGGCCGACTTTACGTCGGCCTTCGGTCCTTTGTCCGACATCCATCGGACTACTACGACCTCTGCTGACTTCTTGCATAACATTGATTTAGGATTGCTCTCAAATCTATCTCGGTGTTAGTTTACCATAAAATTAGATTTATTTCTTGCGGAAAACTCCGAAAATTATGCAAGATCTCCCTGGGTCATCTTACAAAACATTTTTCTACATCTCGGCCTTCCGATTATGATAACGATATTTATATAAAAGATTTCCCCATGTACTCGATGGGTCATCATCGTTATCACCATTTAATGAAGGTCTCAAGCTATAGAATGTCTCCCGATCCTTCATCCCGATCCTCACGGCATCGGGACTATCGTTTGACTTCTCACTTCTTATATTAAGTGAGGTAGGATTCGCGCCTACTTTTTCGTAAAACTGCCAGGCACTCGAGTACAAGACCTGAGAACGTATTCAACGCGGCGAGGCTGATCCGCGTTTACTAGCGATTCCGGCTTCATGAGGGCGAGTTGCAGCCCTCAATCCGAACTGGGAGGCCGTTTGATGGGATTAGCTCCGCCTTGCGGCTTGGCAACCCATTGTCCGCCTCATTGTAACACGTGTGTAGCCCAGGACATAAGGGCCATGCTGATTTGACGTCATCCCCACCTTCCTCCCCCTTAACGGGGGCAGTTTCGCCGGACATACTAACCGGCAATAGGGGTTGCGCTCGATACCCCACTTAAGGGTACATCTCACGACTCGAGCTGACGACCGTATTTATCTTTGATTCCTCAAAGTACGGACTATACCATCATCCCGACTTTACGTCGGGAGACCGGCGTGTTATGGAGTAAGAATTCTGTATGTCTCCATATAGTCCGATTGTGATCGGACTAAGTCTCTACGGGACAAAAATGATCGCGCTTTTATTGAATACGGTTCGATATCATGAAGAAATTGTTCTGCATTAATACGACTTACATATAAAACATAAGTTTTCGCACTTCGATAATGATATATATGAGTGTTGTAGCAATTAAGTTTAGTCAGCAAACATTGATCTATTACTGCCTCGTCTTTGTTGCTATATGCAATTCGTAAATCATTACAAAGATTTTTATTAATAGAACCATCTCCATCAAATCGACCAGCGAAATATGCCATAATATATTCAGTAGGCAATAAACCAACAAGAGTTTCGGCTTTTTGGAAAAGCCGTAGTAGCGGTCTACTGTTTACATATAATTGATATGCTATTTTCTTAGCCAATCGCATTGGATAAATATGATCATTGACTCCATCGGGTTTTTGGCCCTCTGGATAGTAAATACGTAGTTTGATGCGCTTCTTTGGAAATAATGTTTCCAAGTATAGGGCGAATCTGTCTATAAGCCCACGATCAATATTTGTAATGCCAATGCTACTTGACCAAAAGTATCCATCAGCACATCATAAGCCAAATATATAGGCGCTTTCGCAATCTGTAATTAATGCGCGCAATTCGTTTATATTTCCCACGGTATTATCCCGCATATACTCATATATATTATATCATGAATTATGCGTCGGATTCCACCGTTATGAGCCGGTTTTTTCCATTCTGAATTACTTCAGAAGGGGTCGATTGTTCAACCATGCAGCACCTGTGCTCCACTCTCGAAGATCACACGTTTCCGTGCGCTTGCAGGAGCATGTCAAGTCCTGGTAAGGTTCCTCGCTTACTGTCGAATTGAACCACATGTTCCACCGCTTGTGCGAGCTCCCGTCTATTCCTTTGAGTTTTAGCCTTGCGGCCGTACTTCCCAGGCGGCTGACTTAACGCGTTAGCTTCGCCACTGGAAGGGTCGATACTTCCAATAGCTAGTCAGCATCGTTTAGGGCGTGG
>CAZVIU010000025.1:0-12678 GCA_964626935.1 uncultured Gammaproteobacteria bacterium
TGTTTACAAAAATTTTTATGCCAATGGTTTTTTGGGCTGGCTTTTGCACGAAGCCGCGGCTTTGCGATATTTTGTTTCTGTGTTGCGCCTAAAAGAAGGATTAAAACTCTGGCTCCGCGGCGCCCGGGTGTATTCTAAAAACGATTAATAGATTAACGAGTTAACGGATTGATAACCAGACAACTAACTATTAATGATTAAGAATTTAAGATTTAATGTGGGAAACCTTAATATGAAACGAGAAATATATAAAGTTAAAAGCATCACTGGTATCAGGAGTCTTACTGGAAAAACAGTGCTTTGTCGGATTGATTTGAATGTTGAACTTATCAACGGCAAGCCAGACGAGTTTTCAGAATTTAAAATTATGCGCGCCCTGCCAACGATTGAGTGGTTAGTGCGTCGCGGCGCGCGAGTTGTTTTACTTTCACATTTTGGCCGGCCTAAAGGCCGCGATCTTAAATTTTCTTTGCGGCCGTTTGTGAATTATTTAGGGCAAAGGCTAGGACATCGGCTGGGATTTTTGCGCGATCTTAAAACTGCGGCGCGGATTGTAAAAACTTCTAAAGCCAAGCTTTTTTTACTTGAGAATTTAAGATTTTGGCCGGGCGAAGAAGCTGATAATTTAAAATTCGCGCGTGAACTGGCCGCGCTTGGTGATTTATATGTTAATGAAGCCTTTGCCGCGTCGCATCGTGTTCACGCGTCACTATCGGCAATTACGCGTTTCCTACCTTCATACGCTGGTCCTCTACTAGAGCGGGAAGTAGCCAATTTAAGCCAGTTGCTTAGAAAATCAAAAAAACCTTTTGTTGTTTTGCTTGGCGGCGCGAAAATCTTGACCAAAGCGCCAGTCATAAAAAATTTAAGTAAAAAAGCTGACTACATTTTGCTTGGCGGCGCCCTGGCCCACCCTTTTCTGCAAGCTAAAGGATACAATATAGGCAAATCATTTTTTGAGAAATCAAGCACAAAGATTGCGAAAAAGCTGTTGAGCAAGAAGATTATCTTACCTCTTGATGTAGTGGTAATCTCAAAACAAAGAAAATCAGGAGAAGTAAAGCCAGTACAGCAAGTCGCGCCAGACGATGTTATTGTTGACATTGGTCCAGCCACAGTTTTGCAGTTTTCAGAGTTTCTTAAGAGAGCGCAAACAATTGTTTGGAATGGTCCAATGGGCTTGTTTGAGAAAAAGCAATTTAGTCATGGGAGTATGGCCTTGGCGCGATTGGTTGCTTCGCGCTCACGTGGTCGTGCTTTTGGCGTTGTTGGTGGCGGTGAAACCGTGGCCGTATTGGTGCGCACGGATATGCAAGAATATGTTGATTGGATCTCAACCGGCGGGGGAGCGATGCTAGAGTTTTTAGCAGGCAAGACCTTGCCGGGAATAAAAGCGCTATTGATTAAGTCATTAAGTCATTGAGTCACTGAGTCACTAAATCACTAAATCATTAAGTCATTGGGTCACTAAGTCATTAAATTATTGTTAACTCAATTATCCAATGACTCGAGCTAGATATTTAAAAGCGACCAGTGGAGGTCGCTTGATTGTTTACTTAGAACAAGCTTTACTGCTTGAGGTTGCTTAACTCGTTTATTTAGCACCAACTTTATTATCAGCGCGGAGCGATGAAAAAGCCGCAAAAACACGTGTTTTATCTTGAACTCTTTGGCATAAAGTTAGCCCAGCGCTTGTTATCGCGGTCTTATCAGCCTGTTGATAACCTGAAAGGCCAAAAAAGACCTCGGTTTTTTCCTTAGCTTGCTGATATACTGACAAACCAAAGCCGACAATCGCATCTTTTCCAGCTCGCTGATAACCTGAAAGGCCAAGAATTATCTCTGCATCTCTTTTGGCTTGCTGATATACTGACAAACCAAAGCCGACAATCGCACCTTTTCCAGCTCGCTGATAACCTGAAAGGCCAAGAATTATCCCTGCATCTCTTTTGGCTTGCTGATATACTGACAAACCAAAGCCGACAAGCGCATCTTCTCCAGCTTGTTGATATCCGGCAAAAGCGAGCGCAAGTGTATCACCTTGATCAGCTTGCTGATAAAAAGACATTAACGAATAAACACCTTTTTCACCCTGCGCATTACCAACGATTGTGAAAACATGGCCGTTGATATTTACCGGTAGAGCCAAAAGAGCACAAAGAGCCAGCGCTTTTTTGTGCGGGTATAAATCATAGAGCGAAAACACAAACCAACCAAATACATAATAAACAACTGTAGTCACAAAAAAGAGAACCAGATTGGTCATTGGTTTTTCCTTTTTTTGTCAAAGAAAGCGCCTAAGCCCAGCGCTTGGCATTAAGGCCTGATTGCCTTAACTTGTGTTATAATAGCAAGAAAGGAATTATATGTCAACCCCCCGCATTAAACAAATCAAAGCCCGGGAAATTCTTGATTCTCGCGGCAATCCAACAGTAGAGTGCAAGGTCATCCTAGAGGATGATTTAGTTGGCACTGCTTCTGTGCCTTCGGGTGCGTCACGAGGCACCCATGAGGCGCTTGAACTTCGCGATGGAAATAAGCGGCGTTATGATGGTAAGGGTGTGCGCAAGGCTATTCATAATATTGAGCGCTTAATCGCGCCGATTTTAATTGGTAAAGATCCGCGTCTTCAAGAAGAAATTGACCAGGCCATGTTGCGTTTTGATGGCACGCCGAATAAATCTCGCCTTGGAGCTAATGCTACTTTGGCAGTTTCTCTTGCCTCGGCTCGCGCCGCCGCCCTAGCCTCAAAACTGCCTCTTTATAGATATTTATCAAAAACCCACAACCTACAACTTACAACCCACAACCTACAAACTACAAATTACAACCTGCCATACCCCATGATGAATATCCTAAACGGCGGCGCTCATGCTAATTGGAGTCTTGATGTCCAAGAATTCATGATTATTCCTTATGTTGAAAAATTTTCCGAGTGCGTGCGTATCGGGAGTGAAATTTTTCATAAACTTGGAGAGATCTTAAAACGCCAAAATCTGGGAACTTTAGTTGGCGATGAAGGCGGTTACGCGCCGCGCCTTAGGCGCAATGAACAAGCCCTAGAGCTTATAATGCTCGCCATCCGTGAAGCACACTATACAGCCGGTCGTGATGTATTTTTAGCCACGGATGTAGCCGCGTCAGAATTTTATAAAGACGCAGAGTCCCGTAGTGATCCGCAAAGCGGATCTACTGCCGGGGGGAAATATGAACTCAAAGTTGATGGCAAAATTTTAACCGCTAAAGAATTGTATAAACTATATGCTGAATGGCTGGCTCGATATCCGATCCTTTCTATTGAAGATCCGTTTGCTGAAGATGATTGGGCGGCTTGGAAATTATTTAAAATCAAAAATCAAAAATCAAAAATCAAAATTAAGGAAAAATTTAAGCTCCTTGTAGTCGGAGACGATCTATTTACAACAAACATTAAACGATTGAAGATGGGTGTGGAATTGGGAGTGGCCAACGCGATTTTAATTAAGCCAAATCAAATCGGCACGCTTACGGAAACGTTAGAAACTATTCGTTTAGCCAAGAAGCATCATTATAAAGTGATCATCTCACATCGTTCTGGCGAGACTTGTGATACATTTATCTCTGACCTTGCCGTAGCCTGTAGTGCAGATTTTATCAAAGCCGGTTCTCTTTCACGCGAAGAAAGACTAGCTAAATATAATCGACTTATGGAGATAGAAGACGAGCTCGTATAATTTTCTTATGAGATCCACTGCTCCCAAACCTGTTGTCCTTCTTATTTTAGACGGTTATGGTGTGGCGCCACCTGGGGACGGTAATGCCATTTGGCAGGCTGACACATCAGTTATAGATAAACTCGTGACCACTTATCCAGCCATGACACTTTTTGCTTCTGGGCAAGAAGTTGGTTTGAATTGGGGGGAGGTGGGCAACTCTGAAGTTGGGCATTTAAATATCGGTGCCGGTCGTGTTTATTATCAAACTTTGCCGCGCCTTAATAAGGCCATAGCTGATAGCTCGTTTTTAAGCAATAAAGTATTTCTTGAAGCAATTATTAGGGCGCGCGAGAAAAAATCTAAACTTCATTTGATTGGACTTGTTTCTCCGGGCGGCGTGCATTCTCACCAAGATCATCTTTATGCCCTGCTCTCACTTTGCAAACGAGAAAAATTTAAAGATGTTTATATCCATGCTATTCTTGATGGCCGTGACACTATCTATAACACAGCCAAAGATTTTATTGGAAAGCTTGAAGAAAAATTAGACGAGCTAAATCTAGGCCAGATCGCTACGCTCTCTGGTCGTTACTATGCCATGGATCGTGACAATCGTTGGGATAGAATAGAAAAAGCTTATCGGGCGATGGTTTTTGGCGAAGGAGCCCAAGCCGCTAATGCCTTAAAAGCAATCGAAGCTTCATATGAAAATAAAATTTATGATGAAGAATTTGTGCCCACAGTCATAAAAATAAAAAATGAGCCAGTTGCTAAAATCGCCGATCACGATTCAGTCATCTTCTTTAATTTTCGTGAAGATCGGGCGCGTGAGTTGTCTTACGCCTATGTTTTGCCAAGTTTTTCTAAATTTGATCGCGGCCCATACATGAAAAATTTGTATTTTGCCACCATGACTGAATATGAAAAGGATTTGCCCGCGTCGGCTGCTTTTTCGCCGGATCTAATTTGTGATTCGTTGGCTAAGGTAATTTCTGATGCTGGGCAGAAACAATTGCACATTGCTGAAACTGAAAAATATGCCCATGTAACTTTTTTCTTAAATGGTCAGCGCGAAGAGCCATTCCGTGGGGAAGAACGCCTACTTATTCCCTCGCCCAAAATTGCTTCTTATGATGAAAAGCCCGAGATGTCAGCTAAAGAAATAACCACCAAAGCGCTTAAAGCCATTACTGACGGTCATTACGATTTTATAGTTATAAATTTTGCTAATCCTGATATGGTTGGACATACAGGCAATGAGAAAGCAACTCGTCGCGCGATTGAAGTGGTTGATAAATTAATTGGCGATATTGTTAATGCCACCTTGCTTGGGGGAGGAGTAGTTTTGATCACCGCTGATCATGGTAATGCTGAAGAGTTGCTTAATTTGCAAACCGGCAAGATTGATAAAGAGCATTCCACTAATCCAGTGCCGTTTATAATTGTCGGGCGTGATTTTGAGGGGCAAAGCGCTGTCCCCGCTGAAGCAGGCTCTGCTCCAGATCTCACCGTTCTTCCGCCAGTTGGCGTCTTAGGGGATGTAGCGCCGACAATCTTGAAGATAATGGGATTACCGCAGCCTGCGGAAATGACCGGCAAGCCTCTAATATGATACGAATTTGCGAATTTCATGCGAATGCCGCGAATATGCAAATAATTTATTCGCATATTTGTAGATTAGCATAAGATTCGTAGATTCGTATAATATCGTATGCCTGAATTACCTGAAGTTGAAACAATCCGTTATCAATTAGAAAAAGTTTTGGTCGGAAAAACGATTAAGGATGTTCAAGTTATTTATGGGCGAAAGATTAATTTACCGGCGACAAAATTTATCGCAAAAATAAGGGGCGCGAAGTTTAGAGCAGTACGCCGCCGCGCCAAGATTTTAATTTTAGACCTAAGTAGGGGTCAAAGTCTCCTGGTTCATTTAAAAATGACTGGCCGATTGCTTTACGTGTTTCGTGATATAAGTCCAAGCAAGCACACGCACGTCATATTTACCTTAAGTGATGGCCATAAATTATTCTGGGAAGATGTAAGAAAATTTGGTTATATCAAGGCAATGTCAACCAAGGGGCTTTCAGATTTTTTCCGTAAACAAAGATATGGGCCAGAACCGCTGGAGAAAAGCTTTAGTTTTGAAATTTTTAAACAATGTTTGCGCAAATCGCCGCGCAAAAAAGTTAAACCCTTGCTTATGGAACAGACCTGTCTTGCCGGCATCGGCAATATTTATGCGGATGAAAGTTTATGGTATGCTGGAGTTCAACCAATACGCCGCGCTGGCAGTTTGGGCACGAAAGAATTGCGCAAACTTTATAATAGTTTGCGCAAGATTTTACTTGAAGCCATTAAATATCGAGGCACATCAGCTGATAGCTATCTTGATGTTTATGGTCGGGCTGGAGAGTTTGTGCCCCGCTTGCGGGCTTATGGAAAAGAAGGAACAAAATGCGCCCAGGGCGATGGCGGTATAATTAAGAAAATAAGACTTGGTGGACGTGGCGCGCATTTTTGTCCAAAACATCAAAGATGAATAACACAATCATAAAAGTAAAAAATTTATCAGTTACTCGCGGCAATGAATTAATTATTGATAATTTGAGTTTTGAGCTAGTCCGGGGGCGGGCGCTGGCGATCATCGGTCCAAATGGCGCTGGCAAGACCATGCTTTTTCGCGCGCTTCTTAATCTTATTGAATATGAAGGGACAATTGAATGGAAAAAAGGCGTTAAGATCGGCTATGTGCCACAGCGGTTTGCTACAGAAAAAGATTTCCCTTTAACCGTTGAGGAATTCTTAGGATTTAAGAATAATCATCAGCAAGCGCAGATAAAAATATTGACTATGCTCGGCGTGAAATTGCGTAATGTCAGCGATTCGGGCGACAATCATCACATAGTTCGCCATCTTTTACATAAACGATTATCTGATTTATCCGGTGGCGAGCTACAGAGAGTCTTGATAGCTTTCGCGCTTTTTGATGAGCCGGATGTTTTGTTATTTGATGAACCAACAAGCGGTGTTGATCTTGGCGCGGAAGAAACAATCTATAGCCAGTTACATAAACTGCAGGATCAAAAAAAATTAAGCATGTTTTTGATTTCTCATGATTTGAATATTGTTTATAGATACGCTGACGAGGTTTTGTGTTTGAATAAACAAAAAGTATGCTTTGGTGAGCCGACCAAAGTATTAAATGAGACAACTTTACAGCATCTTTACGGCGGCGAAGCCGCGTTGTATAAACATAAACACTAGGAATTTCGAGTTCCAGATTTATAATTTTAGAATTTTATCAATGAATCCATATGGAAGAATTAATAACTCTTAGCGCGCCTTTTTTGTTAATACTTTTGGTGAGCGTTTTTGTCGGCGCCTCGGCTGGTTATGTTGGCTCGTTTATGGTTTTGCGTCGGATGGCCCTGGTTGGTGACGTCTTGACTCATGTGGCCTTACCGGGCATGGCTTTGGCCCTGCTTTGGAAAATTAATCCTTTTTGGGGCGGTTTGTTATTTTTAGTAGTTGCGGTCATCGGTATTTGGTTTCTCCAGACGCGAACAGCAATTCCTGTAGAAGGATTGGTCGGATTATTTTTTACCGGCGCCCTAGCGGCTGGAGTTTTGATTTTTCCTGATGGTGAAGAAATATTAGAAGCGCTGTTTGGAGATATTAGTAAGGTGACCACATATCACGGCTTATTAGCTATTTTAGTTTCAATAGCGGCCTTGGTTATGCTTGGATTTTTACATCAGAAAGTTATCTTAACAATTCTTTCTGATGATTTGGCTAAAACATCAGGCATTAAAGTTGGACTGATCCATTTTTTATTTTTATTGCTTGTGGCGCTCATTGTCTCGCTCGGTATTACTTTAGTTGGCACGCTTCTTATGGGCGCTTTAGTTATTATTCCGCCAGCGGCCGCGAGAAACTTAAGTCATACCTTTAGGCAATATACTTTTTGGAGTATTTTGATTGGCTGTCTTTCGGGTGGTCTTGGCATAACTCTCGCTTATGAACTCAATATTATTCCCGGTCCAGCAGTAGTTTTAACAGGTCTAGCTTTTTTTGTGTTAACCCTTCTCGTTCCACTATTTAAAAAACTGCAATAAGCATTCGTTGGTCCGTTAGCCCGTTAATTCGTTATATGTATCTACTAATTCTCGCTGGCGGCGCGGGTACGCGTCTCTGGCCGATCTCGCGTCAAAATAATCCTAAACAGATTTCAGAATTGTTTTCCACAGAAACGATGATTGAACGTACCTGGAAGCGATTGCGCCGTAGATATCCGGCACGGCAAATTTTTATTTGCACGAGTGGTGAGTCGGCTAAGTTTATTAGAAAAGTTTTGCCTGATTTGTCATCGGCTAATCTCCTAGTTGAGCCACGAGCTTGCGGCACAGCCGCGGCGATTGGCTATGGGGCCGCGCGAATTTTGGCAAAACATGGAAACGTGCCGCTTTTTGTTGTCAGTTCAGATCACCACATACAAAATGAAAAAGAATATTTTAAAGTCTTGCATCAAGTCGCGCAAACTTTAAAAAAACATCCAGCAAAAACAGTCTTAGTGGGAGTTAAACCGGTATACGCGGAAACAGGATATGGATATATCAAGTTTCGCAAAACGCGAAACTTGAAATTTCCAATTTATGAAGCTGAGAGATTTATTGAAAAGCCATCATTGGAAAGGGCGAGAGAGTTTGTTGGGTCTGGGAATTATTTATGGAATGCCGGAATGTTTGGTTGGAATACGGAAACGTTATTAGAACTATTTCGTAGACATCTTCCAAAAACATACAAAATTTTAAAATTTTATTTTGTTTCGGATTTGCCCCCCGAACGAAGTCAAGGGGCCAAAATCAAAAAACAGTATTACCATCTAGACAACACCTCCATTGATTACGGAATTTTAGAAAAAGAAAAAGACATTTTGGTTATCCCAGCTAGGTTTGATTGGGCGGATATTGGGCACTGGCGAACAGTGCATGAAATTTTGCGTGATCATCCTGATGATAATGTTGTCCGCGGCCAGCACATTAGTCTTGATAGCTCTGGTAATTTAATTTACGCAACTAGCGGTAAACTTATTGCCACGGCCGGTCTTCGCGATATGGTTATTATAGAAACTGCCGATGCAATTTTAGTTTGCCCCCGTGATAAAACACAGGATGTTAAAAAAATAACCGAACTGCTTAAAAAGAGAAAACTGTTGAAATATTTATGAAAAAATTATTGACTTTAATTTTGGCGTTAATAACCGCAAGCTTCTTTTATTTTTATTTAAATTTTTGGTTGACTGGCAACTTACAAGTTAGAAATTTTGTAATTGCCGGAGGCGAAGGTGTGAATCAAATAAGCGCGCATTTAAGTGAACAGGGGATAATTAGAAATGAGTTTATTTTTGAAATTTATGTTTGGATAAAGGGGCTTGGCAGCAAAATGCAAATTGGCAGCTACGAGATTGCTACGCAAACATCCATAGCTAGATTGGTCCATGATTTTACGGCCTTGCCGCAAACGCGTGAAAGAAAAATTACTGTGATTGAGGGTTGGACCGTGCGTGATATTGGATTTTATTTTGCCAATTTAGGAATTGCTAGAGCTGAAGAATTGCAAGAGCTTGTCGGGTTTCAGGCGGTCAATTACAGAACAATCACCACTATGCCGCAACCAAAAGACTTTGGTGCTGAATATGATTTTTTGGCAGATAAGCCACTAAATCTAGGACTTGAAGGCTACCTGTTTCCTGATACTTATAGAATTCGTGCCAATGCCGATGTGGAAGATATTATAAGAAAAATGCTTGATAATTTTGGCAAAAAATTAACCCCAGAATTACGAGCTGAAATCGAGCGGCAAGGCAAGCCCATTTTTGATATTGTCATCATGGCTTCATTACTTGAGGCTGAAGTTAGAACGCCCCAAGATCGTGCGCTTGTTTCAGATATTTTTTGGCGCCGTTTGCGGCTCCAGATGCCCTTGCAGGCTGACTCAACAATCAATTATTTTACTTTTAAGAAAAATGCGCAATCAGAAGTCGCGGATTTAAAAAAAGACTCGCTGTGGAATACTTATACACATCAAGGATTGCCGCTTGGGCCCGTTGGCAATCCTGGTTTGGAATCAATCCAGGCTGCTATTTATCCAAAACCGAATTCTTATCTGTATTTTCTAACTGATAAAGATGGCGGAGTCCATTATGCTAAAACATTTAAGGAACACTTGGGTAATAAACAAAAGTATTTAAAATGAATTCCACGCTAAGAATCTTCATAATATTCGTAATTAGTTTGTAGTTCGTACCCTTATGAAAAACTATTCCCAAAAAACTTCAAAAAGAATGACTCGTTATCGCACACCTTCGGCATTTAGGTTTAGCACGCCATTTAGAATTAAGAATCAGGAACTAAGAATTAAGGATAAAAAACAATTTAGGAGAGCAGGCGCCTAATGTGTTTGTATAGTGGTTAATAATTTGTAATTCGATTATGAATCTTGATAAGGAATCGTTAAAACTCCACAAAAAATATAAAGGCAAGATTGCGCTTGGAAGCACAGTACCTCTTCGCGATCGTAAAGACTTGTCTCTAGCTTATACGCCTGGTGTTGCCGTCGCAAGTTTAGCAATTGCGCGTGACCCGATAAAGGTTTTTGATTACACCGCTAAAGGCAGAATGGTAGCAGTTGTTACCGATGGGAGCGCCGTGCTTGGACTCGGCAATATTGGCCCCTGGGCCGCTCTGCCAGTTATGGAAGGAAAAGCTATCTTATTTAAAGAATTTGGCGGTGTTGATGCTTTTCCGATCGCCCTAGCTACGCAAGATGTAGATAAAATAGTTGAAACAGTTAAATTAATTTCACCAATGTTTGGTGGTATAAATTTAGAAGATATTTCCGCGCCGCGTTGTTTTGAAATTGAAGAGCGGTTAATAAACGAGCTGAATATTCCTGTTTTTCATGATGACCAGCATGGCACAGCCATTATTGTTTTGGCTGGCCTTATAAATGCCACAAAAGTAGTTGGTAAAAAATTGGCTGATTGCAAAATCGTTATCAATGGCGCTGGCGCCGCTGGCACAGCCGCGGCCAAACTATTACTGGAATATACACATTCCCATGCTTCAAAGCATGGGAGCGAAAGCGGAGCGGGGGATATTATTGTGTTAGACACCAAAGGGACAATTTATAAAGACCGCGGAGATCTTAATAAATACAAAGCTGAAATTGCGGCAAAAACTAATAAAAATAATTTAATTGGGGACCTGGGAAAGGCAATAGTTGGCGCGGATATTTTTATTGGTGTTTCTAAACCAGGAATTCTCAAGACTAAAATGATAAAATCTATGGCTTGCGATTCAGTAATTTTTGCCATGGCTAATCCTGTGCCAGAGATTATGCCTAAAGAGGCAAAAAAAGCCGGCGCGGCTGTAGTCGCTACCGGCCGTTCTGACTTCCCAAATCAAGTAAATAATTTGCTTGCTTTCCCCGGCGTTTTTCGCGGCTTGCTTTCAGGCCGCATTGGACGCGTAACCAGTATTATGAAAATAGCCGCGGCTGAAGCGCTGGCGCGCCATGTTAAAAATCCTACGCCCACCAACATTATCCCGAGCGCACTTGATAAAAGTGTAGTCGAAGTTGTAGCCCGAGCGATTATGAAAGGATAAGATAAAATCTTTAACTTGATAATTCCGCGCTGCTTAGAGCGCGGTTATCCTAATAAAATGGAGTCCCACGGTTAAAACCGTGGTACCAATTGAAACGCTCCTTCGGGGCGAACATCCCGTACTAGAAGACCAATTCATTCACGGGTAAACCCGTGGTCTTTTTGGTACGGGATAGAGAACAAAATAGTTCGATAGGCTCCACAGGCATTCTCCCTCGCCTGAGGCGAGTGCGCCTCTGGCGCAGACAAGAGCCCAATTAAAATATCTCAATTTTTTGTTGACCAAAATTTCATAACGTTAGAGATATACGAAGTTTTTCTGGAACGAAGTGGAAGAAAAATTTGGGTGATCCGCCAGTTGGTGGAGAACCGCATATCCCTTGCTATCGGATGTAAAAAAGACGTCATCCACCTTAATACGTTTTAAAATTTGCAATGGTTATTTTTTGTTTTTCCCTAAGTAAACAAGCAGCTGGAACTACAACCGCACCAACTGGCAGTTGAATAGGATTAGACTCAACACCATTCACAATAAATTTGCCAAATCCTTCTTCGTTGTGTGGGAGATTTAACTCAACAGTAATAATGCCTGAATGTCTATTTTCAAATTTCGGTAATCCACCTTGAATAGATTTTTCTGCATTAACCACATCTCCTGTTGATGGATCATACGCCCATGCATAATGGCCCGCTCCTAAATATTCAAAAAATCCCCAGTCAAGCAATCCATTATCCCAAAGGAGCATAAAACCTACACCAATTTGAGCTGAATTCATTTCCTCAATATTAAAATCCAAAACAAATTTTCCGCTATGCAAATAAAGAGACGTTGTTGCGGTAAGAAATGCCATTTGTCTATTTTTAAGACCCCATTCCATGGTTTGGTTATTATTAGAAAGTATCAAAGAATCTTTTTTATTCCATTCTACTTTGCCGATATCCCCTTTTTTATAATTTATTGCATTTGCTATTCTTGGTTGTTCATCATTTTTTGGATTTAGGGTCGAGTCATTATTAGATTTTTTTGAGAATAAGTTTTTTAGAAATTTCATAGTATTATGGTTAGAAATTAGACAATAGAGTCTTTTTTATTTCCGATAAAGGCTCGCGGCATATCCCTGCAGTGACGCGAGAGCGCTGGCGCGCGAGCGGCATTGCGGATATGCCGCTCGAATGCGATGTCGCGGAGTGACGAGCAGAACAGCGGGAACCGCGAGCCTTTATGTGACAGAGCGAAGCGGTGTCGCATAACGTATCCGCACATCTGAAGTTTGACTTATTTTTCCTCGTTATCAAAATCGCTTTGCGGTAATTTCG
>CAZVIU010000026.1:0-12092 GCA_964626935.1 uncultured Gammaproteobacteria bacterium
CCCCAGGAATTATAACCAGCCAGCCGCGAATCATTCGCAAAACTTGACTAACACGAAGACGCGCCCGAGTCATCATTTGCCTAATTCTTGAAGCCACCTGCTCGCCCTCTTGCTTAAACTCTTTTTGCAGCTTTGGCGATAAACCTTTATACACATCTAAAAGACCAGCGGATAAAATATTTTCAATCTCAAGGAGAACTGCTTCTTTGGCTCGGGGAGGTGTTGCGCTAGGCAGTACTACCCCTCCAAGTGGTGGCGGCGGGGGTGAGGACACGCCTTCTTTTGGCTCGTGAGTTAGAGATTTTTCTGGCTTAATTTCCGGCCGTGCTTCAGGAGCTTGCGGCGCCTCATATCTCCGTGGCGCTTCGCGTGGCTCTATTTTATTAGCCATTTTGTACTGGGGATATTTTTTCATGCTAAATTCATTTTATCACAATAAGTCTAATTAGTCCTATCGATCTAATTAGTCCAATTGACCCATGAGGCCAATAAGTCCAATCAACCTAATTAAAGAGGGACCTAGGTGGTCCCTTAATTCTTACTTCTTGCTTCTTAATACTTAATTCACTTAATCCTATAAGGCACAAACTCAACATCCACATCAATATCTGGCGCTTGTTCAAGCGCGTGTTCAATGGCCATGGTTGTATGGTTGTGCAAAAATCTGCCAGCTAGTCCGCGAAAAAGAAGGTGCGGCATAACTACTGTTACCGTGTCATCATCATAACGACGATCAATTTTACGAATAAAGTCTAGAATTTTATCCACAATCGATTCTTCTTGCGGATACTCGCAATAAATTATCTCAAGCGGAATGTCGCCGTTATAAAAAGTTATCCATTCAAATTTAAGCCGGCTAATCTGCCTATCCCACTTGGTTTTGATCTTAACCGCGTCTTCCTTGTCAAGTGATACATGCACGGCAATAATACGCGATGGTTTTCTAGAAACAACATGCGCCAAGGCTTTAAGCATAGCGCGATTTACTGCCTCAACTGGCAAAACCACAGTGTGCTTAGCCTTAAATGGCAATTGTGGAATATATTCTCCAACCGCGAGCATTTGAGCAGTGCGTCCATGGTGTTTTTTAATCTTCACAAATAAAATAATAACTACGTAAACCAAAATAGGTACAAGAAAAGCTCCGCGTCCGGCTTTAGTTATAAGTTCAAGCATGAAAACTATACCGGTTACAGTTGCGCCAACTGCTCCTAAGACGACGCGGACAAAATTCCATTTCGACTGACAACGACGTTTCCACCAAAATACAGCCATGCCGGCTTGTGAAAACGTAAAGGCTGTGAAAACTCCAATGGCATAAAATGGAAGCAAGGCATGCTCGCGGGCATTAAAAAGCCAAATCAAAATAGCCGAGCTCAAGGCCAACACAATAATGCCAACTGAATAGACCAGCCTACGACCAACGCTAGCAAATTGTTTTGGTAAAAATTCATCGCGCGCTAAAAACTGTGTCAGCCGCGGAAAGTCAGAAAAAGCCGTGTTTGAAGCCAAAAACAAAATCAACACTGTGGCGGCCTGAACGCAATAATATAGCGGCGTGAAGCGCGTTCCGCCAAAAACTATTTTGGCAAGCTGTGAAACAACGGTTTCATTGGCTCCAGGAACAATGCCGAACTTATTAGCTAAAAATGTGATCCCTAAAAATAAGGTGCCGAGCATGAATCCTAAATAAGTAAGCGTCTTTTTAGCATTAATTCCTGGGGGGTGGCGAAAAGCAGCCGCTCCATCTGAAATTGCTTCAATGCCAGTAAGCGCTGTACAACCAGAAGCAAACGCCCTCAAGACAATGAACACACTAAGTGTCCCAACTGTTCCACTCATTACTTCTGGTTTTGGCAGCTCAAAGCTCGGATCAAAAAACAATCTGATGAGTCCTGTCAAAATCAAGATGTAAATACAAACCACAAAGGTAAAAGTCGGTATAAGAAATATACGCCCAGTTTCACGCAGGCCGCGTAAATTGATAAAGGCCAGCATTCCTACGGCTCCGATAGCAATAGTTCGCCGATAGTCAGTAATTTCAGGAATAGCTGAAACAAGCGCTGACATGGCGGCAGAAATACTCACAGCCACTGTCAAAATATAATCAATCAAGAGAGCGGCCGCGGCCACAAGTCCTGGATAAAGTCCAAGATTTTCTTTAGCAACAATGTAAGATCCACCGCCTTGAGGATAAGCAATAACAGTTTCACGATATGAACTAATAACCAAAGCCAAGAGCGCAAGAATAGCCAGAGCAACCGGTAACGATGCTCCAAGTTTAGCAGTACCGACGACCATTAACGCCAAAAGAATCGCTTCCGTAGCGTAAGCAACAGAAGAAAGAGCGTCAGATGAAAAAATTGCTAAAGCTTGCGGATTAGAGAGCTTTTCACGGCTGATGTGTTTAGATGAGAGTAAGTCGCCCAAAAACCATCCTTTAAATTTATTCCAGGGCATCTTTTTTCTCTTTCTTCCTGCCCGTTAGGCCAGCAGGATTTCAATGATCTGATATTTGTGGTATCATAATTGGGCCTGAAAGTCAACGAAGCTAATTATTATGATTTTGGATGGTAAAAAATTGGCTTTAAAAATAAAGACCGGCCTTAACCGGCAAATTCAAAAAACCGGTTTGCGGCCCGGTCTGGCTTCGATTTTGGTTGGTAATAATCCAGCACCAGCGCTCTATATCTCGATCAAAGAGCGCGAGGCAAAACTCATTGGCATATATTTTCTAAAATTTCAAATTTCGCCTCTCGACTCAACTCAGAACGGGGATTTCACCCCTCGACTCAACTCAGAACGGGGATTTCAGAATAAAGTTGAAATAAAAATTATAAATATTATAAAGAGACTTAATCGTAATCCAAAGATACACGGAATTCTTGTACAATTACCGCTGCCCAAGGGTTTTAATACGCAAAAAATAATCAACACCATTGATCCGCGTAAAGATGTTGATGGGTTTCATCCAGAAAATGTACGGCTCCTCATGAACGGCAAACCAAGATTTATTTCACCACCGCATGGAGCAATTTTGGTGCTGATCAAGGTCGCTTGGAACGTGAAACATGAAGCAGGAAGCAAAGCGGTTGTTTTTGCTAATAGTAAAATTTTTGCCGAACCGCTTAAACAATTATTAGAAAAGCGTGGCATCAAAACACAAATTTTATACAATAAAAAGATTACGAATTACGGATTACGGGCCGCAAAAAAAGCTGATATTATCATCACGGCTAAAGGAAAACCGCGTTTTATTACAACTCATATGGTTAAACGCGGCGCGATTGTTATTGATGTCGGCACAAATCGTTTTAAGGACAAATTGGTTGGTGATGTTGATTTTGAATCAGTTGCCAGTCGAGCTAGCGCGATTACCCCAGTTCCCGGCGGCGTTGGTCCTATGACTGTGGCCATGTTACTCAAGAATACTGTGATATCGGCTAATCGTTCCAAATAGATTCGGTTGCCGATTTTTGGGCCGACGGCAAAGCTACGGGGAATTATCAAGTTAAAAATTGAAAATTAAAAACGAGGTTTTTTGCCTCGTTTAATTTTTTATCTTGTTTACTTCTTTATCTCGCCATTGCCACCATCACCAGTATCACTACCTTGATCACCGCTATCAGGATCGTCATCATCCCCGCTATCTTCGCAAGCAGCGCGCGCCGCATCATTAAATCCTTCCAATAACCCAATTAGGGTCCTCTGTTCGGTCATAGTAATCATCATGTTTAATAGAAGGAGAAAAACAACGTATCTTTCCTCGCGCGATTCTAACGAGTCAACCACTTCAAATATCTTAATCATTTTATCATGAATCTGGAGATCGGAAGACAATAAATCATGGAACTTCTTCGAGAAACCGCTAAATTTAATGGTCAATTCATTTAGTCTTTTCTCGTCAATTTTAAGGGGCTTCTGGCGTGACGTTGCTTTCTTCTTTTCGGGCTTACTCAATTTGCTTCCTCCTTGATCTGTTCTAAAAAATCTCTAAACTCTGCCTCTTTATCTAATTTACCTTGACCTAAAAGAAAAAAAGATAAACATATCGCCTGTAATAAAACTTGCTCGCGCCCGAAATGCATCTGCCGTTTCATTTCATCAAGCAGAACAGCCGCTTGTTCCCAAGGCGTCTTATGATCACCAAAGAGAATTATTTGCCTAACTCTTCGAATGGCGCCGCTTCTCTCAAGCGCATCAACTACTTTACGAAAATTTTCACGAGTTTGAACCCTATTAGTATTTTTGGGCACGACTCCTCCTGCTCTTCAAGGCCAGTAGCTAGCTTAACATAATTCATGAAAGATGCAACTATATTATATTAAAAACCACAAAATCGTATCTAAATAACCGTATAAAGATATAAATTTCTTTACGGTTTTAAATTTCTACTTATTAAATATGGTTTTCAAGAAACCGACCGCTTCTTCTCGGGTGGCAGGGCCGCCATGGCCACAACTGGCAAAAACAGCCAGAGAAATCTCCCAAGATCAGAAGTAAAAATTTGTTGAGTTAGCGGCGCAAAACTAAATTTCGCTTCGTTAGGCAAAAGCGAAAGAGTGATGGAAAGCAAAAGTCCAACATGTAAAAAACTATAAAGTAAGACCTGGAATAATGAACCGGCGCCAACATGAGCCAGTCCCCGAAGCACAGCGCTTTTTGATAAAACTACAAAAAGCACCATGAAAAAAAATAAGAAAACCGCGACTTTAAAATCAAGTATTCTACTAAGATCAACAAGGCCAAGTCGCGG
Source organism: uncultured Gammaproteobacteria bacterium (assembly GCA_964626935.1). Taxonomy (GTDB): domain Bacteria; phylum Patescibacteriota; class Patescibacteriia; order CAZVIU01; family CAZVIU01; genus CAZVIU01. Next base: position 4,757 of record CAZVIU010000026.1, read on the forward strand.
CAGACGCAGACGCGGCACGCTTGAGGCTAAGGCTATTGAAATATAAGTAGTAAGTAAAATTAAAAGGTTGCGATCGCGGCCCAGAGAAAGTCCGTAAATAAACACTGCAATAGCAAAAAAGATAATAATAAAAAGATCCCAACTAGGGTGCGACAAACTCAAGCTTGAATTTGCCGTAAGGCTTGAAATTTTCAACGCTGAAATAAAGCTTGCGAACATATTTATAGTATACCATGCTGGCTAACTTTATACGAAGGCTGTCCACCCCATAATACTGCTATTCAAGACCTGGCGCGGGATAACTCGTTGCATTTCCGTCGATCGACGGAAATGTAATTCCATCGATCGACGGAATTAGAATTAGATCTGTTTTTTGTCAAATGACGAAGATACAATTATGTCGATCGACATAAATAGAAATGATGGATTTTTTGTCGATCGGCAGGAATACAAAAAGTAAAGAGGGTTATCGTGCAAGAGGTCTTACTAAAAAATAAATAGCTCTGCAAGGCAGAGCTATGAATCACTTAAAGCCTGTTTAGGCGGGCAATGAAGTTCTTTGCCGCAAACCTCGCAAATTCCCTTAGATTCAGCGCATCTAATACAAAATTTTCTCTTACCTAGAGTCGGTTGATTACATGTCTCGCACTGACCAAGAACATAGTTATTAACTCGATTCGGGCATTCCCTGCACTTCAAAAGCCACCTCCTTTAGATCCAATTTATAACTCTTTGCCTAATTGTTCAAGTAAGTCTTTTTGCTTTCGTGACAATTTCGTTGGGGTCCGGACAATTACTTCAAAAAGATGATCGCCGCGACCGCGACTCATGGGCACGCCTAAGCCGCGCAGCGCTAAAATTTCGCCTGATTGAGTGCCAGCAGGAATTTTTAAATTACGAAAGCCGTCAAGCGTTTTTACTTCTATGGTCGCGCCCATGGTGGCTTGAGGAAAACTAATAGAAATTTTAGAGATGATATCATTGTTTTTGAGGCGAAATTCTGGATCAGATTTTACACGAATTTTTAAATATAGGTCTCCGGGGGTACCGTGCGCAACAATCTCTCCTTCGCCGCGCAAACGCAAAATATCACCATCTTCAGTGCCGGCCGGAATACTAATCACTAATCGCTTCATTTGTTTAGTAATACCTAAACCGAGACAGTCTTTGCATTTAATCTGCGGCTCCTCACCTGTGCCGCCGCAAGCTGAACAAACGCTTGAAGTTTGAATGACGCCAAATAACGTTTTCTTACGCTCGCGTAACTCGCCTCGGCCATTGCATTTAAGACAGGCGGTCATTTTTCTGCCTTCAGCGCCACTACCGCCGCAGGAACCGCAAGTCACGTTTTTATAAATTTCAACTTCGCGTTCCATACCGAAAACTCCCTCGCGAAAATCTATTTTAATTTCCATTTGTAAATCTGATCCACGCGCCCGACCGTGCCTTCGACTCGCCTGCCCGCCGAAAGCATTGCCAAAAAAATCTCCAAAGATATCGCCTAGATCTTCCATATTGATATGGGCGCCTTGTCCGCCAAAACCGCCAAATCCTCCAAATGGATCGCCGCCCGCGCCACCCATACTTTCAAAAGTTGCACCGTATTGATCGTATTGCTGTTTTTTTGTAGGATCACCAAGCACTTGATAAGCTTCATTGATCTCTTTAAATTTCTCCGCGTTACCGCCTTTGTCTGGATGATGTTCTCGCGCCAAACGCCGAAAAGCCGACTTGATGTCAGTATCTGTCGCGCCTTTTTGGATTCCTAGAATTTGATAATAGTCTTTGGACATTGTGGAAAAGATTGCTATTGACTTTTTACGGCTATATGATATGATTTAAATATCACCAATGGAAAGTCAGCCCTGCGAAGTCCCGTCCTTACGGGGCTCTTTCTTTTTATAGGCCAGCCCTTGCTCTAAATCGTTCATATAGCGAAGATGCGGCCTGAAAGATTTCCACTTGAGTAAAGTGGAAAACTTCAATCTATTTGGAATCAATACATTCTTTAGTTTATTTTTTCTATCGGTTTCACAATCGGCTTCTATTTTTCTTTAAAATCTGCGTCTTTCACTCCTCCATCTCCCTTATCGTTGGTTGTCTGTTGCTCACCGTCAGTCTTATTCTGGTACATGGCCGCGCCGATTTTAGAAATTGTTTGCGACAAATCATCCATGGCCAACTTAAGCGCGGAAGCATCATTTTCGTCTTTTGCTTTTTTAAGCGCTGACAATTTTTCTTCAATTTCTTTCTTAATATCTGCTGGGGCTTTATCGCCAAAATCGCGCAAAATTTTTTCGGTTGTATGAATTATTTGATCAGCTTGATTGCGCAAATCAATCGCATCTTTTTTCTTTCTGTCTTCTTCAGCAAATTGTTCAGCCTCGCGTTTCATCCGCTCAATCTCTTCTTTGTTTAGAGCGCCTGAATCACGAATGGTGATATTTTGCGATTTGCCACTGGCTTTATCTTTCGCGGTTACGGTCAAAATGCCGTTGGCGTCAATATCAAAGACGACTTCAATTTGCGGCATACCACGTGGTGCTGGTGGAAGACTATCCAAGATAAACCGGCCGAGCGTGCGATTATCAGCCGCCATTGGCCGCTCGCCTTGCAAAACATGAATTTCAACCGTAGTTTGATTATCAGCCGCGGTTGAAAAAACTTGCGATTTTGATGTGGGAATAGTTGTGTTGCGAGAAATAAGCGGTGTCGCCACATTGCCAAGCGTTTCCAATCCTAAAGTCAGCGGCGTAACATCTAGCAGAAGCACGTCTTTAACATCACCGGATAAAACAGCCGCTTGCACAGCCGCGCCCTTAGCCACACACTCCATTGGATCAACACCGCGTTCAAGTTTCGCGCCCATATAATCCTGAACAAATTTTTGCACAGACGGCATTCTGGTTGGACCACCTACTAAAATAACTTTGTGGATTTGCGCCGGCGTTAATTTAGCATCACCAAGCGCTTGCTGCATTGGAGCACGGCATTTTTCAACAATCGGTCGAACTAATTCCTCAAGACGAGCGCGAGTGAGTTTATGTAAAAAATGTTTTGGTCCAGAAGCGTCAGCGGTAATGAATGGCAAATTTACTTCAGTTTCTAAAGTTGTGGAAAGTTCTATCTTTGCTTTTTCAGCCGCTTCTTTTAAACGAACCGCGGCCATTTTATCCGCCCGAAGATCAATGCCGCTTTCATGTTTAAATTCCAAAATAAGATAATCTATCAAGGCGTTATCCATGTCCGTGCCGCCAAGTTGAGTATCGCCGCTAGTTGATACAACTTCAAATACGCCATCGCCGAAATTCATAATAGTTACATCAAGCGTGCCGCCGCCTAAATCAAAAACCATAACCTGTTGGTCTTTTTCCTTGATCTTGTCTAACCCGTAAGCTAATGAAGCCGCGGTTGGTTCGTTAACAATTCGAACAACCTCAAGTCCGGCAATAGCGCCAGCGTCTTTAGTTGCTTGCCTTTGGGCATCATTAAAATAAGCCGGCACAGTAATCACGGCTTTACTAACCGGCTCGCCAAGATAGGCCTCGGCATCGCGTTTAATTTTTTGCAAAATAAATGCTGAAATCTGTTGGGGCGTATACTCTTTGTCGTCAATCACCCATTTATGGTCAGTGCCCATTTTGCGTTTAGCGGCAAAAATAGTGCGTTCAGGATTAGAAACTGCTTGCCGGCGAGCTGGCTCGCCCACAAGAAGCTCGCCTTCACGCGTTAGGGCAACATAAGACGGGAAGGCCTTGCCTCCTAAAGTTGCCCCCTCGGCTGAAGGGATAATAACTGGCATATCACCCTGTATTACAGCTGCGGCCGAATTAGATGTGCCTAAATCTATTCCTATTATCCTTGACATGACACGGCATTAAAACATTAAAACATGAAAGCATTAAAACAATTTTGTTTTCATGTTCTTGTGTTTTTATGTTCTTATGAAAAACTATCTCCTAAATTCTCTCCCCGAACACAAGCAGTCAGGAAAAGCATTAAGATACGAATTTGTTTTTTAACTTTAACTTCCATCTTCAGCCGCCTCCTCTAATTACTCGTTACTGGCTACTCGCTTACAATCACTTTTGCTGGTCTTAAGACCCTGCCTTGCAATAAATATCCACGCTGGATTTCTTTTAATATCTTGCCCATCTCGGCGCCTTTTTCTGTGCCAACGCACTCATGAAGTGATGGATTAAATTGCGCGGTCAAGGATTCTATTGGCTGAACTCCGGCACTACCCAAAACTTCCTCCAATTGATTTCCAAGTTGTTTAAACCCTTGCGCCCATTCTGACGAGATTAAGGCCTCGGGCATAGAACCTAAGGCGGCATGAAAACTATCAACAAAAGGCAAAAGAGCGTGAGCAAAACTTTCATTGGCAAATTTAATCCAGGCCTCACGCTCTCGCGAGGTCTCGTGCTCACGATTAATAAAATCGGCCTTGGCTCGTTTCCAGCCGCTTAAATATTCTTCAGCCTGCTTTTTAACTTCTTCTAACTCTTTTTGTAATTTTTCTAATTCTTCCATGGTTAATGGAATTATGAATCAGGAATTATGAATTAAACATTGTAACCGATCGTAAAATTAAACTATCATTCATAATTCCTGACTCTTGATTCTTGATTCTTGATTCAAAACCTATATATAAAGTTGGTGCGTGTTAAATAAATAGCCGCTTAATATACCGGATGACTGCTAAATTGCGTTCGTAATCCATTCTCATTAATCCTAATATACCAAATACACTCGTCTTTCCATTAATATCTAGGCTGACTAAAACAGCCGAGCATTCATTACCAAAAGGGTTTTCGCTGCCAATTAAAATCTTCGGCTCTTTATCAACCATTGGAAAAATTTCAAACATGGCCTCATCTAAATCATCAACCAGTTCTGCTAAACTCACGGCCGCTTCATAATTTTTAAATTCTGGCTTACGAAAAAAATTAGCAATGCCAGCGTAATAAAAATCACGCGCGCCAAAACCTACTAAAATTGTTTCTTCACTAATTTCGGCAATGGCCTTAGCAATATTCTTGACCGCGTCATTATAGATGGTAGTTGGCTCCGCAGCTTGTTCTAATATTTTTTCTGCATTATGATCCAGCTCTTCTTTTCTTTCACCTCCTAATGTTTCAACAAAATGCTTATATCCTTTTTCTGTTGGTACACGGCCGGCTGAAGTATGCGGTTGATAAATATATCCCTGCTTTTCTAGTACAGCCATTTCATTGCGTACGGTAGCTGGACTAATCCGAAAACCATATTTAGAAACTAAAAATGACGAACCAATAGGCGCGGCTGTATCTACATATTCTCTAATAATAGAATTTAAAAGTTGTGACTGCCTTGAATTTATAACCATATTAGCACTCGCAACTCGAGAGTGCTAATCCTATATTAAAATAGGCCTGAAAATTTGTCAAGGCTCAGGCTTGTACAATACAAGATGAGCCCCAAATGAGGATCGGTTTCTAGCGCAAAATGAGCCCCAAATAAGTTCGTGCTTGCCAGGGCTCAATGGCAGGATAAACTAACTCTGGCAATACTATTTCAAATTGGTAATTACCTTGAATTACGAAATGCAAGTTCGTAATTCAAGGTAATTTAATTTTTTGTCGTTTAAACTCGAGGCTCGCTGTATGCATCGCGTCCATATATAAAAATACAAACTTTTGCTGTTCTTGCCTCTTTGGCTACTTGCATGCCCTGTTTCCGAAGCCCTCTCACGGCTTTGATCCTTTCGCGGCGATACTCTTGCCACAACGCGAACAGCTCTTCAGCTTGTTGTTCTGGGCTGGTTTTAAGCAGTTCCATATCTTTGCGATGAATCGCGGCAATTTCCTCTGAAATGACTTCTGGCAATGGTTTTCTTAGGAATTTAGTCATGCGTTATATTTCCCAAACATTAAAAACTTTATGCGCGCCGATGGTGGCTGCTTTTTTATCAATGGTCACGACAGTAAACTTTATGTCAGGATAATTTTCAAAAAAAGTTTTGTATTTTTTATCTTTAAACTCTGTTGCTCTCGTCTTCACCTCAAACGCCTCTTTTTCGTTGACAATAAAATCTACTTCATTTTTTTGCGCGGTTCGCCAAAACCTTATAGCCTCCTCTTCGTGCGTTTTCCGCAACTCGCGAAACGTCGCGCCTTCAAGCAACGCGCCCCGATCTTCTCGTTCTTCAAAACTCAAAAAATTACGCGTAAAAAAATTCCTCAATCCAAGATCATAAAAATAGATTTTTGGCATTTTTGTCAACTCTTTTCTTGTGTTTTTAAAAAATGGTTTTAAAAGGCATATATGAAATGATTTTTGCATCACATAGAGGTAGCTCTGAATGGCTGTTTTAGAGGTTCCCAGCGTGGCGGCAAGTTCTGATGTATTCACTAAATTCCCTATTTGGGAAGCCAAAATTTTAAATAGTTTATAGAAGGTTTCCTCTTGTCTTATATTGGCTTCATAAATATCTTTTTTAATGTAGGAAAGGGCGATTTCCCGGAGAAGATCTTCCTTTTCCTGTGTCGGCGCAAGTACGACGCGCGGATAGCCGCCATATCTCATATATTCCCGATAATACAACGAAACAGCTTCCTTTTCTTTGAGTGAAAAAGTTTGGGGATCTTTTCTCGACAATTCATGCTCATTTTTAAAACGTAGAAATTCTCTAAAGGAAAGCGTCAACACATAGAAAATCTTTTTGCGCCCAGCTAAAGAGTCTTTGAATTTTCTGTCCACATAAAATGCTGAGGAGCCGGAAACCAAAAGTTTTATTGTGTCGTGATATTCGTCATAAAGATATTTCAGAAAATTTGAGGGATTTTTAAGATATTGGATTTCGTCTATAAAGAGATAGTTTTTTTCTTTAAGATCAAGCGTAAAAATTTTAAAAATGTTTTTGGGTGATTCGTTTAAGAGATCGCGGTATTCAAGATCTTCCAGATTTAGAAAATGAGTGTTCTTGTTTTCCTTTTCAAGATTGGTCCGCAATTGCTTCAAAATAGTAGTTTTTCCCGCTTGACGGGCGCCAATAAAAAGAAGTATCTCTGGGCGCAGAATATATGGTTCGGCTTGTACAGTTATATCTCTAATAATGCTTGTGGACATAAGATTATTGCCTTATTTCAGGGCTTATATCCATTTTATCAGATATTTTGTATTTGTCAAGTGCATAAAATCTATATTTCATACTGCGCTAAAAGTATCGAACTAAAAAAATTAAATCACAAAGAAAACAAATTATCAAACTCAAACTTCTACCCTCACCTCGAGGCGGACGCCGCCCCTGGGCTGTCTCTTATACACATCTGACGCTGCCGACGATCTTACGCGT
>CAZVIU010000027.1:0-4477 GCA_964626935.1 uncultured Gammaproteobacteria bacterium
TAATGTAGTTGTAAAATACGATAGTGAAGTAACAGCTGAAGCAATTAAAAAGATCGTCGCCTCTGGACGGCCAGTCGTTGTTCCAAATTTTGGCCGCGCCTTAGCTAATCCATTCTTTAGGGCGCCTGGTCCGGTTTATCACATGATCGTGATAAAAGGTTATACTAAAGACGGCAAATTCATTGTTAATGATCCGGGAACAAAACGCGGCGCGAATTTTATCTACAAACAAGAAACCATAATGAAGGCAATCAATGATTGGGATGATGAGAATAATAAATTATCTGGGAGAAAAGCAATGATTGTAGTTAATTAGTCATTAAGTCATTAAGAACATTAGGTTATTAAGATATTAGCTCAATGATCCAGTGACTCAATAACTTAATTCATGACAAAAGTCAGCGTTATTATTGCCGCTTACAACGAAGAATCAACTATTGGAGATGTTGTCCGAATTTTTAAATCTTCGTCTCTCATCAGCGAGGTTATTGTTATTTCTGACGGTTCTTACGATCGTACAGCAGAGCGTGCCCTCAACGCCGGGGCTGACATCGTGCATGAACTGCCAAAGCAAGGGGGTAAGGGTGAAGCAATTTCACATGGCGTAACTCATACTGATGCGCCAATTTTATTTTTTGCCGATGCTGATCTTTATGGATTCACAGCTGAACATATTGAAAAGATTTTGCGTCCAGTTCTTTGCGGCGAGCTTCAGATGTGTGTTGGACTTCGCGATCGGGGTAGACTGCTTACGCGACTTTCAGCGCACCTGCCGTTAATCAGCGGCGAAAGAGCTATGCGCCGGGCGATTTTTACAAACATCGCTACTAAATATGTTAAAGGTTTTATGATTGAAATTGCCTTAAATTATTATTGTCGCTCTCGCTCGTTGTCTTATGGCACAACGTATATGCCCGGCGTAACCATTAGACATAAAATGCAAAAAGTTGGATTTTGGAAAGGACTGGGACAATATATTAAGATGGGATATCAAATAATGAAAGCGATAGCTACTGTTCGGTTTGCCCGATTAGCCGGGCATTTTTAATTAAAAAATCAAAATGCAAAATGATAAATCAAAATTTAAAAATAGTATTTTTTTCAACAAACGAGTTGTAATTTTTGGTTTAGGTAGTTATAAATATGGCAGTGGTATTACTGCCTCCAAATTTTTTATTCGCCAAGGGGCTAGAGTTTTAATAACCGATAAGAAAAAAGAATCAGATTTGCTTACTGCGTTGAATGAATTACGTGATTTTGGAAAAAAGCATAAAAATTCTCCTATTTTTGTATTGGGCCAGCATCGCGCGAGAGATTTTAAGGGTGTTGATATAGTTGTCCGCAATCCTGGCGTGCCGCAAGAGCATAAATTATTACGTTTGGCTCGTAAGCAAGGCGCCAAGATCCACACAGACGTCAGTCTATTTTTAACCATGCTCCATGCCCCGCGCTCCATGCTCCATGTAATTGGAGTAACTGGCACAAGGGGTAAAAGCACAACTAGCGTACTTATTGCGGAAATTTTAAAAAAGGCCGGGAGGAAAGTTTTGCTTGGCGGCAATTTAGGATATTCGCCATTAAATTTTATCAAAGAAATACAAAAACAAGGAAACACAGAAACAATTTATGTTGTCTTAGAGCTATCAAGCTGGTTAGTGGAAGGTTTGGACGATTGGAAAATTAGTCCAGACTACGCAGTAATCACTAATATTTATCCGGATCATCTGAATACTTACGCGTCAATGAAAGACTACATCGGGGCAAAAGCGGTGATTTTTAAGTACCAAAAGCCAAGCGACGTTTTGATTTTGAATAAAGATAATAAAACAACATACAACCTGGCCAAAGCAGCTAAATCAAAAATTATCTTTTTTTCTAAGACCGCAAAATTATGCGGAATTTTACGCAAGCCAGCGCGGAATTTGGCGCTTTTGGGGGAACATAATATGGAAAATATTGCCGCCGCTTTCAGTGTAGCAAAAGCCTTAGGCATTAGCGAAAAACAAGCCTGGCAAGCAATTAGAGGATTTAAAGGTTTGTGGGGCAGATTACAAATTGTGCGTAATTCCCGCGGCATAAAATTTTATAATGATACAACGGCGACAACGCCAGAGGCAACTTTGCAAGCGCTCTATACGCTTGCAAAGCTGCCAAATCCGAAATCAGAAATCCGAAATTCGAAATCAAGGAGAATTATCTTGATTGCCGGCGGGATGGACAAGAATTTGAATTACCGCCAGTTAGCAAGCGAGATTCCTAAATATGTAAAAGCGTTGATTTTATTCCGTGGCACAGCATCAAATAAACTCATAAAAGAATTAAGAATTAAGTCCCGAGGTAAAGTCCCAATACCCAAGATACAGGATGCCGATCGTAGTATCGGCATCGGGATCCCGACCGAAGTGTCGGGAAATCAAGAATTAAGAAAAAACAGAAAGAATTATGATTCTAAATTTTTGCTTTTTAATTATATCTCAAAAATGCGTGAGGCAGTAAAATTGGCGCGGCAGTTAGCTCAACGCGGCGATATTATTTTATTGTCACCGGCGGCGGCGAGCTTTAACCTGTTCCGTAACGAAGTTGATAGGGGAGAGCAGTTTGTTAGAGAAATTAAAAAACTGCCGCGCTGGCGCGTCAGTTAATTATTTTTTAATATCTGATGGTGGTTTTAAGCGCGATGAACTAGTAGGTGGTTTTTGATGTTTAGAGAACTCATACTCCATATCTTGCCACCCCCAGCGCTATTTTCCTAAATATTTTTTGTAGTCGTGAAGGGCGTTTAAGATAAACTTGGTTTTTACTGCGCCACCCTCTGCTGATGGAGAATCTTGACCAATAACTGAAAAAATGCCGACAACTTGTCCATCAGGAGCAACAACTGGTGAACCAGACATGCCCCGTGTAAACATGCCGATAAGTGGAATCTTTAAATCGCCAAGCACAGTCCGATTGTCATAAATCTTTACCCGGATAAAATTAGAGAATGCCGTAAATGTCGTTACCCATTGAATATGGCCAGAATCCAAAAACATAAAGCACCTGGTCCTTGTCAGTAACCTCTCTTAATTTGAGTGCCCGACCGTGAATATCTGCCTCTAAAATCGCAACATCTGTAGCTGTGTTTAAAATGATAACCCTTGCCTTTATATTTTTTTTGCCAACTCTAATCAAGACTTGGCAATTTTCGCCCCGGATATTGGTAAATAAATGACTGCTTGAAACCAGGACACCCCTTTGAACTAAAAAAGCGTTTCCTGAACCCTGCTCAACTCTTGTGCTACCATTAGGTAACTTAGTTGTGCACTCACTTATAACCTGTACAACGCTATCTTCGGCAAATCTATCAAGCCCCTTGAACATAACATCAGGTTTTTGAATGGTTGCGCATGCTAGAGAAATCAGCGCGAGTAATGCCGTTTTTTTCATTTTGCCCCTTTTGTAAAGATCTATTTTGAAATTATCAGCGGGAGACATTTTTGTCAACCTACTGTACTAGAAGGGTACATCGGTAACAACCTGTGATATTTGTAAGCGAAGTTAATATGTATATTAAAAGACCCCATTTCGGTGGGGTCTGATAAAATTAATGTATTAGAGTAAATCTGTATTTAGATCAACGATTATCAGTTTCCACAGGTCTTGGAATTCTAAATGGAATAGCCCTAGCGCCTGAATCTTTCGGATCAACAAATTTTCTAGCTTCCTGATCCATATATTTAAACTCTATTCCCTCGGGCACGCTAAAGTCGCCCGGAGGAGTTTGCGGATGACTGTTTTGCATGAATTCCAGCCAGATAGGTAAAGCAACGCGTCCGCCAGTGGCATCATGACCAATGGGAGCAAAATCATCGCGTCCAACCCAAACGCCGGCAATTATATCTGGAGTAAATCCGATAAACCAAGCATCGCGATAATCAGTTGATGTGCCGGTTTTACCGCCAGTTGGTTGGGCTAGATTTTTGGCTTTGCGGCCAGTGCCAAAATCAGTTACCGCGCGCAAGAGATCAAGCACGACATAAGCAGTTTGACGCGAGAGCCGAACTGGCGTTTCTTCGACTCGCGATTTTACAAGCAATTGTCCACGAGCATCCAGTACTCTAGTTATAAAGTGCGGCCGAATACCAACGCCACCGCGCGGGAAAGTTGAATAAACATCAACAAGCTCAAGCAAGCTCATATCAACTGTGCCCAGAGCGATAGAGATATGATGGGGAACAGGCGAGCTAATACCCAAACGTCTAAAGTAACTAACCATGTTGCTAACACCCAGATTAAGCGCAAGCCTAACAGCAACAGTATTGATGGATTTGGCAAAAGCTGTACGCAAAGTAATTGGACCCAAAAATTCATGTTTATAGTTTTTTGGTGACCATAATCCACTAAGTGTTGGCACTGAAATTGGTTCATCAGGCACAAGGGTATTTTCATTAAGACAATTGTTTTCTTCCAAACAGCTTTGTTCAATAGCAGCGGCGTA
>CAZVIU010000027.1:4487-11907 GCA_964626935.1 uncultured Gammaproteobacteria bacterium
AACCAGACCCTTAACTGCTGAACCGATTTGCCGTTTAGCCTGCACAGCTCGGTTGAATTCAGAAATTTGGAAATTTGATCCGCCAACCATAGCGATGATTTCTCCGCTATGCAAGTCCATGGCCACCAGCGCTGCTTCCACTGGTTTAGGTTTGGGCAGCTTTATTTTTTTTTCATATCGGCATAAAGAGGCCCGGCAATTTTTAGTTACCTCAAGATTGACAACAATAACATCATTTACTTTTAATCTTTCGTTACTAAGTCCACGCCAGTTTAATAACTTGGAGCTATCCTCACGATTTAGTTCAATAATATTTCCACCTAGGCAGACGCTAACTTCATTGCCATTTTTACTAATGACAATAGCTCTGGCACCAAAAAGTGATTTTGGTGATTGACGATTTTTTTTCTTTTTAGCGCGATTTTTAGCCAGACACTGCGTTACCTCTTCATCATCTGCTTCGTCCACAGGGGAGGGCAGTTCAAAAGTTTTACGCAGCCTATCAATTCCGCCCGAGACAGCTTTTTCGGCAATTTGTTGCGCATTCCGAGACAGTGTCGTATGCACTTCTAACCCGGTAGTAAGTACGGCCTCATTTCCATAAGTTTGTGCTAGATATTTACGCAAATGCTCAAGGAAGTAAGGAGCTAATTCGCGATTTGGTTCAGAATAGACTTTGATATGCAATCGGCGGTGCCAGGCTTGGCGCGCTTCTCCTTCAGAAATTCTTTGAAGCGTGACCATTCTATCTAAAACATACCTTTGCCTGACGCGCGCTCGCGCGAAATTTAAACGCGGCGAATCGTGGCTTGGAGCTTTAGAAAGCCCAGCAAGCATGGTCGCTTCGGCCAAATCTAAATTCGACACAGATTTGTCAAAATAAATGCGCGCCGCCGTCTCAACACCGTAAGCGCCGCTACCCAGATAAATCTCGTTTAGATAGATTTCAAGAATTTTGTCTTTGGTGAGCAAGCGCTCAAGTTTTTCTGAAAGTACGGCTTCGCGAATTTTTCGGCGATAACTTCGTTCAGTACCAACAGTTAATGTTTTTATAAGCTGTTGAGTGATAGTTGAGCCACCCTGGACAATGTGTCCGGCGACTAGATTATTCCAAGCAGCGCGTAAAATAGCTCGCCAGTCCCAACCATGATGCTTATAAAAATTCTGATCTTCTGCCGCCAGATAGGCTTCGCGCACATGTTGAGGAATTTGCGACAAGGGCACAACCACGCGATTATTCGTGTAGAATTCACCAATAAGTTCGCCACCCACTGCGTAAACATGAGTAGTGCGCGGCGGGTTGTAATTAACAATCCTATCTAATGCTGGCAAGTCGCGCGTTGCCTCGCGATACAGATAATATCCATATCCGCCCAAAGCCAAAGTCATAATTAATCCGATAATCGCACTAGCCCAAAGCAGGCGCCAGACGATACGCCAAACTCTTCGCCACAGTTTCATTTCTTATCCTCCAGAGCTTTTCAAAGGACTGTCCTTATGCTAGCAAAAGGCATATTGAAATTCAATCCCCTGATCTAACGCGGATTTACGCAGAAAATAACTATTATAAGTTTTTATCAATAGTTGGTTTTCTATTTACCTATTCGTGAGAATATGGGTAATGATGTATATATAAAATATAGATAATGTGGATACTAATATAAAGAATTTTGAGGACAAATTTGCCAAAATTTGGAATTCGGTGTTAAATCATCTGTAGATCCTTCACAACGAGGCAAGAGCCACGATGAGAAACAAGCATCGAGCAGGGCTAGTAGTATTTTGGAGCTTGGTTGGAGTTTTAATTTTAGGTGTTGCTTGGTTTGGTTTTGTTAAATATTCTTATCGTCAAGAGATGAAAGAACTGCGCGCCAAAGTTGGAGCCGCACAACATGGCCAAGTTGCCGAAATAAATATTGTCGCTTTGATTATTGACGGCGCTGGCCGACGCGATGTTTGGGAAATTAGTGGCGCGGAAAACATCTTTGATCTAACAAAATATGGCGCCTATACTTGGAATGCCGAAACTGTTTTACCTAGTTGGACAGTCACGGCGTTAATCTCTTTAGCCACCGGACTTACGCCGGCCAAGCACGGAATCATGAGCAATCAGGTTGATATTAAAGATATGGGTAACTGGCCAGCAGTCTCCAGATACTTGTCAGGCAAGACGAAAACTGTTAGCGATTATGCCAAAGCGTCTGGGTTAAAGGTTGTTGTGGTAACAGAAGAAAATCATGAAACCAAGTCTCGCGTTAATCGATTCTTAACTCGCAATGTTGACGAGGTGCGAGCAGTTAGCGGCGAGGGCCAAGCAGTTCTAAAAGAAGCGACTAAATTTTTAATTGATCCAGCCAGTATCATTTTAGGCATTCATGTGCCAGATATTGATAAAGCCGGACATCGATTTGGCTGGGGATCATCTGAACAGCTTGAAGTTACGGCAGAATTCGATTTGGCGCTTGGTGAATTTTTCCGCGCTTTGCGAAAGTCTCCTAAGCGTCATAATACTTACTTTATAATTACAGCTGATCATGGGGGACATGATCGAGTTCACGGTACGGACACAAGCGAAGATATGACTATTCCTTGGATTATTATTGGGCCGAGTATTAAACGCGATTACGCTATTAAAGACCCCATTAAGATTTATGATACAGCCGCGACCGTGCTATTTCTTTTGGGCCTTGATGTGCCGCCTGATTGGGATGGTCAGCCGGTTTATGACGCTTTTTACCACGATTTTGTGCGCGACTTTTTTATGCGGCTTGCGCCATCAAGCCCGTGATCAAGTCCCGACTTAAAGTCCGCCCGGGGCAGACCAAAGCGTCGGGAAATTAAGAACTAACTTCTCGACTGGTTTAACGACGCTCGCCATAGATTCGTTTGAGGCAGGGATTTCAAGTTTTACGCCAGTCTTTACTGGCGTTTTTTGTTGGGCCATTTTATTTTTCAAATTATCTGTTATTATTATTCTAACTAGAAAAATTGTCGCCTAGCGTCGTTTTTATTAAAATAGGTTGCTTACACATATGAAAAGCCTGCTTAAAAAATTAATACCCAAAGCAGTTCTTAGCGCCTATCATTTATTTTTAGTTTCGCTGGCAGTATTTTGGTATGGTCATCCATCGCGCGAGCTTCGGGTTATCGGCGTTACCGGCACCAAAGGCAAATCAACCACTTGTTTTTTTATTGCCAAAATTTTAAAAGAAGCCGGGTATCGTGTTGCTCTTTCATCAACCGCGCTTTTCGCGCTGGGCGAACGCGAGTGGTTAAATCCTTACAAGATGACCATGCTTGGCAGATTTGTTTTGCAAAGATTTATTCGCGAGGCAGTTCGTGCCCGATGTGATTATTTAGTTTTAGAGGTTTCATCAGAGGGAATCCTACAGCATCGTAATCGCGGCATTGAATTTGATGTAGCTGTATTTACGAATTTGTCACCAGAGCATTTGGAGGCGCATGGAAGTTTTGAAGAGTATAGAAGAGCTAAGGGCGAGTTGTTCAAATCATTAGGTTACCCAGCCACTAAGTTATTAAGTCACTTGGTCACTAAGTTATTAAGTCGTTTAGTCATGAAGTCACTAAGCAGAACGAACGAAAGGATCAAAGAACGAAAGAACAGAAAAACGAGTGTAGTTAATATTGACGATCGCAATGCGGAATACTTTTTACAATTTTTGGCGGAAAGGAAAAATGGGTTTACCCTTGATCAAACAAAAATTCTACAAGCCACAAGCTACAAGTTACAAGCTATAACGCGGGCAAGTAGTGTTAGCATGGATAATCTCGGTAGCAGTTTTAGGATTGAAAATACAGATTTTCATCTAAACATCTTAGGCAAGTTTAATATCTATAACGCACTCGCAGCGATAACGGTTGCGCAAGGAGAGGGGATAGAATTAGCAGTTTCAAGCCGGGCCTTGGATAAAATTACTACTGTGCCCGGTCGAGTTGAGTTTATTGATTGCGGTCGGCCGTGGCGCGTCATTGTTGACTATGCGCACGAGCCGCGGTCGCTTGAGGCTATTTTTGAAACTGTAAAAAAACTTCTGCCGCGCCGAATAATTCATGTCTTTGGTCCAACTGGCGGTGGACGTGACAGCGCTAATCGTATAAAACTGGGAGAAATTTCTGTCCGTAACGCTGACATTACTATTATTACTACAGATGATCCATATGATGATGATCCGTTAGAGCTCGTTAAATTACCAATCGCAGGAGCTAAGAATACAGGGATTGATCTTGAGAATAGATTATTCGTTGTTCTTGATCGTCGAGAGGCGATTCGAAAATCCTTATCTTTGGCCGAAGCAGGGGATTTGGTTCTAATCACTGGCAAGGGGTCAGAACAAGCCATGATTATTAAAGGAAAAAAAATACCGTGGGATGATCGGACCATAGTAAGAGAAGAATTTAAAAAAGAGGCCGATCAAACATCGCAAAGATATTCACGATCGTGAATATCTTTGTTGCTCTCCAAAAGCTAAAAAATGTTATAATTTTAATATGAAGTTAAATCTTAAAGAAGACGAACGTATCATCATAATTTTACGCGCGACAAAACTTATTCTCGCCTGGCCCGCAGTTCTAGGCGCAACTTTAATATTTTTATCCATATTTTTATTTATTCCACTTTTTTCTTTTGGTTTAACTGGAGTCATCATTTTTTGGCTGGCTATCGCAAGCGGCCTTCTTTATGCTCTCACAAAATTTTGGTTTTGGATACGTAACCAAGTCATTATTACTAATAAAAAAATTGTTGATATTTATCAAAGAAAATTTTTTGATGTGGTTGTCAGTGAGGCACCGTTTTATGAAGTAGATGACATTTCTTTTCGTCAAAAAGGCGTGTGGGCCCACATATTTAATTATGGAAATTTAACCATCAATTTTAAAAATTCCAAAGTTATCTTAGAAATTAAAAAAATCCATGACCCGGCAGGAACGAGCTCAATACTGCAGGATATAAAAAATACACTGGCCAGCGCCGATATTAGCACTATTGAACGAATGATAGAAAAATTTAGCACCTTAGGCGAAACTGAACGCAAGGCCCTGCTTCATTCTTTATCTGAATTTGAAAAGAACCCGAAAGATTGATAAAATTAGGCCATGACTATACGAGAGGTATCAATCTTAAAGCGCATTTTAAGCCTGCGGAGTGTTTTTATTATTAATGTTTTGGTTTTAGTTGGGTTGCTTATAGGACTAGGACGGACATATTGGAATAATTTTCACCTAAAACAAGAGATAGATACGCTCGAGGCGCAAGCCGAATCCTTAGAAAGCAAGTCTATTGAAATTAAAAAATTAAAAAATTATCTTGGTTCTCAAGAATTTTTAGAAAATGAGGCGCGACTAAAACTCGGTTTACAAAAACCTGGAGAAGAAACAATTGTGATAGAGGGATTAGGCGAAAAGAGCAATACTCGAAATGATATAAATAGCCTTGATAGCAAAAAGATTGCTAATCGTTTTGAAAACTGGTTAGAGAATCCGGGGAAGTGGTGGGAGTATTTTTTTCATTAAAATATTAGGAGAGCAGGATTTGAATCAACATCTGTTTTTTCTATTGTCTAATTCGCGAATAGGTAAATAGAAACCCCCCTGACATTTATAATTGTTCACATTTTTCATAATTAGATTTTATGATGAGGCGGGATTAGTTGATCGGTTCAACGTGGCCTTCCCAAGGCCAAAAGACGGGTTCGACTCCCGTATCCCGCTCCAGAATTAGACTTTCCGATTTTTGACCAACGAATTGGTGGGCGGCACCTTGTACCATCCACAATAGGTTAGGGGTTAATTGCTCCCGGTTCGGAGGCATCTTTACTGATAGCAATGATCATCATCATCGGTTCGCTGCTGCTTACCGAGTCTAGCACGGGCTTGTCTTTGGTTGCGTTAAATCTGCCATCTCCGTCGTCAGAGTGGAGCACGACATAAAGCGTCTCGCCGTCTTTTGTCGATCGGGAGAGTGTGATAGGTGAGAGATTTTTTATTTCGCCTACGCTCAACACGGCGCTTTGACCTAAAATTTGGCCGGGTGCACCTCCGTTATCTTCATGGATAACCACAAACCCTGGATTGGCTAGGCGCACTAAGGCTACAGACACAGTTTGTGAGGGCAGCTGTTCTGCCGCATAGATCGCATTTTTGCTCACAATAAGTCCGGCCGAGTTTCCGGCATCATCAGGCTGCCCGGCATCTTTTTGGAACAAAATCACACCCGCAATGATTGCGATTATAATTCCGCCAAGGACAAGAAATACTTTTTTAGCCATTTAAATTAATTAATTTAAAACCACACCCAAAACCCCCTTCAGGGGGTTTTGGGTTGGTGTTTTCAATACTGTTACTCGGTCCAGAAAATGAAAGTAACTAGCTTCTCGCCATTGCCTAGCTCGTGTTCGTAGAGCGAGGTTCTGCCTTTTCCGTCTGTACGAAGTGACCGACCTAATTCTTCAGCGTTGCCAGCATTGCCAGAACTTGAAACTGTCTGGTCAATCGTTGTTACTCCATCAGCGTGGCCGTAAATTGTCTCAAGCTGTTCGTAGTCGTGGGCATTAGGATGCTCGTTCGAAGGCGGACCATCAGGATCGTTGGTGTAGTCCATGCAAGTTCCAAGGTTCGGATTGTTGAAAATTTCATCTTGGTGGTCAAGTCCAAGGGTATGACCGACTTCCTGACACATCACAAGCCTTCGCCATGGCGGCGTGTTGTACGTCGTAGTATTGAAGTAGCTGTCATTCACCTTGACCGTGCTTTTAGTAATATGGTCACCGTTTACCCAGATTGAGGCAACACCCAGCCATCCGTTAAATCCGTATTTGCTGCTGCAGACCTCGACACGGCCGCTTGTTGCCCGGCAGAGTTTGGGATTACCTGCATTGCCAGTAACAACCGTAGTGTCTAGGACGCTCGACTGACTCCAGTCGGACGATGCCGCACCAAGATAGGCGTCCCACGCGGTTGATACGTTGTCGCCGAGCTTCACAATGAAGGGATTGGCCGTACGTCCCCAATGGTAGGGTCCCCACGAGTGATTAGCATAAGCAACAGCCGCAAATGCGATGCTAAAACACAAAACTGTTCCGGCTACTGCTATACGATTATGAATTATACGCATGGTTTGTATTATTTAGTGTTTAAATCCAGAGAGATCGACCTTATTATATCCCCTCCGGTGTCCTATCTTCTAATCTCATTATAAGACTTCTTAAAACTCGATGTCAAACGAATCGCCAGACTACATCTTGCTTTTGAATACACCCACCCTTTTGTAGACGGGAGCGGCCGTGTTGGGCGAATGATCAACAATTATTTTTTAATTCGTTAAGGATAATGTGCCGATCAATATAAAATTCATTGATCGAAAAAAATATTACGATGCCGAGCGATTGGATGTTTTCAGTAA
>CAZVIU010000028.1:0-11737 GCA_964626935.1 uncultured Gammaproteobacteria bacterium
TCGCCTGGGCTGATGCTTGGCGAAAGCCGATTGTCGTCGTAATGGAGAAAGACAATGTTCATTCTCATGCAATGCTCCGAGAGGTTTCGGGTTTCATTGTTTCCAACCTCGACGAAGCGATTGCAATCGCGACCGCCGTTCTCTCTCCGACTTTGTAAAAAGTTTAAGCTTCCACCCAAAGGCGACAACATTGTCGCCTTTTCTTTTTGCATTTTTTGTGTTTTTAGATTAAAATTCATATTGAATTTGCTGCCAAAGAAAAACTTGAAATTGTCATCGGCGCGGCGAAGCCGCGATTTCGGGATTTCGCGAGGGGCACACCTTGCCACCTGCGGCGGCGAAAACCGTCCGAACTATTTCAAGAATAGACCATTTTAAAAATCATTCCACGCGTGGAATGATTTTTAAGCAAATACTTGCATTGAATACAAAGTATATGTTAATATTTGAACTGTAGCTCACCTTTAAGGTAATTTACGGTACAAAAATGGACAATAAACCCAAAAAAGGAGAATATTTAGGAATTTTATTAAGATCCTCCAAAACCATCTTTACTACCAAAGATGTTGCTTTGTTATGGGGCGAGGAAAAAAAGAACACGGTCAGCGCCAGATTGGACAAATATGCTAGAACCGGAAAATTGATTAGAGTGCGCCGCGGTTTGTATGCAAAAGACAAAAATTACGACAAGTTTGAGTTAGCAACAAGAATTTATACGCCCTCGTATATCAGCTTTGAGACCGTTTTGACTCGCGCCGGAATCAATTTTCAATATTATGGCAATATTTTTGTTGCGTCATATATTAGTCGAGAAATAGATATAGATAGCCAAAGAATTACATTTGTTAGAATAAAAAATTATGTTTTGAGTAATACAGTTGGCATCGAGCATAAAGACGGCTTTGCCATTGCTACAAAAGAGCGGGCTTTTTTGGATAGAATCTATGTAAGCAAGGATTATCATTTTGATAATTTGGATTCTTTGGATTGGGACAAAGTATTCCAGATTTTGCCTGTCTATAACAACAAAAGAATGGGCAAGAAAGTCAATGAATATTTTAAACATTATTCCGCTGAGGGCATACCCCTCCCCGGTGGAAAAAATTCTAATTAAAATCTATGACATTGAACTATTCGATACATAAAAATATACAGCTTCAGATTCTTAAGGAAATATACACTGATACAACGATTGCTCCGCATCTCGGTTTTAAGGGCGGGACCGCAGCTCTCATGTTTTATGATTTGAATCGTTTTTCTGTTGATATTGATTTTGATCTCTTGGACGATAACAAAAAGAAAGAGGTCTTTGAAAAAATCTTAAAGATTGCTAGGGGTTATGGAGAGATAAGAGAGTCACGGATAAAGCGCTACAACTCAATCATAATCCTCTCTTACGATACCAAGGCTCAAAATGTAAAAATTGAGGTTAATCGTAGAGAATTTGGCTCTCGATACGAGCTTAAGACACTACTCGGTATTTCTATGCTTGTAATGGTTCGCGAAGACATGTTTGCCAATAAGCTTATGGCAATGTATGAACGAGTTGGCAAAACCAGCCGAGATGTTTTTGATGTATACTTTTTTGCAAAAAACAACTGGCCGATTAACAAAGAGATTATAGAAAAAAGAGCCGGCATATCTTATAAGGAAACGGTAGAGAGATGCATTGAATTGTTGGAGAAAATGAATAATCGGAACATTTTAGACGGTCTTGGCGAATTCTTGACCGAAAGCCAAAAGGACTGGGCGCGAGCAAAACTGCGTGACGAAACAATCTTTTTGTTAAAAGCGCGCTTGAAAAGCGAAAGGTAATATAAAAGCCAAAGATTAAAAATGAAAGACGAAAATGAGCTCTGATCTTCATTCGGCATCGAACTTATTTTGGTGTGGCATAGTCGCAATTTCGGAATTTCGCGAAGAGCATATCTTACCCCGATGGTCATCAGGGCAAGAACCATCCGAACCCCCATACTTAAATTTAATTGACGTAAGATTATAATGGTGTTAAGACTAGGATATTCAGGCTCTGTGCCTGAATTAGTTCTTTAATAAAATATCATTGTTGGGGAAAATAGGAGGCAGAAGGTGGGCAAAAAATTCTGGCACTGGTTAGAAATCAAAGTATCTGGCGAAGACTCCATTTCTTTTGTTGGCGTATGTTTAGTGATTGGCTTTTTATTAACAATCTGCGCTTCATGGATTATGGCTACTTTGGGCATTGCTCCTGAACCGTCCCGTGGTAAGATTCCAATTCTTGTTTGGTGGTTTCCGCTCTTTTTATTTGTAGCAGCTCTCGTGGAAGAACTGCTCTTTAGATTCCCGTTAGTTTTTTATATTGAGAACTGGGGCAACTCTTGGCAATTATTTACTGCTATAATTCTGTTTTCTATAATCTTTGGCGCGGTACATGGTAGTGTAAAAAACATTTTTTTACAAGGAGTGTTCGGATTCATCTACAGCTTAATCTTTTTAAAATGCGGCGGTCTTCAGGGCAGATATGTTAAAGCATTATGTATGAGTACGCTTGCCCACGTCACAACTAACGGAATTATCGCACTAATTTTGCTTGCCAATGGAATCAAGACTATTTAAATTGGGAGGCACACTACCTAATTCGTTGAAGACGGAGAAGATATTGGGCGCTAGGGGGGGCGCACGAGGAGGCGCGATGGAGCTACAGACGAAAAAGGTAGAAGACTCGGCAACTAATGATCAAATCTTTATTATTTTTCCTGATGATCTGAATGTCCACGGCACAGTCTTTGGCGGAAGAGTTATGGAGCAGGCTGATAGAGTGGCGGCTATAGTTGCTTGGAGACATGGTGGAAAGAGATGCGTTACAGCGCAAGTAGATAAATTTAGATTTATCGCGCCGGCTAGAGTTGGAGAGGTGTTGATCTTTAAAGCAGCAGTCAATCGTGTTTGGCGCACTTCTATGGAAGTTGGCGTAAAAGTTTTTGCTCAGAATTTTGACACAGGTGAAATCCGGCACGTTGTTTCTGCCTATTTTACTTTTGTAGCCATTGATGAGACTGGCGCTAGAGCTCCACTGCCGCAAGTTATTCCAGAAGCTCCAGAAGAAGTATTACGCCATCATGAAGCAGGCAAACGACGCCAGCGCCGCTTGGAAGAAGTTGGTAAACAATTATAACGCCAGTATGGCGTTATTTTTATAGTATATTCTATAAACCTCTTGCGAAATCTTATTTTGCAAGAGGTCTTATGATATAATGTGGATATGTCTAAGAAAAAGAAGGTTATCATT
The DNA here is from genome assembly GCA_964626935.1 of uncultured Gammaproteobacteria bacterium. Lineage (GTDB taxonomy): Bacteria > Patescibacteriota > Patescibacteriia > CAZVIU01 > CAZVIU01 > CAZVIU01. Next base: position 3,269 of record CAZVIU010000028.1, read on the forward strand.
GCCGTAATTACTGCCTTAGCCGCATTGATAGCAGGAGTTTTTGTTTGGCAAACTTATAATAGAGTTAGTCAGGCGTTTAAATCGATTGGCGCTCCATCGCCAGCGAGTTTTAAAAGTCCAGTTGAAGATCTTCCTCAAACCAATCCTTTTGAACGGGTAGAAACAAACCCGCTTGAAAAAGTTAAAACTAATCCATTCCAAGATGTTTATAAAAATCCTTTTGGAGAATAAAATCGCAAGATTAATAACGATAACAAGCGCCCTCGCGATTGCGGCAGTCGCGTTTTTATTTGTCCAAATAGCCTTGGCCAAGAGTAAGTCAGACATTGTTTATCCTGCGAAAGAACTTGGTAATTGCAAGAATGAAAAAGACTGTTTTGTTTTTTGCGAAAGTCCAACCAATATTTTAGCTTGTGTTAATTTTGCTGAAAAACATAATTTAATGTCACGCGAACAAGTGTCGCGGGCGCGAGCTTACGCTAAAACTGGTGAGCGCGGACCAGGAAATTGCAAAAATCAAAAAGAGTGTTTAGCCTTTTGCGATAATCCAGCTAATTTTGATGCTTGTTTAGATTTTGCTGAAAAAACTAATTTGCTGCCGCCGGCAGAACTTAAAGAAGCGCGCCTTGTTGCTAAAGCTTTAAAAGCCGGAGCCAAGCTTCCGGGCGGATGTGTAACTAAAAGCGCTTGTGAAGATTACTGTGATGACGCAAAACACATGAATGAATGTCTTGATTTTGCGGAGAAAGCCGGGTTTATGTCAAGGGAAGACCTAGCTGAAGCTAGGAAGGCGGCCAAGGCTTTTGAAAAAGGTCTTAAATCCCCGGGTAATTGTCGAGGCAAAAAACAATGTGAAAATTTTTGTGCCGAACCTTCAAACATAGAAGAATGTTTAAATTTTGCCGAAGCAGCTGGATTTATGTCTGAAGCAGAAATTAATGAGGCCAGAAAAGTTATGCCCTTGATAGCTCGTGGGGAGATGCCTGGCGGCTGTCGCTCAAAGGGGCAGTGTGAAAAATATTGTGAAAACGAAGATCATTTTGAAGAATGTTCAAGCTTCGCGCTTAAAGCCGGTTTTATGACCCCGGAAGAAGCGGAAATTCTAAAGAAAACCGGCGGAAAAACACCAGGTAATTGTCGAGGTAAAGAGCAGTGCGAAACTTTTTGTGAAAATCCAGCTAATCAAGAAATTTGCTTTGAATTCGGTCGTAAATACGGACTAATTCCCGAAGAACAACTTGAAGAAATGAGAGAGGGAGTGGAACAACTAAGAGAGGGCTTAGAGTCGGCATCAGAAGAAGTTTTAGAATGTTTAAATTCTCGTGTTGGCGCTAAAACTTTGGAACAGATGTTGGGCGGCACTGGTTTTCCCGGGCCACAAGTTGGTGACAAGATTAGGGGTTGTTTTGAGGAGTTTTCCGGGCCACGGGGCGATGAGGGTTTTGAAGATTTTGATCGTGAAGATTTTGATGCGGAAGAAGGTCAACAGACTGAACCACGAATAATGGGACCGTCAAGGAGACCGACGATGGATAATAGAGGGCGTGACAAGTCAGAAGACGAGGAAGAGGGACCATTTTTTGCACCTGAAGACAAATTTAAAGATTCAAGCGAGGGAGAATCAGAAGACACTTTTTTCATTGAACCGTAAAACGATGCAGCAGAAGACCTTGATGATATTTCAGGAAGTGGTGATGAAATTTTTCGGTAGGATTGTCATTTTTCGGTATGATCGCCCCTAAAATTTAGTTTTTTTATTATTGCGATTCGCTCCACCTCATCTTTTTTATTATAATTTTTTCATCACATTTTATTATAACATAAACATAATAATAAAACATATCATGGAACGATCGTTCCAAAATGTGTTACGAGATTAATCAGACTATAGTCTAAAATATTCCAACATTTTTAAGAATGTTGGAATATTTTATGAGCAAAAACTGAAACCATGATTTTAGAAGTTAATGCCACTTACTAAGTCTTGTAGTCACACGATTTCTTTGTTAAGATAATTATCTTTTAAGAAAGGACGGGTCCTATGAAATTAATTTTTGCCACACACAATGCTGGAAAGGTAAAAGAGATGCGGGCAATGCTTGATGGGTTAGATATAGAAGTGCTAAGTGCGGATGAAGCCGGGATTACGGAAGATGTGGTTGAAGGTGGTAAAACTTTTAAGGAAAACGCGATTAAGAAGGCGCGATTTGTAGTTAGTAAAAGCGAATGGGCAGTGGCCGATGATTCAGGAATTTGTATTGACGCGCTCGGCGGTGAGCCTGGAGTTTATTCTGCTCGTTGGGCTGGTGAGAATGTTTCGGCCGAAACCCTGATAGCCAGAACGCTTGAGAGATTAAGTAATGCGCCCGAAGAAAAACGACAAGCTTGTTTTGTGAGTACATTGGTTCTTTGCGCGCCTGACGCTCGGGGGTGGGTGTTTGAAGGCGAGGCTCGTGGTTTAATTTCAACTGAACCACGCGGAACGCCGCGGCCGAAGTTGCCTTATGATGTTATTTTTATTCCCGATGGGTACAATCGCACCTTTGCCCAAATGTCTGATGAAGAAAAAAATAGTTTGAGCCACCGTGGGTTGGCGTTCCGGAAATTACGGGAGTTTTTGTCTAGTTTATAGATTTATTGTTATGATTTGGTATCAAAAAACCGAGAATGATGTCCTCGGTTTTAATTTTTATTTGATCAGACCCTTAACTTCTGTGCTTTGTTGAACTGGGCCATTAATCTTGATTTTAATCGCGCTGCTTTATTTTTCTTAATTACTTTTTTTTGTGTAGTTTTGTCAAGAACTTTGCAAGTTTCAGCAACTAATTTGTGCGCCTCGTCTAATTGTTTTGCCGCAATAGCTTTACGTGATTTTTTTAACAAATCCTTAAATTTACCTTTCCATTCAAGGTTAAAAGCGCGATTTTTAGCAGATTTTCGCAGCCAATATTTGGCTGATTGCGTATGAGCCATAACGGAGAACTAAGAATTAAGTCCCGACGTAAAGCCCCGATACCTAAGATACGAGATGCCGATCGTAGTATCAGCGTCGGGATTCTGACCGAAGCGTCAGGATCCCGACGCTTCGGTCAGGAAATTAAGAATTAAGAATTCAGAATTAAGCATTGGGAACACTGAACTTATATTCCAATTGTTAGATGTTCCGCCTGCGGCGGATCAGGTGTTCTACTCTACATTAGGCCTGTCTAGTTCAATCGGTTCAATTTTTCTCTCCCTTTCAGTTAATCGGACGACGTCTTTATCAATTTTAGCAAACTCGCGGTAGGCTTGATTGTACATAGAAATAGCTGTTCCTAAGTGTCCGCCAAGCTTTTTCATATAGCTGTCATAGTTTACCAGGTGTCTTCCCAATTCGTCAACCCTCTTATGTATTTCTTGGGCTGATTCATAAAACTTTTGTATCTTAATAGCCTGCATAGCCACTTGTAAATAAGCTAATAAAGTATTGGGCGCGGCAATAATTACTTTTTTTCCATGCGCATAATTTATCAAATCCTCATAATTTACGTTATTTAGGCCGTAGAGCACGCCTTCGGCCGGCACGTACATAATAGCATAAGGCGTTGTCCCTTCTTCTGGTTTTACGTATTTTGAAGTTTCATCAACCCGTTTTTTTAAATCATTTTTTAATTCTTTTTCTAAATCAGCGCGGCGCGATTCGTCGTGTTCACCAACTAATTGATTATATTTTTCTAAAGAAAATTTAGCATCAACCGGCACTGTCATATCTTTTAGTAAAATTGCCGCGTCAACAATTGTGCCATCGCGGAATGAATACTGCATTCTATAAGAGCCCGAAGGCAGGACGCGCGAGAGCATTTGTTCAAGCATAATTTCGCCTAAAATACCGCGATGTTTTGGATTACGTAAAATATTTTCCAGATTTTGAAGTTGGCCGGCAAAGCCCATGACCTGTTTATTTGTTGACAGCACTTGTTCAAGACGTGAGGTAATATCGCGAATAATTTCATTGCTTTTACCGGAATGGGTTTGTAAGAATTCAAGATTTTTTTCTGTCGTACCATGGAATTCGGTGCGGATTTCTTTAAGCTCCTGCCTTAATATTTCCAGTCCTTTTTCCTGACCAGCATCCAAGCGGCGATTTTTCTGCATTAAAAAAATAACCACGACCACTGCCGCTAACGAAATAATAGAGATTATTGCGATTAAATTCTGCGCCATCTTTTATAAAATAGCATTTAAAACTATAACTAGCAATAGACTTGTCCCCCTAACAAGAAAACCGCTCAAAATGAGCGGTTAGTTGATTCTAGAGGGTTCAGCACAAGGGCAATCGTTCGGATAGAGTCGGTGATGACAATCGCGACAAAGCTGTCCAGAGCCCTCAATATAGTGAAACCGTTGATTAATGTGCGTAAGCTGTGTATACGAAGTTGATTGTTTACAGATTACACAAGCATCTTTATCCATGGTTACCCACTCCTTTGTTCGGATAATAGAGATATTAAAGCAGAATTAGATGGTCTTGTCAAGTCCTTCTGGTTAGATAGCGCATCTGTTAGCTAAGTAGTAGGATTTGCCGCACAGGGTTCCATTCTGCAAATCTTTATGAATACACATTTCGCGACATCAAAACTAAGCTAAACCCAGCCCGTTCTCTGTATAATAATCTTAATTGTAACTCGTGAGACATTTTTTATTCTCTACCGCCGAATATCATCAATGGCCATCGGTGGAGTACGTGATAATTTTTATAAAGATTGCTTTGCTCCCTACAGTCGTTCGTAATGACACGACTCATGTGAAGCTATAGTTTATTTCGTGGACCCCCTCTTTAGGCGGAAAAAATAACACGCGGGATAATAATAAGTTTATGATTCAGGATAAGTATCTTTAAATTGTTTCCCGGGAAACAATTGTGTATTTAGAATGAATCAGACTGCTGCCCTCGCAATTCGTCCCACTAGAAAGTGGACTTCGTATGCGTAAGTTGGGAGCAAGTCATCAGAGAACTAATTCTTTGGAATCAGGCAACCAAACGGATCGCCACAATGATATATTGTCCAGAATAAGTCATTAGGCCAAAAAGGAGAAAATATTGCTGTCCTTAAATATGCATAAGGGTTTTTCAGGGCAAGATAAGGATTTACACGATACTTTCTGGCTAAACACATTTCGCCGGCCATACTGTAAACAACTTCAAAAAATAGATAAACCATTACTGCAATAACAATATACTTTCGGGTTCTAACATTCATATATTTTGGACCTGGCGAGAATCGAACTCGCGTTTCCGCAATGCGAATGCGGCGTCTTACCACTAGACGACAGGCCCACCATGGGATTTTTTAACAGTATAAGAATGTGACATCTCATCACTTTTTAGAAATGTTTCACGAGATTTGTCTAAGATGTAGATATTTGTTTATGGCTAGATTTAGTGCTATATACGTGTCGTACAATATGGTTTATTGCAAGATTGCCCTCGGAGGGAATTGAACCCCCATCTTTTCTTTAGGACAGAACCGCTCTATCCGTTGAGCTACGAGGGCATTTGTAAAATCATTTTATCGGTATTTTAATCTTTTGGCAAAATTGTGGATTAGTTGTGGATAATTTTAATAATGCATTGATAGTAAAAAAACATGTTTGGTTATCCACAGCCATTAATTCAGAAAACTTATGTTTCTGTCTAAATTTAGCCAAGTTTATCTTTGACAAAAAGCCAAAAATTTGCTATAATGTAAATATAAATAAACAAGGTAAATAAAATAAAAATAAAACCATGCAAAATTCTAAAGGAGGAAAACGGATTACAAGGGGCCACTCTATTTGGCTACGTGTGATATTTAAGAAGACACTCTGCTTAATCGGTGTTTTCTTTTTATTTTTACCCAAAATTGCTAACTCTGAAGTGCGTACATCTGAAAGTTATCGTTTATTTGCTGACACCTTAAGCTCTGGGGGTGATTATAGCACATCCACCAATTATCGTGTTTGGGATGTAATTGGCGAGGTCACCTCTGAAGAATCAAGCACAAGCACAAACTTTGCAAGCAAAGTTGGCTTTGCCGCCCTAAACTTAGACAATATTTTGACTGCTACCCTAAGCAGAGAAAGCGTTAATCTTGGTGATTTGAGCCCGGCCAGCGCCTCACAAGAAAGCTTAACAATTTCTTACGTCAGTAATGCTAACGGGTTTACAACCACAATTTTAGAAGATGGCAATCTTCGGGCGCCTGGCGGTGCGGATATTAACGATGTTGCCGATGGTTCAGTTACAGCAGGCTTTGAAGAATATGGCATTAGGACATCAGGGTCAATTGGTCAGCAAAACAACGCTGATGTCAGCATTACAACTACAGCCAAGACAATCGCGAGTATTAGTAGCTCGACACCGACGACTAGCGTGACTTTGCTGTTTAAAACAGCCGTGAGTCAAAGCACGCCCGAAGGAAATTACGGCCATAATGTGACGATTACCACAACAGGTAATTTCTAAACAACAACAATCCACGATGTTTATAAAAATCCAAAATCCAAAACCCAGAACCAAAAATCATATTTTAAAAATTAAAAATTTTAAAAAGTATTTTTTAGTTTTAATTTTAATGTTATCTTTTCCATCCAGTATTTATGCTTTAACTATCTCGCCGCCAACTAAAGAATTTTCAGTTGACCCCGGAAGAATAATTAATAGCCAAGTTTTAATTAAAAACGACGAAAAGCAAAATCTACAAATTAAAACTACAACACAAAATTTTGAAGCGGGCGGAGATAAAGGCGAGCCGCGATTTATTAGTTTAGCAGGCGACCTGTCTTCGTGGATTTCTTTTGGAGATAAGCAGTTCACGCTCGCTCCGGGCGCTTCAAAACTAATTTCGTATAGCATAAATATCCCCGCTGACGCATCGCCAGGCGGACACTTCGCTGGAATTTTATTTAAGGCCACAGGCGCGCCAAGCGTAATCGATGGAAGCTCTGCCCAACTGGAAAATCAGATCGCTTCACTTATCTTGTTAAAAGTTTCCGGTGATGTGGTAGAAAGTGGTAGATTGAAAGAATTTTTTGTGACATTGCCATGGGTTGATAAAATCACGAGCTTCAGTAATGACGATGGAGAACTAGTTAAGTTTAGCGCGCGGTTTGAAAATCTCGGCAATGTGTTTTTAAAGCCATATGGCGCAATCCGCATTAAAAATTGGTTTGGAAAACAGATTGCCGAGTTAGGCGTAAATGACTTGGGCGGTAATGTCTTACCAAAAAGCGGCCGACGATTTAATGTAGCTTGGGAAAATAATGATGCTAAAGCCGGAGTTAGGAGAATATTTTTTGGAAAATATACAGCTAGCCTTGAAATGTTTTATGGATCAGAAAATAAAAAAGAAATTGCTGAATTAAGTTTTTGGTTAATAAATCGCGCTGGAGTAATTGTATTTTCAGGTTTAGTTTTGGTCGCCGCGTTTATAGTTTGGAGAATTATAGTCAGGATGAGGAAGAGGGGATTTTTTGTAGAGCGTATTTAATAGAAGCGAAATTAGTCGCGAATATCAACGCGAAACAAGATGCGATCCGGCAAAGAGATTAAGTAGAAATTGAGTAAAAACTACACCAGAATTGAATAGATAATTTTTAGATAAGCTATGTTGCTACGAGGATATAATCACAAACAATACGAACGATTAACGCGCTTGCTGGTCGCTATAGTTTTTACTTTGTCGCAAGTCTCCGCGTTAATTTTCTTTGCTTACACTCTAGTTAGCAATCTCGGACCGATACAATTGGAGGCCGCGCAAGGCATACCGTTGATTTTGAACTATCAAGGCAAGCTTACCAATTCGTCAGGCGTAACCGTGTCCGATGGTTCTTATGATATAAAAATTAGTATTTATGACGCAGCCACTAGCGGGAATTGTCTTTACGCGATGCGAGGAACCTGTTCTACGGCAACGGCCGAATCGGTAACTATTACCTCGGGTATTTTTACGGTTCAAATCGGCGATTCCTCTGATAATACTTTATCTTTGAATTTTAATGATGATTCTTATTATCTTGGCATTACTATTGGTTCTGATTCAGAAATGACGCCGCGAAAGCGTATTCTATCTTCTGGTTATGCGATCAATGCAGACCGAGTTGACGGTTATAGCACATCAGTTACCGGCGGAGCCAATGTGGTTTTGGCAACTGATAATAGCGGCAATCTGATTATTCCAGCGCGTGGATACTTTGGTACATCTACGACTTCAACAACTTCAGGAAGAATATATGTTGATACTGCTTCAACTTCAGTTGGTGGTTTGGTTGTCAGGGGCGTTGTTTCCCAGTCAGCTAATTTAGCAATTTTTCAAAATGACATAGCTGGTGTAATTGGTTGGATTTCTGCTTCGGGCGGCTTAGGCGCTTCTGGCACTTCCTTAACCAGAACAATCAATGCTGAAACCAATAATACTTATGATCTGGGCACCTTTAGCAATGCTTGGAGAA
>CAZVIU010000029.1:0-11033 GCA_964626935.1 uncultured Gammaproteobacteria bacterium
CGGCAAAAATAAAATCTGTTTGACTAGCGGGCAAAAATTTTAACTGACTTTGTGAACCAAATCCTAAACCGCGGCCCAGGAATCTTCCAGCGCCAATGGCAATGATTGACTGACGAACATTATAACCAGCGCCACGCACATCGCTTAGAGGATTTATAAATGTTGAGATTCTATCTTTTTGATAAGGCTCAAGAATAAAAAACCAAGCAGCGAAAGATAAAAGACAGGTCGTAACAAACAAGATGACCAAGTGATTTTTACGAATACCAAAAATTAAAAGCAAGATAAACCAGGCTGCCAGAATCAGGGCACCGCCGCCAAAATCTGGTTGTAAGAAAATAAGTCCGGCAGGAACAGCAGCAATTAAAAAACTTTGGACGATAGATTGGATACTACGCCGCAGCGAACTTCTAGCGTCAAAATATCTAGCTAGCGCTAAAATAACCGTAAATTTTGCCAATTCTACTGGCTGAAAATTAAATTGCCCTAATGAAAACCAACCAGTTGTACCGCGCACGGTTTTACCAAAAAAAAGAACTGCTATTAAAAATAAGATCGTTACCCAGTAAATTAAACTGGCGTAACTTTGCAAAAATTTATAATTAGCGCTGGCGACGCTTATTAGCAGGACAAGGCCAATTATCGCCGCCACCAATTGTTTTTGGGAATTTAAAAATCCGCCATCGCCGCGGGAAAAATCAACGCTATATATTGCCGCCAAACCAATAACCACTAAAAGCAAAACTACCAGAATTTCCGCCCAATCGACCTGACGAAAAGATTTTAAAAAAGAGGACATAATTTCCTCTAATTAACATAGTTAACGGATTAAAATTCGTTAACTCGTTAATACGTTAATTCGTTTTCATATATACCTCCGGATCAAAGATATTAATACTTGTTTTTACATCCACCTTATCAACAGGCGGCAGAGCTTCAAACCAAGAAACCTCAAGCCTACGCGTCTCTCCCGAACGGAATTGTGGAGCAGTTACGATATTAACTGCCTGAGGCAGGAGGCCGCGCAAAAGCACCACTGGAAAATCAACTCGCCAATAAGAATAAGCTGTGTTATTGGTGACCGTAAAGCTGACCGAACTTATGACCACATTGTCGCGCGTCAACGCTGGATTATAAACCACATTTTGAATTAAAAAATTAGTGTGGTCGCGCGTAAATTCTTCTGGATTAGGAATCAGGTGACGCGAAATTCTTTGCCATTTTAAGTCTTCAAGCTCGACTCGCAAAGCCCGCGGACGCGTCACTCCAGGCGCGGCTAAAAGCATTAAATATTTTTCTTCGCCTGGCAGGACAAACCCGGTCTCGGCAAGACTTAGAAATCCTGGCCCGACAAATTTATATTTAAAGATGGCGTAAAAATCACTATTTTTATTCTTAAGCTTAGCAATGAGATCAAAACGATTGCCAGCGCCGCCAAAAACTTGCGGCAAGCCAATATTTAATTCTTCCGCGCGCCTGGCCTCACGCAAGGGCGTGTAATCAATACCGCGACTAAGTTCAACTAAAGCCGCTCGCTCTCCAACACCACTTATAAAAAAGTAATCTATTATATAATAAAGACTATATATGTAGAGAGACACAGAAAAAACCGCAAGCTTTATAATCAAAATTCGCCGCAACTTCAACTTGTGGGTTACAAACCAATAACCAAACTTTAACTCGGGCTCGGTTAAATTGTCTGGAGTATTATTTTCAGGCATCTAATAGAGTCTATTACCATTCTACAGGCTCTCTTAACCCAACGCCAGAAGGCAGATGAGTCTGCGAATCTAGAGCTAAAACAAAAAACTGGGTATGAACCCAGTTTAAATCTACCACGAAAGTTCAAGATAAAAGTAGGCCGTATAAAATGCATAACCAAGATCTACCCAATTTTGATACCTGACCATTTTCCACACAAAATGCTCTTGTAGAAGATGTTAATTTGTAGTAGGATATTATTACTATATATGCTTAAAAAACCTAAGAAAAAATTAACCAAATCTATTTCAAAAAAAACCAGTACCAACGGATATAGCGCCGAGCAGATTACTGTGCTTGAAGGATTAGAACCAGTGCGCAAACGCCCCGGAATGTACATTGGCTCAACTGGTCCAGAGGGCTTGCATCACTTAGTTTGGGAAGTTGTTGACAACGCGATTGACGAAGCTATGGGCGGCTATGCCAAAAATATTAAAGTTTATCTTTTATCAGGTAATAAAGTGTCAGTAACTGATGATGGCCGCGGCATCCCAGTGGATATTCATAAACAATTTAAGGTTTCAGCACTAGAACTTGTCTTAACTAAGCTCCACGCTGGCGGCAAATTTGGTGATGGCGGATACAAAGTTTCTGGCGGCTTGCACGGTGTTGGTGTTTCCGTGGTCAATGCCCTGTCTACATACTTGCGGGCAGACGTGCGCCGTGATGGTCAAGCTTGGACGCAAGAATATAAACTTGGCAAACCTTTAACTCGGGTCAAACCAACAGGCAAGGCGCGTGATCATGGCACCACGATCACCTTTGAACCAGACAGCTCGGTTTTCACTACTACTGAATTTAGTTGGGATACAATCCTTGACCACTTGCGCCAACAAGCCTATCTTACAGCTGGTGTACGCATTTCCGTTTTTGATAATCGCGTATCTGATGATAAAAAATCTTATGTTTTTTATTTTGAAGGCGGGGTTGGTTCGTATGTCAAACATCTAAACCACAATAAAGACACTAAACACGAAAATGTTTTCTATATTCATAAGGAATATGAAAAGACTGATGTTGAGGCGGCTTTGCAATACACTGATGAATTTAAAGAATCGGTTTTTTCATTTGCTAATAATATCCATAACCCTGAGGGCGGCACGCACTTGCAAGGATTTCGCACTGCCCTAACGCGGGTGCTCAATAACTACGCGCGCAAGCAAGGTTATTTAAAAGAAAAGGACGAGAATCTCACCGGGGACGATGTACGCGAAGGGCTAACAGCCGTGATTAGCGTTAAGGTGCGCGATCCGCAATTTGAAGGACAGACTAAATCAAAGCTCGGGAATCCAGAAGTGCGCATGGCAGTAGAGGCTGTTTTTGGCGATGCCCTAACGATATTCTTGGAAGAACATCCGCGCGATGCTGAAGCAATTGTGGAAAAAAGCATTTTGTCAGCCCGCGCCCGAGCCGCGGCTAAAGCGGCGCGAGATACTGTCTTGCGCAAAGGCGTGCTTGATGGCTTGGCCTTGCCGGGAAAATTGGCTGACTGCTCATCGCGTGATCCTAAAGATTCAGAATTATTTATTGTTGAGGGCGACAGTGCCGGGGGGTCGGGAAAATCCGGACGTGATCGCGAACATCAGGCAATTCTGCCGCTGCGCGGAAAAATCTTGAATGTTGAACGCGCGCGGCTTGATAAGATGTTAGCCAACAACGAATTACGTTCATTAATTATCGCTCTAGGCACCAACATTGGTGAACAATTTGATGCTTCCCGACTGCGCTATCACAAAATTGTCATCATGACTGACGCTGATTCTGACGGAAAACATATTTCCACGCTTTTATTAACATTTTTCTATCGAAATCTCCAAGAATTGATAAATCGGGGTCATATTTATATTGCGCAAGCTCCGCTTTATAAGATCCAAAAGGGCAAGGAAATTCATTATGTATTTAATGATGCAGAAAAAGAAAAAGTTTTGGCGCAATTAACAAAAGAACAGCAGAACAAAAGAACAGCAGAACAAAAGAACAGCAGAACAAAGCCGGTCAGCCAAGAATTAGAGACTGGCGAGGAAGTAACGATTAGCGGAGTTAATATTCAGCGCTATAAAGGTTTAGGCGAAATGAATCCGGAGGAACTTTGGGAAACAACTATGGATCCGGCGCGGCGCGTCCTGAAACAAGTTACCGTTGCTGATGCTAAAAAAGCTGATGAACTGTTTGATATTTTGATGGGCGCGGAAGTTGAACCAAGGAAACGATTTATACAAACACACGCCAAAGCCGTTAAAAACTTGGATATCTAAACAAGCCCATCAAAGTACGCTTACCCCGTGGAGGAAGCCAGCGATCCGCCGCAGGCAGAACATCTGACATCTGACAACTGACAAGTGGAGGGGAACAAGCGGGATTGACAAAAATAAGGTGGATATGTTAATATGTAGATAATTGAAGATAGCTTGGGCCTGCGGGCTCTTTTTTAAAATCGCTGATCCCGCGCAGACCTATTAGTTAGATCCCGTACAGATCTTAAAAGGTAAACAATCTGTGTGTAGATCCGCGTAGCTTATGCACAAACTAATCAATTACTTCAAAGAGGCCCGGTCGGAATTAAAAAAAGTCACTTGGCCTTCACGCACTCAAACACGGAACCACACCTTGCTCGTTATTGGTATTTCTTTGGGGATGGCAGCTTTTCTTGGTTTATTAGATTATTTATTTACATTAGGATTTGAGTTAATTATACGTAGATAATCACTAAGCCACTGGTTACTAAGTCACTAATTTGATGACTTAATAACTCAATGACTTAGTGACCCGAGGGTGGCAAAGCAAGTTTCACAAGGCAGAAAATGGTATGCAATTCACACTTACTCTGGCTATGAGGAAAGTGTCTCTAATAATTTGCGTCAAAGAATTGAATCATTGGATATGGGTGATAAAATTTTTAATATCCTGATACCGACTGAAAAGAAAATTAAAATTAAAAACGGCAAGCGCCGCGTGGTTACGGAAAAAATTTTTCCCGGTTATGTTCTAGTAGATATGCTCGTAACTGATGATTCTTGGTACGTGGTGCGCAATACGCCCAATGTTACAGGTTTTATTGGCGCCGGCACTGTACCCACGCCGCTTGATGACAAAGAGATTGATGAATTAAAAAAACGCATGGGGGTGGAAGAGCCGCAATACAAAATTGACGTCGAGGTCGGTTCTCCTGTAAAAATTAATGATGGGCCGTTTAAGAACTTTGATGGCAAGGTTTCAGAGATTGACGCCGAACGCGGCAAAATTAAGGTGCTAGTGAATGTTTTCGGACGCGAAACACCGGTAGAATTAGATTTTCTTCAAGTAAAGAAAATCTAAATCCGAAATTCGAATATCGAAATTCGAAACAAATTTGACCCTACGGGTCATCACCCGCAGGGTGACAAAACCTTAAATTTAAATTTTCAAAACATTTGTATTTAAGTCTTGTTTCGGATTTCGTGCTTCGTGCTTTGAATTTAAATTTATTATATGGCAAAAAAAATTAAAACAATCATTAAGCTACAGATCCCTGCTGGTAAAGCTAACCCAGCGCCACCGATTGGTCCAGCGCTTGGCCAGCATGGTTTAAATATTGCTGAATTTTGTCAAAAGTTTAATGTCGCTACTAAAGATAAGACATCGGGGGAAATTACACCCGTACAAATTACTGTTTTTGAAGACAGGACTTATACATTTATTCTAAAAACTCCGCCAGTGGCTGAACTTTTAAAAAAGGCGGTTGGGCTTGAAAAGGGATCAGGAAAACCTTTGCAGGAAAAAGTTGGCAAAGTGAAATTAGCGCAGATTCGCGAAATAGCCTTAAAAAAAATGCCAGACTTAAACACAGATAATATGGAGTCGGCAATGAGCATGATTACAGGAACCGCAAGACAAATGGGACTTGAAATTGTTGACTAGTCACTAAGTAATTGCTCACTGAGTCATTAAATTTACTAAATAACTAAATTACTTAATGACTCAATGACTTTAAATAATGCGTGGAAAACGTTATCAACAAATCACAAAATTAGTTGATCATAAGAAAGCTTATTCACCGGCTGAAGCTATTGAATTAGCTGCCAAAACCAGCGGCGTTAAATTTGACGCTTCAGTTGAAGTGCATGCCCGATTGGGCATTGATCCAACTAAAGGCGAGCAAGCTGTTCGGGGAACAGTAGCTTTGCCTCATGGCGCTGGAAAAACGCTCCGAGTAGCGGCTTTTGTTGGAGCGGCTAAAGAAACTGAAGCGCGTGAAGCCGGCGCAGATTTAGTTGGCGGCGAAGAATTAATTACCGAGATCGCCTACTCTAGTAAGCTTAATTTTGATGTGGCTGTAGCCACGCCAGATATTATGCCTCGTCTTGCCAAGATTGCTAAAATTCTCGGACCCAAAGGTTTAATGCCTAATCCAAAAACTGACACTGTTGGAAACGATGTTCGTAAAATGGTTAGTGAACTTAAAAAGGGAAAAATTGCTTTTAAAAATGACGATAGCGGCAATGTTCATACAGCTATTGGCAAAGTTTCTTTCGGTCCGGAAAAACTTTTAGCCAATTTCAAAGCCTTTATGGATGTCTTGCGCAAAAGCAAACCAGTAACCTCAAAAGGACTTTTCTTAAAAGGCGTGTCTGTATCCTCATCAATGGGACCTGGTATAAAAGTTAGCTTGTAGGTTGTCGGTGGTAGCTTGTAGGACCAAGTATGGAATCAATCAAGTCGCATAAGGATCTCATAGTATAGCAGAAATCAATAGATCTCGTTGTGCTGGTTTATGATTTAACGGAAAAATTTCCTAAATCAGAGATATACGGTTTAGCAGCACAAATGAGGTATGCAGCCGTATCAATTCTATCAAACATTGCAGAGGGCAAGCGTCGCGGATCGTGTAAAGATTTCAGACATTTTCAAAAAATTTAGATTATCAAGAAATTAATAAAGTATTGGATGAGGTTATGCGAATGCCAAACCGCATGATTTCTAATCTCAAAGAATAGCTTAAAAGCTAATTCCTACGACCTATGTATTATCGACCATCTTGGGATGATTATTTTATGGCGCTCGCCAGAATTGTAGCCACGCGCAGCACTTGCGAGCGACTTCGCGCCGGCGCTGTTTTAATTAAAGACAAGCGTATTCTCTCAACTGGTTACAATGGAGCGCCCAAAGGACTTCCCCACTGCGATGGCGAAGAGGGTCATAAATTAGAGGGTGGACACTGCGTTCGCACGCTCCACGCTGAAGAAAATTCACTTCTTCAAATTGCCGCGCTTGGCGGTATGAGCACCGAAGGAGCAACGCTCTACTGCACCTATAGTCCGTGCTATCACTGCGCGAAAAAAATTATTGCCTCTCACATAGCCCGCGTTGTCTGCGGCGCTATTTATCGCGATCCAACAATTAAGGAGCTATTCGCGAGCGCTGGCGTCAAATTCGAAATCAATAATCCTGATCAAGCCTGGGTCTTAATGTGCTCGGAATTATTTACCAAGCCTTTGGAGCATAAGATAATGTAGGATTTTAGCTAATTTTAAATGGACTATTCCCTCCTAGGCTTTATATTTGCTTTATAGCATGAGATAATAAGGGAGACAGGGGGTTGACATTTTTATAGTCTTATATTATCATTTAAATTAGCACTCTCCCCTTTTGAGTGCTAATAGACTGGGCTTTTAACTACTAATAAACTCTATGGCCTTAAATTAAGTACTTTCGTAATATTCGTTAATAATTCGTAGTTCGCACCATCTATGAATCAGAATAAATTCACTCATAAATCCCAAGAAGCTTTGCAAAAAGCGCAGGGGTTAGTGTTTGACTGGAACCACGCGCACATGGAACCGATCCATTTACTTTTTGCATTAGTTGAGCAAGATGAGAGCATCACTATTCCCCTATTTCAAAAACTTGGCGTTAATCCAAAACTTTTAAAAAACAATCTTCTGAAGCGCTTGGAAGCGCGGCCAAAAGTTTCAACGTCATCAAACACAGCGCAGATTTATCTTTCGCCAGAGATGGCCCGCGTCCTGCATCAGGCAGACAAAGAAGCAGCCAAACTCAAAGACGATTATATTTCCATTGAGCATCTCTTGCTCGCGCTGGCCAATACCTCAAGTGAAGTTTCTAAAATTTTTGAGCAATCAAATATCAATGCTGAAAATATTTTACAAGCCTTAGTTGACATACGCGGCAGTCAAAGAGTTGATTCACCCGAACCAGAAAGCAAATATCAAGCGCTGGATAAATACAGTCGCAATCTCACAGAACTAGCTCGCCGCGACAAACTTGATCCGGTAATTGGCCGCAATAATGAAGTTCGACGTTGTATGCAAATACTTACACGGCGCACTAAAAATAATCCAGTCTTAATTGGCGACGCTGGTGTTGGTAAAACTGCTATTGTTGAAGGCTTGGCTCAACGTATTATTGCCAAAGATGTTCCCGAATCATTACGCGATAAAGAAATTGTTTCTCTTGATCTTGGCGCGCTAGTTGCTGGCACCCGTTTCCGCGGCGAATTTGAAGAACGATTAAAAGCCGTGCTCAAAGAAATGGAAGAATCTGGACGCAAAATAATCCTATTTATTGACGAACTGCATACCCTAGTCGGCGCTGGCGCGGCTGAAGGCGCTATTGACGCTTCCAATCTCTTAAAACCAGCACTGGCTCGCGGTGAACTGCATGCTATTGGCGCCACGACTTTAAAAGAATATCAAAAATATATTGAAAAAGATCCGGCGCTGGAACGCCGTTTCCAGCCAGTCTATGTGGCCGAGCCAAGCATTCAGGACACCATTGCCATTTTGCGCGGTATTAAAGAAAAATATGAAGTTCATCATGGCGTGCGCATCACTGACGCGGCTATTATTGCCGCGGCCGAACTTTCTGGCCGCTATATTACTGATCGCTTCTTGCCAGACAAAGCGGTTGATTTAGTTGATGAAGCGGCTTCGGCCTTGCGTATGGAGATTGATTCCATGCCTGAAGAATTAGATCAGGCCAAACGTGAACGAATGCGTTTGGAGATTGAAAAACGCGCTCTAGCCAAAGAGGAGGATGATTCTTCGCGGACTCGATTAGAAAAAATTGATCGAGAGATCGCTGAAATTGGTGAAAAAACTTCCGAACTGGAACTCCGCTGGAAAAATGAAAAAGAAACTATCACGCGCATTCGTGAATTAAAAAAGAAGTTAGAAACATTGCGCAGCGAAGCTGATCGAGCCGAACGTGGAAATGATTTGCAAAAAGTCGCAGAAATCCGTTATGGTAAATTGCCGGAAACAGAGCGGGACATTAAGATGCAAGAGGTTAAACTACGCGAACTTCAACGCGATCGCCGCATACTTAAAGAAGAAGTAACTGAAGAAGATGTGGCCTTAGCAGTATCGCGGTGGACCAATATACCAACATCTAAGATGCTCGAAGGCGAGGCCAAAAAACTGGCGCGTACTGAAGAAGAATTATCACGCCGAGTTATCGGACAAGCTGAAGCAATTTCATCTATTGCCAACGCCCTGCGTCGTTCACGCGCTGGTATTTCTGAAGCTAATCGTCCTATTGGTTCATTTATCTTTTTAGGCCCAACTGGCGTTGGCAAAACAGAACTGGCGCGCGCCTTAGCCGAATTTATGTTCAATGACGAAAACGCGCTGGTCCGGTTAGATATGTCTGAATATATGGAAAAGCATGCGGTTTCGCGCATAGTTGGTTCACCGCCCGGCTATGTTGGTTATGAAGAAGGCGGGCAACTCACGGAAATAATTCGCCGCCGACCATATTCAGTGGTGCTTTTTGATGAAATCGAAAAAGCTCATCCAGAAATTTTTAATATCTTGCTCCAAATTTTAGATGATGGCCGATTAACTGACGGCAAGGGCCGGCATGTAAATTTCAAAAATACTATTGTCATCATGACCTCGAATATCGGCAGTGAAATGATCTTGGAAGCAGGACAACGAATAAAGTTGGGGTTTGAAAACGACCGCGCTGAAGGGATTGGCGAAAAAGAATTAGATAAAAAAATCAGGGAGCAGTTGCGCGAACGCTTTAAGCCAGAATTCTTAAATCGCGTGGATGAAATTATTGTTTTCCATTCTTTGGGCGAGCCGGAGATCGCGCGCATTGTTGATCTTCAGCTTGGACAAATTAGCGCGCGCTTAGTAGATCGAAGGATTACCATCACTGTTACTGATAAAGCCAAAAAATTTCTGGTCAAACGCGGTTTTGATCCAGTCTTTGGCGCGCGGCCTCTAAAACGCGCTATACAAACTCTAATCTTAAATGAGTTGGCCGCTAAAATTATCACTGGTGAAATTAAAGATGGTGATAATGTTGAGGTAGATGTACGCGGAGAAAAAATAATTATAAAATCTGCCGTTTCTCCCGTCGTTCTTGAACGAGCTACAAGTGCGTCCCGAGGATCTCGTTCTGCTAAAAACCGCTAAGTGGCAAAAAAGGAATATTTCATACTTAAACGTAACCCGAGTTAGACCTTCCCTGAATTAAACAAAAACCGAGCAGGTGCTCGGTTTTAAGGTTAACTACCTTGGGCTTCGGCTACTAAACTAACTTGCCAACTATCGCTGATTCTAAATAGAGTCTTGCAATGTGAACACTGAACAGTCTGTTCTGTAACAACTTCTTCGCCAGGTAAACATGCTATAAAAAAACCGTGACAACCGCATTTGCCGCAACGCACATCTTGGCCACCGGCTTCCTTAATACACATAAGATCATTCTTAAGCTCGGCCATCTCTCTTTGCCCCCCAACACGTCTTAACACTAACTAACACTTTTGTCCATCCATTGTTCGAAGCGTCCACCAGAGGCGGATCCATCCTTAGCGGAAAACATTGGATCTTCACAGTTTTGTAATTCAAAAAATCTAGTGTACAATAAAGCAATGTTAATTTTCTCTGCCATTGTCCCCCACCCGCCAATTCTTATTCCTGTGGTGGGCAAAGATAATATTAAAAAACTAAAAAAGACGGTCAAGGCCTTTGAAGACTTGGAGGGCAAGCTTTATGTTACCAGACCAGATGTCTTAATTGTAATTTCACCGCACGGCGAAACACACGAAAATACCGCCACTGTTGCCCTAGATTACGAATACGAAATAAATTTCCGTGAATTTGGCGATTTTGAAACTAGTTTAAATTTTAAACCCGATTTAGAGTTAGTCGAACAATTACGACGCGGCTCGCGTCTTACCGCAGAACCGATCTTAATCCAACACGAACGACCTCTAAATCATGGTGTGACTGTGCCGTTAATTTATTTAAATAAACACCTTAAGA
>CAZVIU010000030.1:0-2631 GCA_964626935.1 uncultured Gammaproteobacteria bacterium
GTAATACAGACATAATTAAGAATTAAGGATTTATATAGTTTTATCCGTAGATAAACCTAGATACTAAATCCAGTAATTCGTACTTCATAATTCGTGCTTCTTGTTTTTAAAAAGGTTGTTTTATGATATCAAAGCAGTCCATTTTTGGCAATTGACCAGTCATATCGGTGGAAGTATTATATATGTTATGTCCTCACGCCTAAAGGTACTAAGTATAAAATTTTTATTAATCGCTGGAAGGGGGCTAAGAGCCCTACGGCATCCGGCAAAATTCGCTTTACGTCTTAGCCGCAAGCCAGCTCATATTTTTTGGAAAATTGTTTTTAGGATAGTTATTTTACCTCTTTATCGGATTTACATAAAATTTAGATTAGAGATTCGGAGTGGTGGCGAGGGACTACGAACCATCTTTACCAATCGTTCAAGCCTTCATATTTTTGTCACCACCATTGTCATTGTTGTTGTTTTTGATCTTTTCTTAATGCGTACATTTGCCGCGCCTGATCTTTCAAGCCAAAGTAAAATTTTATCTTTCTTTGATGAAGAAGATGGTGATGAAGCCGAAGTATTGGTTGAGGAAAAAGATTTGGTTGGTAGTGAGGGCTTGGGTTATGTGCCCATGGGATTTTCTGATTTAAACGAAGATGATGAGGAAATTTTCGCTCTGATTGCCGGCGGCGGAGCATTTTTGCGCCCGCTTGGGCCTACTCCGTCAGAAGGTATTTTGACCCGTTTAGGAATTGAAACTTATATTGTTGAACCTGGCGATACTGTAAGTAGGGTTGCCACTAGATTTGGTATCAGCATTAATACAGTGCTTTGGGCAAACAATTTATCAGCACGAAGCGTGTTGCGAGCCGGACAAGAGCTCGTCATCCTGCCAGTGAGTGGCGTCATGCACCGAGTTAAGCGCGGCGACACACTAGATGCGGTAGCTTCTAGGTATAAAGGAAGCACTGAACGGATCATTGCCTTTAATAATTTAGCGTCGCGGGCATTACAAGCCGGGCAGACAGTTATTATTCCTGATGGTCGAATTCCTCCTCCGCCACCGCCGCCACCTCGTCTTCGCGGACCAACATTTGTTCCGACAGCTATTGTTGGCAAATTGTTCTGGCCAGTTGGCAGTAAGCGTCTGACGCAATATTTTTGGTGGCGTCATCCAGGAATTGATATTGGCACACCAGCAGGCACGCCAATTTACGCTGCTGATGACGGCATTGTTGAATTCACCAAACTTGGACGCACTGGTTATGGTTTCCAGATAATGATTGATCATGGCAACGGCATGCGCACGCGCTACGCGCATAATTCTAAAATTTTAGTTAGCGCTGGCGACCAGATTAAAAAAGGCGATGTCATTGCTTACTCTGGTAATACTGGTCGCTCTACTGGGCCGCATCTTCATTTTGAAATTTTTATTGGTTCAAGACGCGTGAATCCGCTGCAGTATATTAGATAGTATGTAGCATGGGGCGCGTAGTTCCCCAAGTTTTTGGGATTAATATTTAAAACCGCGTCTGTTGACGCGGTTATGATTTTTTGATTAGAAAGTAATCCCAAGTCCGGTAACCAAGCGGCCGTGAGTATCAACACCGATGTCGAAAACAAATGAAACATCGCGTCCATTGCCATCTGTGCTATATAAATCACCATGATCGTTGCCTACCTTAAAAAGCACAGGCGAAAATACCAGGACATTATGCGCATCACTTGCTTTGCCGTTTCTGTCGTCCCATGCAGCGACGAGCGCAGCATACGAAATTTTTAAGAATTGCAACCTTTGAGTGTTTAAAAGAACAACCCCGGCCTGAAACGGTATCCAATGCATATTATGGGTTTCATCACCAAACTCATAAGTTGTACCCAAAAATAAACTAGCATAAACACGCGGATCAAGCAGGCCTCTATTTTTTGGATGATCAGCTAAAGCCTCGCGATCCAATATACCGAACACAATAGTTCCGGCAAGTATCAGTCCAATTAAGTGTCTCATTCTTCCTCCAAATTTTTTGTTTTCAAGGTAGCGGGCTCTTTCCCAGAGCTGGGGTTCGCAACAGCATTGTTACGATAGAGAAAACGTTAACACAATAGATAATTATTGTCAAGGGCGATGTTTCACCTGCGGCGGATTACTTGTCGCTTTGTTTGTAACTCAAGGCCTCTCTAACGTGTGCGAATTGAATATTTTCTGAAGTTTCTAAATCAGCAATAGTTCTAGCGACACGAAGCAGGCGATGAAAGCCTCTTGGCGATAAGAAATCGCCATCAACCGCCTGGCGCAAAAGCTCGTTTGAGTTCTGATCAATTTTACAAATTTTTGTGGTCAGCCTGCCAGACATTTCAGAATTGGTTAATAATTTATATTTTTTAAATCGTTTACTTTGAAGCGAGCGCGCGGCCTCGACACGCTCTCGAACTTTAGCTGAAGGTTCGGCTATGGCCTCGCCCGTAAGCTTTTCATAAGTTATACGCGGCACATCAACATGGATATCAATACGATCTAGCAAGGGTCCGGAAAGCTTTTTCTTGTATTTTAAAATTTGCGCGGCGCCGCATTGGCACGGCTTGGACTTGTCTCCATAGTAGCCGCAGGGGCAGGGATTGCGCGCTCCAACCCTGTCTCTTATA
>CAZVIU010000030.1:2641-10927 GCA_964626935.1 uncultured Gammaproteobacteria bacterium
AATTAGCTGGGAAGCGCACTGTGCCGCGGGCGCGGCTAACTACGACTGACTTACCTTCAAGCGGCTGGCGAAGCTGGTCAAGAATTGATCGGCCAAATTCAGCCATTTCGTCTAGAAAAAGTACGCCGCGGTGAGCCAGAGTGATTTCACCGGGTTTAGGATTGGTACCGCCGCCGATCAAGGCTACGGCCGAAGCGCCGTGGTGCGGCGCGCGAAATGGCCGTTGAGTCATAAGCGGTTCAGTTGGCGGCAAAAGTCCAGCTACACTATAAATTTTAGTAATTTCTAAAGATTCTTCTGTGGTTGGGCGCGGTAGGACGCTAAGAAGCGCTTGTGCTAATAAAGTTTTTCCCGTGCCCGGAGGGCCTGAGAGCAAACAATTGTGTGCGCCGGCGGCAGCAATCTCCAGTGCGCGTTTAACATGCTCTTGTCCGCGGACAAAAGCAAAATCAACGTCTTCATCTTTTTGTCGACCGGCATTCGTAGTCTTGCGCGTAAATGGTTTTATAGCTTGAACGCCGGCCAGATCTTTAACAAGCTGTAAAAGATTTTGAATTGGAAAGACGATAAGCCCGCGCACCAAAGCTGCCTCTGGGGCATTGGCCTCGGGCAGATAAATTTTTTCATAGCCCCGATCACGCGCTTCAATGGCCATAGCCAGCGCGCCAACAATTTGTCGCAGTGAACCATCTAAAGCCAACTCGCCCAAGAACACGGTCTTTTGTGGAATAGCAACAAGACCCGCGGCTTGCAATACCGCCACAGCTACCGGCAGATCAAACTGTGGACCCTCTTTGCGGACATCGGCCGGCGCTAAATTTATCAATACTTTTGTTCCGGGAAATTCTAATCCAGAATTTTTAATTGCTGACTTAACGCGTTCGCGCGATTCCTTAACCTCAGTATCAGCTAAACCAACAACATTAAAGGCTGGCAGACCGTTAGAAATATCAGCCTCAACTTCTACCGTGGAAGCGTGAAGACCGAAAAGAGTTGATGTAAAAACCTTTGAAGACATAATAATTAAAATCCGAAATTCGAATATCGAAATCCGAAACCCAGAATTCAAAACCCAAAACCATCAACACTAAACCCAACACTCTTAATTCTTGTCTCTAAACACAGCTGTTGCTGGAAATGATATTACCTCTTCAATAGATTTGGCGTCAAGGAAAACCATTAGTAGCCGATCGATACCTAAAGCAATACCGGCTGATTCGGGCATAGCTCGAAGCGCGGTTAAGAAATCCTTATCAATGTCATAAATTGATTTACCGTCGGTCCGACGCAAAGACTGTTCTGCTTTCAGTCGTTTTTTTTGCTCTCCGACATCGGTAAGCTCGGAAAAAGCATTAGCAACCTCAATGCCACCAATATATAACTCAAACCTTTCCGCGTATCTTGGATCGCTTTTTTTCGTCCTAGCTAAGGCGCCGAGTTGTACTGGGTAGTCGTATAAAAATACTGGTTTTTCGTTCCCGAGATGCGGCTCAATTTTATTTAAAAAGATTTTAAAAAAAATATCTTCATAGCGGAAGCTTGATTCAATTTTATATCCTCGTTTCCGCGCTGCTTCCGTGAGCGACCCCAGAGTTAAGAGTTTATCCAAATCAAGATCGCAAAATTTATAAAAAGCCTGTTTTACTGATAATCTCTCCCACGGCAATGACATATCAATGTCTCGGCTTTGGTGCTTTAAAAATTTTGAACCTGGGACTTCATTAGAAATTGGAAATTGGAAGGTGATGATTGAAGTTATCATGGTTTCCGTATCAGCCATAAGTGTTTGATAATCAGATCGAGACCTGTACCACTCAAGCATGGTAAATTCTGGATTATGCAGACCGTGGAAAGGTTCGTTGTTGCGGAAAGATTTACAGATTTGAAAAATTTTAGAAAACCCAGCAGCTAACATTTTTTTCATGGCGTATTCTGGTGAGGTAATAAGATAAGCGTCATAGCCCTGGCCGCGTTCGTTAAAAAGTTTAGTTTTAAAAGGATCTAAATATGGTTCCATGCCCGGTAAGTTTACAAGAGACGGCGTTTCAACTTCAACAAAACCTTGTTTGTAAAACCATTCACGAATTTTTCTTATAATTAAATCGCGACGAATTATATTGTCGCGAAGTTTCCTATTATCTTTTATTTCTTCCCAATGATGATGCCGCATTTATAATTTTGAAGTATTTCCCCGCCGCTCTCCCGGTAGATTGCGCGGTTGGCGGCCGCTTATCTAGTTACAAACGGCAAAAGAGCCGCGATCCGCGCGTGTTTAATTGCTCGAGCCAGCTTTCTTTGATGCCAAAGACACGTGCCGTTGCGTTTCCGCGGCACAATTTTAGAAGCGGCCGAGGTAAACTGCCGCAAGGTTTCAACATCTTTCCAATCAATTTCTTTAATATTTTGCGCGCAAAATTGACACTGTTTGTTCATAATCACGAATTTGTGCGATTCGTTATACTAGAAAGGAATTTCTTCGCTCTTGACTTCTTCAGTGGTATTAGAAACTGGTTCAACGACGACTTCAGATTGATTAGCCGGCATGGCTCCGCCGCGATCAAGCATAATCATGTTGTCAGCAACAATTTCAGTTTTATAATGCTTAGCCCCGCTCTGATCTTGCCAATCTCTGGTTTGCAACCGTCCCTCAAGATATATTTTCTTTCCTTTGTTTAGATAGCGGGCGCAGATTTCTCCCAGCCTCCCCCAAACCACGATGTTATGAAATTCAGCCTTTTCTTTTTTCGTGCCCGCATCATCTTTCCAAGCATGATTAGTAGCTAAGCCAAAATTTACAACCGTTTGACCGGTGGTGGTAGTGCGACTCTCGGGGTCGCGCGTCAAATTGCCGATAAGCATGACCTTGTTCAGATTCATATAAAGGTCGCGAACTTAACCGCGAATATCAACGCGAAAACCAATCGCGAACCTTAACCTCTCCCGCCCCCTGATTTAACAGGAGTTAGTGGGTTAGTTCGCGTCTTAGTTCGCGTTTAGATTCGCGTCTTGGTTCGCTTCTATGTTAAAGGTTGTTCTAATATCTTTTCAATTTCTTTGTCTAATTCTTTTTCGCTTAGAGCAGGAGCGCGGGGGGCAGCGGCCGCAGCTGTTTTGGGTTCTTCTTTCCTAGTCCGTCTTTTTTCTTCCGGTCGCAGACCTCTCGCACCCTCGACCTTGCGAGAAATAAGATGACGGCTGATTTCATCCGTTAGATTTAATTCACGATTTATTTCTGGGACGGTTGCTCGCTCGGCATCAAAAGATATTAAAAATTCATGGCCAAACTTAAATTTGGAAACCGCGTAAGCTAGTTTCCGTTTACCCAAATTGTCTTCAGTAGCGAGCTTGGCATTATTTTTAGTCAGGACACTTTTAACCTTTTCACAAATTGTGCCAACCTCATCTTCAGTATATTTTGTTGGGACGATGTAAAATAGTTCGTACATAATTTCAGGCGCTAGGCGCTAGGCCCCGAAGCTCCGGTCGGAATCCTAATTTTACTTCGGGACTTTAAATACTAGGCATTAGTATAGAATACTATATAATACGGTTGTAATATTAACATAGGGTTTAAATTTATGCAAGACTTAACCTATTTTTTCGTTTTAGGCAGGAATCCGGCTTTATCCATAGCTGAAATTTTAGCTGTGTTAGAACAAGAGCAGATTCGATATAAGATTAGCGGTTATTCCCGCGAAGTTTTGTTAATTGATGCGCCAGAAGATATGGCGCGAATTTTTCCAAGACTTGGCGGCAGTATTAAATTTGGAAAGATTATTGATGTTGGGCCGCGAGCCGAAAATCTGTTGGAATTTTTACCATCAAATATCAAGAAAGTATATTTTGGCTTCAGCTTTTATAAATTTCGCACTTTTTCGCAAGGAGAAGCGTGGGATAAATTAATTGACGATACGCACGGGGCAGACCTGGAAGAAAAACAAAAAGAGCTGCGGCGGCTCGCTATGGAAGTTAAAAAGATGCTGCGCGCTCGGGGGCAGAGCGCGCGATTTGTAACTAGCCGCGAGCGTGTTCTTTCGTCCGTTATTGTTAAAACAAATAAACTCTTACAAGCTGGCGTGGAATTCGTTTTCCTCATTCCACCAAGCCTGCAGTTCAATGGATCCGACCCCGGAACCAATAAGACTTTGTCCAAA
This sequence comes from uncultured Gammaproteobacteria bacterium, assembly GCA_964626935.1. Taxonomy (GTDB): domain Bacteria; phylum Patescibacteriota; class Patescibacteriia; order CAZVIU01; family CAZVIU01; genus CAZVIU01. Next base: position 6,796 of record CAZVIU010000030.1, read on the forward strand.
AATATGCTTGTTGGCAAAACAATATCAGTGCAGGAATTTGAAGATTATGAGGCGCGTGATTATGGCCGGCCGCGGCGCGATATTCTGCGCGGAATGCTGCCGCCAAAAATTGCTAAGATTATGATCAATCTAGCTGGTATTTCTGGGGGTGCGAAAATTCTTGATCCCTTTTGCGGTGTCGGTACGATTTTAGCCGAGGCAGCTGTCTTAGGATACAAAAACTTAATTGGCCAAGATCGCGACCCGCAAGCGATAGCTGACGCCAAAATTAATTTGGAGTGGATAAAAAAACAGTATAATGTAAGTCCGCAAATAAATTTTTTTATCGTCGACGCGCGCGGCTCTCGAACCTCATCATGGTTCCATGGTCAGGACCGTGGGACCATAGATGCGATAGTTACTGAACCCTATCTCGGTCCATTACTTCGTGGACAAGTCGAAGAAAAAGAAATTTTAAAAATAAAAAAGGAGCTTGAAGATCTTTATAGAGCGACCTTCGCTAACTTTGAGAAAATATTAAAACCCAACGGCCGAATAGTTTTTATTTTTCCTGTCTGGCGCACGCCGAGTAAAAATATTTTTATAAACCTAGACAAAGTATTGCCGCAAAGTTTTAAAATTAAACAATTACTGCCTGCCCACATTGCCCTGCCAGACGAGTCGCCCCGCGGCGGTATTATTTGGCAGCGTCCGGACCAAAAAGTTTTGCGGGAAATTATAATATTAAGACTAAAAACTAAGGCCTAGGGAAGATTATCCATTATTTTCTTTTTCAACTTAGAGTATTGATGATCGTTTAGATTTAGTTCGGGGGCTTCTTTCGTAGAATTTATAACTTCGCGCAGAATTTGTACGTAATTTTGCAGATTTAATTTTGATAATAGTTTTGAATATTTATCCACATCAATTTCTTTCTGCAACAGAGCAATAATATCAATGCGATCTTTTTCGCCTTTGATGCTATGGCCTCTATAAAGCCATGCTTTTTGTTTAGTGATGAGAAGAGCTTCTTTTGAGAGTACATTAAAACCCTCAATGACATTCGTATATTCCAAGAGTTTGTCAACTGGTGCGCCAAGATCAGAAAAATGGGGCACATAAATATCCACATCGACCTCTTCAATATGAATCTCATATTTTCTGAGACGATCGTTTTTTATAAGATCATGGTGCTCTTTTAATTTTCCAAGGTCGCTATACCCGCAGATAATATCAATGTCCTTGGATTTTAGGGTTTTGGCGTATAAGAAAACAGCCCAGCCGCCAATAAGGGTGAAGTGGTGGTTGCGTTTTAATTCTTGAAGAATTTTCCAGCTTTTATCGGTAATTATTTCATGATAATATGTCATAAAATCTTTTGCTTCAGTGCGTGTAGAAAATCTTTAGCATACCATTCTTTGATATTCCATAGATCAACAAATGTTTGCGTATCAGGCGTTGCGTTGCCAAACTTGGCAAGATAATCGTCCGCGTTTAGTACAAATAAATTGTGATAACCCCTTGTTGGAGGAAAACGTTTTTTAATTTCTTTAATATCCTTGGCATAAACATACACCGCGCCATAATCTGCCGGCTTATCTTTGTACTTAAATTTATAGGCGCTAAATGCGCCAAAAATAATATCGTGAGGCTGATTGGCCTCCATTTTTTCTACTGGCAAATCAACACGCGTTGAATATATAATATCTTTTTTAAAGTTGCGCTGTGTTGCCCATATAACCAGCAATTTCTCGAAATCTCGTAGACGAAAAAACTTTCCAGCTACCTCAATCGCGTGTGTTTTTCGCGGTATTTTCAAGGCGTTAAAAACAGTGCTTAGGGAAATTTCAAAATGCGCGGCTATTTCTTTTTGCGTAAATTTTGTAAGCCGTTCTGTTATAGCCTGTTCAAGAATATGGCGCCAAATTATCTCTTTTTTAGTCATGTTTCGATTTTTAATACTATTTATAGACTATATTTCTATTATAATCGAAACATGAGAAAGAGTCAAGTCTGTAAAATTAGATAGCAGACTCAAACACTAAACCTAAAGTGGCAGATGTCACCATCTTGCATGATATAATCACGCCCCTCGAGACGCATAAGCCCCTGTTCTTTTGCCGCTAGCTCCGAGCCAGCGCGCACAAAATCGTCATAGGCAATAACCTCGGCTACGATAAAACCTTTGGCAAAATCGGTATGAATGACTCCGGCGGCCTCACGCGCGTTAATGCCACGCTCGATCGTCCAGGCTCGTGTTTCTTCCGGGCCGGTTGTAAAATAGGTCATTAGATTGAGGGTCTTAAAGCTGGCGCGAATAAGTTTATCAAGTCCACTTTCAGTAAGCCCATAATCTTTAAGAAGGGCGTGCGCGTCTTCACCGCCGAGGTCGGCAAGTTCTGCCTCAAGTTTTACACAAAGCGGGATAAGTAGCGAAGGCAAGTTGTTGTCGTTATAAGTGTTTTCACGTAGCGAAGATTCGTCAATGTTTAAAACATACAAAAATGGTTTCATGGTAAGAAGATGTAGATCGCGGACGGACAATTTTTCTTCGTCATTTAAGGCAACGCTTGTGGCTAGGCCACCGGCATCGAGCGCTGTTTTCAATTTTTCTAATACCCCAAGTGTTTTTTCTAACTCACGTGTTTTTCCTGATTTCATTTTTGCCTTGACATCTTGAAGACGACGACCCAGTGTTTCAAGATCAGCATAGATCAGTTCATAGTTCACGATTTCAATATCAGATTTTGGATCTACTTTTCCACTAACGTGGATAACATCAGTGTCGGAAAAGGCACGCACTACTTCCACGATTGCGTCAACCTCACGAATGTGAGATAAAAATTTATTGCCTAAACCCTCGCCCTTTGACGCGCCACGCACAAGTCCGGCGATATCAACGAACTCAACCGTTGCGGCAATGGTTTTTGCTGATTTTGAAAGCTTTGTCAAAACATCAAGCCTAGCTTCAGGCACGGCAACAATACCCTTGTTTGGTTCAATGGTGCAAAACGGATAATTAGCGCAATCAACTTGTTTGCGCGTGATAGCTTGAAATAATGTTGATTTGCCTACATTGGGCAAGCCGACGATACCGACTTTCATAGATTTTCATGGAACATGGAGCATGGAACAGAGAACAGTATGTTATATGTTGCGTGCTTCATGCTATATGCCACGTGCTTCATGAGATTATATCTTTTTATTGAAATTGAAAAGCCCCGCCTAGATTTCGCTGATGCAAAATTTGGGCGGAGCGAGATAGAGCGGCTTACTGCAGCGATTGTTTTGACTTTACTCGTTTAGTTTCGTAACGGCAATGGATAGTAATTCTCGCGTGATCCATGATCGACAGAATGACTGGGGTATCAAGTTTAAAAATTTTGATCTGGCGCGCCTTAACCAAGGTTTTTGTAACAGTTGTGGCAAAAACATTTTCGCCTTCGGAAAAATCACAGCCGGCGTAAAGAATAAAATCTTGATTAGTTGGATTTCTGGCCTCAACCAAAGCGCTGATTTGGTAAAAGCTATTCATTCCAGATTTGCCGCCAGGCATCGTCGGAGTCATTTTCGTAGTATACGTCTGGACAGTGAATCTTTCTTCACCTGGTTTAAAATTAGGTCGGGGGATGCAAGTTATTGTCAAAAGAACTAAAATGATCACTGCTCGTTTCATTTATCCACCTTATTTTTGGTACTATATAATTACTATAACATGAACACGTCATTGACCAAAAGCATATTTTTTTATAGTATTTAAGGGATTTGCCCTCATCGTCTAGCCTGGTCTAGGACGCCTCCCTTTCACGGAGGAAACCCGGGTTCGAATCCCGGTGGGGGTACTTCGCCGCCGTAAGCGGCGGTGGAAACTGTTCGAACTATTTTAAAATATCCTATATTAGGCCGCATTAGGGCCCGCCCTCACACCTATCTCATCTACAGCCTTGTGACTATTCGTCGCACGCTATAGGTGAAGCCGACATTCGTCTCTGTCCGTTGATATTCATGTCTGTAGTAAAGATAGGTGTGGGGGCCCGTAGCTCAGTTGGTAGAGCATTAAGATGGCATCTTAAAGGTCAGGGGTTCGAGCCCCCTCGGGTCCACATTTTAGAAAAGCGCAAGGAATTGGAAGCCGCCTCGCTTCGCTCGGCGG
>CAZVIU010000031.1:0-10815 GCA_964626935.1 uncultured Gammaproteobacteria bacterium
TCAAGAGGGAGCGCGAGCATATCTGGCGCGCCAATATAAAACCGTGGCCTTAATTGGTCTGGTTGTTTTTATCCTCATCTGGGTTGGTCTTAATTTAAAAGTCGCTTTAGGATTTTTGGTTGGCGCAATTCTTTCGGCTCTTGCTGGCTATATAGGCATGATGATTTCAGTGCAAGCCAACGTGCGCACAACCGAAGCGGCTAAATCTGGCTTGGCTCGCGCCTTAGGGGTGGCAGTACGCGGCGGCACAGTTACTGGCATGCTGGTTGTCGGCCTTGGACTTTTAGGTGTAGTTGTATTTTATTGGATAACTCGCGACTTACAAGCTTTGGTCGGCCTTGGCTTTGGCGGCTCGTTAATCTCCGTTTTTGCCCGCTTGGGCGGCGGAATTTTCACCAAAGCCGCTGATGTTGGCGCTGATCTTGTTGGCAAGGTAGAAAAATCAATTCCAGAAGATGACCCACGTAATCCAGCTGTAATTGCCGATAATGTTGGCGATAATGTTGGCGACTGCGCTGGTATGGCTGCTGATCTTTTTGAAACTTATGCTATCACCACTGTTGCCGCTATACTTCTGGGTTCTTTAACTTTTGTTGGCGAACCAAACGCGGTCTTATATCCGCTGGCTTTGGGCGGAGCAGCTATCTTAGCCTCAATTATCGGCTCGTTTTTCATCCGTCTTGGTAAAAAACAAAATATTATGGGCGCGCTCTACAGGGGCCTTTTGGCTTCTGGATTAATTTCAGCCATAGCTTTTTATCCTTTAACAACTTGGTTAATGCGCGGCGTGGCTCAAGAATTATATCTTGCCTCCCTTGTCGGCATTGTGCTTACAGCGCTCATGATTTTAATTACTGAATATTATACTTCAACAAGGTTTCGTCCGGTGCGTCACATAGCTAAGGCGTCAGAAACCGGACACGGCACTAATATTATTGCTGGGTTGGCTGTTGGTTTAAAATCCACGGCTTGGCCGGTTTTGATTATTGCCGCGGCCATACTTTTGTCTTTCAAGCTAGCTGGACTTTATGGCGTGGCTGTAGCTGCTATGAGCATGCTCTCGCTTGCCGGCATTGTTGTTACAATTGACGCTTACGGACCGATCACTGATAATGCTGGCGGCATTGCTGAAATGTCTGGACTGCCAGAATCAGTGCGCGCAGTTACTGATCCACTGGACGCTGTTGGCAATACCACCAAAGCTGTAACCAAGGGCTATGCTATTGCTTCAGCTGGACTGGCCACTGTAGTGCTTTTCTCGTCTTATGTTGAGGAGCTCTTGGCGCGCGGCAAAACTTTTGTTTTCAACCTTGGCGATCCTTATGTTTTAGTTGGACTTTTGCTTGGCGCGCTTTTGCCTTTTCTTTTTGCTTCTTATGCTATGGAGGCGGTTGGCAAAGTTGCCGGCCGTGTGGTTGAAGAGGTGCGCCGGCAATTCCGCGAAATTCCCGGTATTATGGATGGATCAGGCAAACCAGACTACGGACAGGCAGTTGATATTGTAACGCGCGGTGCCTTGAGCCAAATGATTGTACCAGCCCTACTGCCGGTTATCGTACCAGTTGCTGTCGGCCTAATTCTAGGGCCCATGGCCTTAGGCGGATTACTGGTTGGTTCAATTGTAAGCGGGCTTTTTGTAGCGCTTTCGATGACCATTGGCGGCGCGGCTTGGGATAATGCTAAAAAGTTTATTGAAGCAGGAAACTACGGGGGTAAGGGCTCGTTTGCTCATCAAGCCGCGGTTACTGGCGACACGGTTGGTGATCCTTATAAAGATGCTGCCGGCCCAGCCATTAATCCAATGATCAAGATAATCAATATCGTAGCGCTTTTGATTGTTGGACTCATACTATAAGAGATACGGTTCGCATATTTTCTTTAATAAACAGTGAACAGGCCTGGCTCCGTAGACAAGGGGGGGTGTGATTTGAAACTAGCCAAAAAGGCGATGAAAAAGTTCTGCATCGCTTTTGTGCTCGTTTGGTTACTCGGCGATGTCCTTATAAATCAAATTCAGCCCTTGCGCCTACTGCTTCCGAACAGAAGCGGTTTTTGTTTTGTGCTCAAGGTGTTACAATTAATTTAGTTCATTAACGCGGCGGTGAACGCATGAAATGCGTCAAACTAATTGCTTTGGTCTCGGCGCTTTTTCCCGGACACATTGATCCCGGAGTAAGTATCTGTCTCCCGGACTTGCCTGCACCTAAACCCGTGCGAGAAACGCATCTCCTAATTATTACCAAAGCCTTGCATGATGTGGCCGCGGCCGAACAAGCTGTGCTCAAAGCAGTTCAACGCTGGAAACTTTTCGGCATTAAATTTGTGGTTGTCTTTGACCCGTCTGGTCTTTGGAAAAAGAACGATCTGTTCTGGGAACAATTTCAAAAAGATATTGGCGCGCCTAATTTACGCTTAGTCGTTATCGGAGTTGCTTGGGACGAGGCTTGTATGATTAGTTTTCTTGACAGTTTTCTGGGTTATGCTTGGATGGAAATAAAAATCTTTCCTAATGGATCAAAACTATTCACTGGATTTATAAATCTTTGCCCGCAGCCTTTGCAAACTGCTTGCGGGGAAGACGAGGACTGCTGGACAACCGTGGCCCAGCACGAACTTGGTCACGCCCTGGGATTAATACATCACCGCGGTTCGCTAATGCGCGCCCATGGATCATCTTGCCCACGATCTGGTTTTACCCAACAAGACTACCGCTATCTTTACAACACGCTTTTAAAAGATCGCCTCACGCACCCGCTTTTAATCCATTAGCTCGGTACCGCCTCCTTGAGGCGGTTTTGTTTTATATTGTTTACATTTCAGACAATACTCTCATACTCTAGAGTATGAGAGTATTGTCTGATTAGTCCGCTCGTTGTATGCCCCACTGCATACCCTCCTTGACCTTTGGGTTATTACTATGCTAGCCTAACAAAGATATTCGTGGTTCTCAATTCTCAATTCTCAATTCTCAATTCTTAATTCTTGATTCTTAGAAATGACTTATTCAATAAAAAATTTACCAAAAGGGCTTGCGGAAATTTCTTTTAATGTTACTCCAAAAGAGTACGAGCCGTATCTTCTTGGGGCGGCGCGTGAACTGGCTGAAGAAAAACCATTGGCTGGTTTTCGTCCGGGCAAAGCGCCGTACGAAATAATCAAACAACGTTTTGGCGAAGTTAGAATTTTAGAGGCGGCCCTGCCAAAGATTATCAAGCATTATTATAAAAAAGTGGTGGCGGAAAGAGGCTTAGAAACCATTGATGAACCAAACGTATCTGTTACCAAGCTAGCGCCCGGCGACACGTTGGAGTATAAACTGGCTGTTGCGCTCTTGCCAAAGGCTTCCTTGAATGATTGGGAAAAAATTAGTGTTGTTGCCTCGCCTGATACTGTTTCTGCAGAATCAGTTAGTCGGGCGCTCCAAGATCTGCGTAAAACACAAACCAAAGAAGCAACGGTTAACCGACCGGCCGCGGCAAGTGATAAGGTGTTAGTAAACATGGAGATGCTGCAAGACAACATAGCCATTGAGGGCGGCCAAGCAACTAATCACGTTATTTATTTGGGCGAAAAATATTATCTTCCAGGCCTCGCGGAAAAACTTATTGGCGCCAGGCCCGGCGAAACTCGTGAGTTTGATTTAGATTTTCCTAAAGAACATTATAAAAAATCCTTGGCTGGTCAGTCAGTTCGTTTTAAAATTAAGGTCTTGGATGTTTTCGAACTTACCCTGCCAGAGCTTGATGATGCTTTTGCCGCTACCCTTGGACAAAAAACTTTGGTTGACTTGCGCGCCCTAATTCAAAAAAATTTACAAGCCGAATCTAGCGCGCGCGAATTTCAGCGTCAAGAAGTTGAGATCATTGATAAAATTATTGCTGGTTCGCGCTTTGATGATCTCCCCGAGGTTTTGATAAACACGGAAGTAAATAGGATGTTGGCCGAACTTGAGCGCGGTGTAACCGAACAGGGTTTAGAATTTAATCAATACTTGGAACAAATTAAAAAATCAGTAGCTGATCTCAAGTTAGAGTTAACGCCCGAGGCCATTAAACGCGTTAAGGCGTCCTTAGTTGTGCGCGAAATTGCCAAGCAAAAAAATATTAGCCTGTCTGACGAAGAAGTGATGACGGAAGTAACGCGGCTTATCAATATGTATAAAAATAATCCTGAAATGCAAAAAGAAATTAACAATGAAGAATATCAAGAAAATATCCGAGCGTACCTTAAAAATAGAAAAACAATGGAGTTAATTAGAAAAACGGTGATTAAGCAACAATGACGCATGTTTCGTAGCTCAAGGCGAGCGGGTTGTTGGGACCCGACTTTGACTAGGAGGAATGGTGGGGAGGAAAAAGAAACGATCTGGATTTTCTATGGACGAACAACAGGTACGGAGGTTGCTGGGGGAGCACAAAGCGCCGTTTCCAAAAATTATGTTCGTTTCACCAAAAGACTGGCGGCTCTACTGTCATGACCCCGATCGTCCTGCCCTTGGCATGTTCCACCGCCCTGATGGCGAGCGTGATTACTGCGAAATTTGCCTACAAAGCAGGGTTTTCAGCTCCACAAGAGTCCTGCTCGACACAATCATACACGAGCTTTATCATTGGCGAGATTCTTTTGACACCAACAGTCGTCCTGATCGCTTAGATCTTTATGGCCTGCTGTTTCTTTTGTATGTGGGTCTTACGGGTCTTACGCTTTTGTGCTTGTTTGTCTTGGGTTTATTTGTTGGTCCGGCGGTTATAATTATTTTCGTAGCGCCTTTTCTTGTGTCTGCCTTTGTCCGCGCTGTGGATGATGTTCGGCGGATGATAAAAGCCGACGGCTTGCGCCACTTAAACGTTTACGGCCGCGCCCTTCTGGGCTCATATGACCCCAGGTGGAAACAAGCAATTAAAATTAGTGAACTTAAAGACGGCGAGTAGCGTCGTCTTTTTTGATCTTATGGGTAATCGATTCCGCCGCGGCTAAAAGGATTACATCGTAAAAGCCTTTTAATGCTTAAATAGATTGCTTTTGTGGTCGAGTGCTTTGCTAGCGCCGCGCAGGCGTATTCTGAACAGGTTGGGTAAAACTTACAGGCGCCTCTGGCGCGAAAATATCTTAAAAATCCGTGGTCTGGCGAAAATGCTTTTTGATAAACACCAATTAAAAATATTAATATTCGTTTTGTTGTTTCCATGGTTCTTGCTCCTTGATTCTCAATGAACTCGTACTAAGTTCTTTCGCTGATCATTACGAGTCCGCCTAGGCGGACGACTTTACGTCGGGGGACGAAGTCGTGTCCATGAAAAACTTAATACAAGTTCAATTCTTAATTCTGGATTCTTAATTCTTTAATAGTCCGGCTCCTTTGCAGGCACAGAGCAGGGCACCTTCAATCTCCTTAAACTTTTTTTCCAAGATTTCTGGCCGGGCCAGAACCAAGACATCGTGCCCCGGACGAATTTCCGCAAGATGTTTACGCAAGGCCTCACGCAGTTGTCTTTTTGGACGATTGCGCTTCACGGCTTTTTTGTGAACCTTCAAGCCAACCACGATTGCGAAACGCGTCACCGTAAATCTATTTGGTAAATATTTTATTCCTAAAATTTTTGTAAAAAAAGATCGCCCGCGCCGAGCCACGAGCTCAATGTCCTTGCTTTTGGTTAGGCGGTACGGTCGTGGTAACATCTCAAGCTTAAAAACGGGGGTTTCGGCTTGGGCTAAAAGAGGCGGGGCCTCGTGTTGCGCCTGCTTGCCCCGCACCTTCGGATGCGGGGATGGCAGAAGCTTCGCTTCGACCCGCTGTTTATACAGCCAGCCGGCGTCTTCCTTTCGCTCTTCTGGCTTTTAAAACCTTTTGCCCGCCTCGCGTTCTCATTCTGGCTCGAAATCCATGTACCTTTAGCCGACGACGTTTTTTGGGTTGATGGGTTCTTTTTGGCACGCATTATCACTAAAACACTGGAACACTAGAACATTAAAGAAGGCGGTTCTGTTCTTGTATTTTTATGTTTTACTGTTTTAATGACTATATTGTACACATATTGTCCACAATTTGTCCACTTTTTGACTATTGGCAAGGCCATGTTATAGTAAATAAACCTTTCTGCTCCAAAATTTTTATAGCTTTTCTCTAGCGTTCACGATTCTTGTTTCATAAGAAATCTATATCCCATGTCTCAAGTTTCGTGGACTTGTTCGGACCCCATGACGAACAACGAACTCTGGCAAGCAGTTTTGGGTGAGCTTGAGCTCACCGTTTCCAAACCAAGCTTTACTACTTGGTTTAAGCATACACACATCGCTTCTTATGAAAACGGTGTTGTGGTTGTTGGCGTTCCTAACGCTTTCACTCAAGGGTGGCTTGAGAAAAAACACCACCAACTTATTTTAAAAATACTAAATAATTTGACTGGCCGGGGCGTAAATACAATGACCTATAAAATTGAGGGAGCGCAACCAAGCATGCGTCTTGGAGAAAATATATTAGAGCGGCCGCTGAATTTAGATGAAATCAAGCCAAGGGATGCACCTCCGCCTCAATTAGATAAAAACGGTCTTAATCCTAAGTATACTTTTGAAAATTTTATTGTTGGCAAGGGCAGCGAGCTGGCCCACGCAGCCGCCCAAGCAGTAGCTGGGAAACCCGGGGCGGCCTATAACCCCTTATTTATATATGGCGGCGTTGGTCTTGGAAAAACGCATCTTCTTCAGGCTGTTGGTCAGGCCTGCGCTAAAACTCATAAAAACTATCGAATTTTGTATGTAACTTGTGAGGGGTTCACCAATGACTTTGTTAACGCGGTGCGAACACAACAGCTTAGAAATTTTAAAGATAAATACCGGGGCGTTGATCTTCTGCTTATAGACGATGTCCAGTTTATCGGCGGCAAGGAGGGCAGTCAAGAAGAGCTCTTTCATACATTCAACGAGCTTCATCAATCTAATAAACAAATGGTTTTAACTTCAGATCGTCAACCAAAAGAGATACCTGCGCTTGAGGCAAGGCTTTTGTCTCGTTTACAGTGGGGAATGATTGTGGATATCGGCAGTCCAGACTTTGAAACACGAGTAGCTATTCTTGAAACCAAGTGTAAGGAACGGGGAATGCAGCTTGATGGGGCGGTTCTCAACTATGTTGCTACAACTATTCAAAGCAATGTTCGTGAGCTTGAGGGCGCGCTAAACAAGATGCTGGCTTACTCTCAGTTTAAAAATATCCAAATGACTGTTGGTACGGCTAAAATGCTTTTGCAAACGCTTGAGAGCGGACCACAAAGAAAAAATATCTCTCCTAAACATGTTATCTCAACAGTGGCTGGCTATTTTGAACTTAAAATTGATGAGCTTTTAGGGGAAAGCCGGGAAAAAAGATTAGCTGTGCCAAGACAAATTACTATGTATATTCTTCGAAATATGTTAAAGGTGTCCTTCCCTTCAATTGGTGATGAAATTGGCGGTCGCGATCACACTACAGCCATGCACGCTTGTGACAAAATTAAAAAAGAGTTGGATGTTAACTTTCAATTAAAACAGGATATTGAAAATATTAGACAACAATTATATTCATAAGTTGTTAATTAAAAAATAAAAAACTGTTAGCAAATTGAGGATAATAAATCCTTTTTTATTTTTTCTTTAACATTTCTGTAATATTATAACACAAGTTTTAAACAACAGGGGCATAAAAATAAAACCTTAATTTAGTAAAATTATAAAAATTATCTACTTAATTAACACTCCTACTAATATTACTAATAATATATATATAAATAGACCAACAAAATACGCATTATCCATATTTATTTCGCATTTTATTTATATAATAAAATTTGTAATTTTATAGAGAAACTCACATTTCATAATTTATGCGCTTCTCTTGCACTAAAGAAAATTTAAATAGGGTATTACAGGTGGTTTCGGGTATAAATTCTAAAAATATTAATTTACCAATTTTGCGAAATCTTTTAATTTCCGCCAAAGAACACGGTCTTAATCTTTTAGCAACTAATTTAGAAATTGCTGTTCGGGCTTTTATTCGCGGAAAGGTTGACGAGACTGGCGAATTTACAGTACCAATAAAACTTTTATCAGATTATATAGCGCTTATTGATACAGAAAAGGTAGATTTTGAACTTAAAAATAATGAATTAAAAATATCATCAACTAATTCAGAAACACGTCTCAAAGGACAAGGGGCGACTGATTTTCCGATTATTCCAGAAATTGAAAGAAATAAAACCTTTTTGGTTTCTAATAATAGTTTAGCTAAAGCAATTAATCAGGTTGTTTTTTCAGTTTCATCTAATGATTTGCGGCCGGAAATCAGCGGTGTTTTATTTAAATTTAACGATAATAAGCTTATTCTAGCCGGCACCGATAGCTTTCGTTTAGCCGAAAGGTCACTTATTTTGGAGGAAAAAAGTGAATCAGCAGATTTTATTGTTCCTTTGAAAACAATTCAAGAACTGCACAAGATTTTAGACACTGAGGAAGAGCTAGAGGATGGGGGCCAAGTTGAAATAGTTTTAGGCGGAAATCAAGTAATGTTCCGCCAAGGAAACATTGAGCTTGTTTCAAGACTTATTGAGGGAATATACCCAAATTATGAACAAATTGTCCCCAAGAATTTTCTTACCGAAGTTGTTGTTCCTCGCGAGCAATTATTAAAAACAGTCAAAACAAGCAGCCTATTTTCACGATCGGGCATGTTTGATATAACTTTAACCTTTGAAAGAGACAAGGTCATCATTAGTTCAAACGACGCTAATATCGGCGCTTACAATTCTTCACTGCCGGCAGAGACCAAGGGCAATACCAATAAAATTGTTTTAAACCATCGATATTTGCAAGAGGGCTTACAAGCGCTTGGCGGCAAAAACACCCAGCTTAAGATTATTGATGCCTCAAACCCAATGATGGTTCAGGACTATGTAGAAGAAAAAGAAGGCGAGGAACAAAACAAAGACTATTTTTATTTAGTGATGCCAATAAGACAGTAGCCAGGTTGTAGCTTGTAGGTTTAGGAAACTAAAAGAGCCCGAAAGGGCTCGTTTAGTTTTATCTTCAAAATCGAAAAGACCATGATTCGTAATATCGGGGCCTATTCATTATCAGTTTCCTATCGCAGAAGATTAATCGTTACTTCCGCACTGGAATTGTTTTCCAGGTCGTCAAAGGCTGTAACGCGCAAGGTATGAAAGCCGTTGGACAAACCTTGGGGCAAAGAAACGACCTGATTCCATGGCGGCGCCAGCACGGTGTTTTGGAGTGTGCCGTCAATATAAATTTCTACGCGCTTGATGCCGCGCGGCGCCTCGGCCTCTAGAGCCACGCCAAAACTTGAAGATACGATTGTTTCGTTGCCAGCCGGGGCAGTAATTTTCGTCACCGGCACGTCTTCTGCCTGATGAACATTGTCATATTCAGTCGGCAATACTTCATCAACTATTCCTTGTTCGCTTGCCCAACGTTTTACTGCCGCTTCCCAATTTTCAAATTGCAGATCGTCTCGTGGATTGGCTGGCAAGGGTCCGCGCGGGTCGTTTTTATTTACATAAAACAAAATGTTGTGGGCTTGTTTATAGGTTTTTTCAATAGTGGTTTGCGGCGGCGTGTTGGGAGTAGCCAAAAGACCAGAAATTTTATCAATCTTAACCGTCGCGCCAGCGCCAACTTGGCCGTCAAGAACGGGTTTTCCAGTAATCACTGGTTCTGGTTTGGCGAATGTTTCGGCCGGGGACTTGTCTAGCGCGGCGCGCATATATTGATTCCAAATAGGCGCGGCGATTTTAGATCCGTCAGCCGATAGCTTCATTTCCGCGTTATTATTATTTCCAACCCAAACGCCAGTAGCTAGTGTTGGGGTGTAGCCAATGGTCCAGGCATCGCGGGAGTCATTGGTGGTGCCAGTTTTAGCCGCTACCGGTCGATCGGGCAATGTTAAGAAATTTTGCGCGCTAAAAACAAAGGCGCGAGCATTGTTGTCGGATAAGATTGAATTAATTTGACGCGCGATCTGCGCGTCAAAAACATCAGCGGGCGACGCATCAGCCCACTCCTCAAGTAGGCGTCCAGCGCTATCCTCAACGCGCAAGATAGCCGAGTGAGATAGAAATTTTCCCTCGCGCGCGAACACGGACAGGGCATTCACATGCTCTAAAAGCTTAATCTCGCCGCCGCCCAAAACAAGCGACAAACCAAAGCGGCTGCGATCATTAAGTGTTCGGTAGCCCATTTTTTCTGCCAAATCAAGCACGTTGCTAACACCGGTCAAATAAATCATTTTGACTGCTGGGATATTAAGCGAACCAGCTAGCGCTTGCCGCACTGTTACTGGTCCGTGCTCAGTGTCGTCATAATTATGCGGCTCATAGTCTTTGCCAATTTCGGTTTTGAAAGGTGTTACCACATCATAGAGCACTGTTTGTGGCGTAAATCCGCGCAAAAAGGCGGCTGCGTAAACTATTGGTTTAAAAGACGAGCCAGGCTGACGCGGACGCAAGACCACATTTACCTGTCCATCAATTTTATTATCAAAATAATCAACTGATCCGACCATAGCTAAAATTTGTCCAGTTTTTACGTCTTCGGAGACTAAAGCGGCATTGGAGGCGCCAAAGGCGTTAATGAGCTTTTTCCCGTCAGCAATAGCTTTTTCTGCAGCCGCCTGTTTGTCTAGATCAAGAGTAGTAATAATGCGCAAACCGCCAGATTCTACTGCACGCTCGCCATATTTTTCCGCCAAAAGCTCTTTAATATACATGACAAAATGCGGCGCGATAATCTTTTCGCGTTTTGGTTTGATTCTGGTCAAAACATCAA
>CAZVIU010000032.1:0-9988 GCA_964626935.1 uncultured Gammaproteobacteria bacterium
ATTTTTGTAAACAAAAAGCGCTTGCTTACCGCCCATTGGTAAAACTGTTGGATAAGGATGCGGCTTGTAGGCGCGCGGGCGCGATCCAGTGATTTCACTTAAAATCTTTGAAGCTAATATATAGCCCTGTTCAATCGCGCTTTGGGCTAAGTATGGCGTGGGCTTACCAGAGCTTGGATCAACATAGGTCGCGCAATCACCCAAAGCATATATTCCCGACACCTCACGCAAAACACAATATTCATCAATTGCTAGTCGGCCCTTAGCGTCAACATTGAAACCTGATTCTTTAAGAATGGAGACGCCTCTTACCCCCCCAGCCCAAACCAATAAATCATAGCTAAATTTTTTCTCTTGACCCGGCGCCATGCTACAAAGTAAAACATCTTGATTTTCACCAGGCTTTAATGGCCGCGGCGTAACCACTAGCTCGCCACCAGTCACCTGTTTAATGCAGGTGTCAAGCAAAACCTTAACTCCGAGTTTAGATAAACGATTATAAGCTAACCGACTAGCGCCCGAGGGCGCAAAAGGAATAAGTCTTGAGCCGGCTTCAATTAAAGTTATGTCATAATCTCCTGATCGCAAATTTTTATCACGCACGACATGATGGAAAAAATAAGCCAGTTCGGCGCTAAATTCAACGCCGGTTGATCCACCACCGCCAATCAAAATCTGCAATTGCACGCTTTTACGCAAAGCTTTATTTTGGATAAAATCGCGTATCTTATGACGAATGAACGCGGCATCATCTAAACTTTTTAACGGCATTGAATTATCGCCTAGTCCGGAAATGTCAAAAAAATCACCTTCAGCGCCAAGCGCTAAAACTAAATATTCATAATCAAGCTCGCGCTCACGATTTATAATAACTTTTTTGGCTGTTTTATCCAGACGCGTAACTTGCCCGATCACAAGCTCAATACAATCTTGACAAGCTGTCTCAATAATTTTAGAAACAGTGATTTCCGCGTTATGAGAGAGCGCTAAATCCTCGCGCCAGCTTTCGTGCTCGTAGTATCCAGTGGCCACTTCATAAATAAACGGCGTAAAAGTGTGATGCAGGTTCTTATCAATCAAGATAATTTTATAGTCTTTGAGCTCGTCACGATGCTTAGCAAACTCTATCGCGGTCCGCAGACCGCCAAAACCAGCGCCTAATATTATTATATTTTTCATATATACAAGTATAGCACTCTGGATTTAAAACAAGAAAGACCCGAGGTGGGTCTTATTTTTGAACTGGACAAGTTTTATCTTTGTATGGCTCTAAATACTTGGGATCAACGCGGAAAACATTATACCAACCGTTATCTTGCTTTTCTAATCTTAACCAATTACCTCGCGCGATCGCGTCTACATTATATACATTAACGACTACAAACATTTCATCATCTACTCCATCCTGGCGCACTAAGCATTTGAAAGCATGTTTATTCGTGTCAGCCTCACAGTCAGTTACAGCTTGATAAGCGCCTGTGTCTGGGTGTCGCTCTGGCGCTCCGTCGCCAAGTTGATAGCCAAAGACTAAACCAAGTCCAGCCAGAAACGCGAAGGTGGCGCCTAGAATAACTGCATCAACTCGGCTATTTTGCTCAACATAATCAAGAACGAGCACGAGCACAGCAAAAGTAGCAAGCAAACCCCCCAGAAAAACAAAAAGCCACGCTTCTACTCCCATGTCCTCCTCCTAACGGTAAAAACTACGAATATTGCACCATCTAAAGGCCGGTCAGTCAACCAGCTTGATGTCGTTTGAAGCTAAGCTTCGTGTTACAGACCTCTTTTATAATTTTCCCGCTCTTTCAACCATCTCAACTAATCTATACGAATATCCCCACTCGTTATCATACCAAGCCAAGACTTTGACCAGATCGCCATCAACTACGCGGGTCATCGGCAAATCAACTATGGCCGAATAAGTTGAACCAATAAAATCTGATGACACCAGCGGTTCTTCGCTAACAGCGACAATATCGCGCCAGAGCGGATTTTTTGCAGCTTTACGAAAAGCTTCATTTACTTCATCTGGCGTAGTTTTGCGCGTTAGTAAAAATGTAAAGTCAGCCAAAGAAACATCAAGCACCGGCACTCTAATAGCAATACCATCAAATAAACCTTTAAGTTCTGGAATAGCGTCAGTTGTGGAGCGAGCCGCACCGGTTGAAGTTGGCACAATATTAACTAAAGCAGAACGGGCGCGGCGAAGATCTGGATGAAGCGCTGGCGGCGGACCATCAACTAAATTCTGTTCAGCGGTAACCGCGTGCACTGTGCTCATCAAGGCTTTTTTTACGCCAAAGGCGGCGTGCATAATGGCGGCGCATGGCGCAATACAATTCGTGGTGCAGGAAGCGTTATTGATAATAGCATCGCCTTTTTTTATCTTCCCAGCATTAACGCCCTCAAGATAAGTTGGTGTTTCTTTGGCTGGCGCGCTGACCACAACACGCTTAGCGCCAGCACGCAAATGCGCACTAGCTTGTTCTTTGTTGGTAAAGCGGCCAGAGGATTCAATAACTACATCAATCTTTAAATTTTTCCACGGAAGCTTGGCGGGCTCACGTTCGGCTAACACAGGAATTTTTTTACCATCAACAATTATATGCTTTTCGTCATAACTAACTTCATGATCCCACTTGCGAAATACTGAATCATGCTTTAACAAGTGCGCCAACGTCTGCGGCGGCATTAAATCATTAACAGCAACATATTCTAAGCCCTGGCGGCCCCAGCCGGCCTTGAAAGTTGTTCGGCCAATGCGGCCAAAACCATTAATGGCTACACGAATCATAATTCAAAATTCAAAAATTAAAATGTAAAACCATGGTGTCAGCGCGAACGGATGTGCTATTCTTTTCTTAATCCTGCTAAACGATCCTCCAGGACTGCTACAACTAATTGCCACTCATTAACTTCTTTATTTAAAATAAAATAAACAGCTCCACCGGCAATCACTGCTCCAAAAACTACTGTTAAAATTATAATCAAGGGCCGGTTAATCATAAGACCTCTTGCATAATAACTTTTCGTTGCGAAATGCGTAAATTTCGTAGCGAAAAATGTAAAGGGCGACGAAGCTCTATACAAAGTATAGGGCGAGGAGCCCCTGAAATTAAGGGTGAAACCTGAACATTTTGCAGCCGAAATTTACGCATTGTAGTAGAAAAGGTTATTATGCAAAAGGTTTATATTACGATCTCTCAATTATCTTAACAAGCGTGGCATAGCCAGTTTTTGAAAACTCGTTAAATTTTTTAATTTCATAATCTAGAATTATAACCTTACCCTGACGAGCCATTTCTATTGTACCATATTTTGTAAAATCGCCAAGGGCTTCTTTTCTTCCAAAACCATAAAAAACCTTGATTATTTCTTCATAATCGCCGCTCTTTGGCGGGAGAATACAGAAAATCTGCACAGTGTTTGATTCGGGTAAAAGCGCTAACGATTCTTTATCCGGACTAAAACAAACTTCGGGCTTACTCCCTGTAAGATAATACTTACCGGAAACCACTGCCTCGCCAACATATTTATTTTCATCAATCTTTAAAAATCCTGTCTTGTTATCGCCTCTTACGGCTTTTGACTCTCGGGAGATAATTTGCGTCTGCAATAACAAGGCCCGCGCTTCTAACTTTTTGATCTTGTTATTTTGCAAAAAATAAACAATGCTACTAGTTATGATAGCCGCAACTAAAGTAACTGTTAAAAATAAAAATTTTCTATTCATTCGTGAAGTATCTATAATTTATCCACAATGCTCTGATTGTATCAAAAAAAGACACCTCATGCGAAGTGTCGTATAAATTCGCAGCATGGTTTCTTCGCAAAATGAAGAATGCGTAACCGAGCATTAGGGGCACGCCTCGCTGGAGGCGCGAAGCCGTGTTTTATAACCACTTGTATCACGCCACTACCCAATGCTTAACGCCCTTCACATACCCGCGCTGTACCTGATTCGGTTATGGCAAATCTCACAAACCGCCGCACTCGTATATTCTCACCGAGCTTGGCAATAGCGCGTCCGATATGCTCACTAACCGCAATATCTTCATCTTTAACAAAAGATTGATTTAAGAAACAGACTTCGGAATAATACTTTTCCAATTTGCCCTGTAAAATTTTTTCCAAAGCCGCTTTAGGTTTGCCATGAAGTTCTTCAGCCCAAATTTCTTTTTCTTTTTCCAGCAATTCTTCTGGGATATCGGCTGGACTGATATATGAAGGATTGGAAGCGGCCACGTGCATAACTAAATCGTGAGCTAGTTCTTTAAAGGTGTCGGTTTTAGCCACAAAATCAGTTTCACAAAGAATTTCAACCATGGCGCCAACTTTGCCGTTTCCGTGAATATAAGCATGCACCAAGCCTTCAGCAGTTTGGCGCTCTGCTTTTCCTGCGGCCTTAGCTAAACCTTTTTTGCGAAGAAATTCAACTGCTTCATTCAAATCACCGTGGGCTTCTTCAATGGCCTTTTTGGCCTCTAGGATACCAGCGCCGGTGAGCTCTCTAAGTTTTAATAAATCTTGGGTATTCATATGAAATTTTCAATTTCTAATTTTTAATTTTCATTGAATTTACAATTTTTAATTTACAAACTATCGTGATGACGACGATATTTTCTGAAAAATCAATGTTAATTCTTGGGCTTCTTTCCATAATTTTCTAGTATTATCTTTTTCTTCTGGCACAGATATAGTTATCATGCGTAACCAGTGTTTTGTTTCCGGCGCCTCTTTCTTGCATATAAAAATCTTGTTTCTAAAATCTTTTTTCGAACTAGCTGCGTTAGCTTCCATATAATTTGCGCCTATGCTGGTTCCGGAACGCACTAATTGACTAATGAGCGGCTGAGTAATTATATCTCTTCTTAGCTTCTGACAAAACATTATAACGTCTTCGCCAAATCTTGCTGTTCGCTCCTCTAGGTCATAATTATTTGCAAATTGATTCATTGAAAATTGATTGAAAATTGTAAAATTGAAAATTAAAAATTCTAAACAGCTGGCTGTTTAGCTATCTCTTTCCCCTCCTTGACCGCTTCGGCTACAAGACCCACGAGCATCTCAACCGACTTTAGGGCGTCATCATTAGCTGGAATGACATAATCAATGCCAGCCGGATCAGTGTTAGTGTCACAAACCCCAACAATAGGAATCTTTTTGCGTTTGGCCTCGCGCCTAGCCGTGCTTTCTTCACCAATATCTAAAAGAAACAAGGCGTCGGGCAATTTATCAAGCGAGGCAATACCGCCAACTTTCATTTCTAAATCACGAATCTCTAAACCAAATTCGTGCTGTTCTTTTTTGGTATATTTACCCAGTTCGCCACTATCGCGTTTTTGTTTCAAATCACGCAAAGTTTTAATTAGATTATGAATGATGGTGAAGTTCGTGATGGTGCCGCCAAGCCAACGTTCAGAAACTTGGGGCATACCGCAGTCAGCAGCTTTATCGCGGATAACGGCTTTGGCCTGCTCTTTGGTGCCAACAAAAAGAATGGTGCCGCCTCGAGCAACTAAGTCTTTTACAAAATTTAGGGCCGTCTCAAGGCGAGCGCGAGTTTCATCTAAATTAATAATATGAACATTGTTGCGCTCGGCAACAATATATGGAGCCATGTTAGGATGCCAGCGCGAGGTTCTGTGGCCAAAATGCATGCCGGTTTCCATCATTTGTTCTAAGGTGGGTAAATTCATGTTATAGATTTTAATTAAAATTTAATATATCCATGCCATTACGCTTTAAGCGTGAGTAGAGGCGGATTTTTCGCGGATCAATACGCGAATTAAAGATGAAATTTCGAGTTTAGTGGATTATAACAAATGTGTTTTAAAAGTCAAGCAAAAAGAGGGCCGAGACCCTCTTAACGAGATAAAATAAACACAAGCGCGATCAAAAGGAGCATTACAAGCAAGATGCCCATTTTGCGCCTACGGGTAGCGTTCGCCACTATTAGCTATTATTAAGAAGAGTACGGTAACTGTAACCATGACGATGACTGCCGTGATTTCTAGCGCGTCCATGTTTGCACTAGCTCATAAGCGCGTCAACTATAAATATGAAACACATTACAACCGCCAAACCCCAACTTAAACCTTCCCAAAGCCCACTCATGACTCCCTCCTTCCGCTTGTCTCTATTTTACTTCTCTTACTGCTTGCCGCGCGCGATAATCATCTTCTAATCTATCTACATGTTCATTTACAGTTCTTACAAATTTCAAATCGTCCTCATTCAAGCCTGGACGCGCTTGATACTCGTGAATCAATTTACGAACTTCATCTCTGCATTTCGGAAAAACATTGCCACCCGCGCTTAGCGCTTGGGACAAATTGTTAAAACTACGACGAATACTTTTTTCTAATGCTTCGGTTTCCGCGTGAATTCGCTTAAGTTCTGCTTCAGCAATCATGCCTTCAGCAACACGTTGGGCAACTTTACGCGCTTCTGGACTCAACCTTTTAAGCATGGCACCCCCTCTTTCCCGCTTAGCTTCAACGTCTATTTTGGCCGCTCGTTTGGCCCGTTCTTGGGCTAATTCATCAGGTGGAAATTGTCCTCCATTGATCTCTCTTCTCATGGTTAAAAGATAACACAAAACTAGACAAGTGTCAAGATGTTTGCTAATATAATACTAATCTTACTAATATAGACCTTATGAAAAAAGATATTCACCCCCAATATCATCCTAATGCCAAAGCCACTTGCGCTTGCGGCAATACGTTTGTAACCGGCTCAACCAAGCCTGAACTTCGTGTCGAGCTTTGCTCTAATTGCCATCCATTTTTCACTGGCACGCAAAAACTCGTTGATACCTCACGCCGCGTGGAAAAATTCCAAGAACGCGCGGCTAAACGCGCCGTAGTGGCTGCTAGTCGAAAGGGCAGAATTTCAAAAACAGCAAAAAAGGCTTCTAAAAAAGAACGCCGCTCCAAATAGTTTAATTTTTAAGATTTACATAAATCCGCATGCTTTAAGTATGAGGATTTTTAATTTAAACAGAGTTAAGATTTACGATTTAAGATTTATGGTTTAAGATTAAGATATGAATATTACGAACGAGATAGAAAAAATTAAGCACCGCCTCAAAGAGCTAGAAAAAGAACTGGCCGATCCTTCTATTTCCAAAAATCCGGAAAAGCTAAAAACTCTTTCTAAGGAATATAATGAAGCAAAAGAAATTTCAGAAGTGGCAGACGAATTTGAAAAAACTGAAAAGATTATCGGTGAGCTCAAAATATCTCTTAAAAAAGAAACAGATCTTGGGATGCGCGCCCTATCAGAAGAAGAACTAGAGACGCTCACCTCCAGCAATAAACTTCTTATGTCCAAATTGAAAGAGATGCTCACACCGCAAGATCCGCTTGATGAACGAAGTGCAATAGTTGAAGTCCGCGCCGGAACTGGCGGCGAAGAAGCGGCGCTTTTTGCCGGCGATCTTTTCCGCATGTATGCGCGGTTGGCTGAAGGTCGTGGCTGGACAAGCCGTTTAGTCTCGGCTAATCAAACTGATATTGGCGGATATAAAGAAATAATTTTTGAAATTGTCGGCCGCGGTGCTTGGCGTTTACTCAAATATGAAAGCGGCGTTCACAGGGTTCAGCGAGTGCCAACAACTGAAAAAAGCGGCCGCGTCCACACCTCAACCGTTTCAGTGGCTGTTTTGCCCAAGGCCGAAGACATTGACATAAAAATTGATCCTAAAGATCTGCGCATTGATACATTTCTGTCGCACGGCCACGGTGGACAAAGCGTGCAAACAACCTATAGCGCTGTGCGCATAATCCACCTTCCTTCTGGACTTGTAGTCTCATGCCAAGACGAGAGATCGCAACAACAAAATCGGGAAAAGGCCATGCAAGTTTTACGCACCAGACTTTTTGCTATGGAAACAGAAAAACAAGAACGCAAACTTCGAGCCACCAGGCGTTCGCAAATTGGCTCGGCCTTGCGCGCGGAAAAGATCCGCACTTATAATTTCCCCCAAGATCGCATTACTGATCACCGAGTAAATAAATCATGGCACAATATTAATGAAATACTTGATGGCAAGCTTGATGATCTAATAAACACAATAAAAGACCGTATGAAGGATGAATAAATGAGTCTCCGCACAGTCCGCCTAAGGCGGACACGGAATAAGCAAGTTTAAAATTTTATGCAGTGCGTTATCTTGGCGGCGGGGCGCGGAACGCGAATGCTGTCACTAACGGCCAACACGCCTAAACCACTCCTTGAGCACAACGGCAAATCAATTTTGCAATGGAATTTAGAAAATATGCCTCGCGAAATTAGTGAGGTAATTTTTGTAATCGGCTATCTTGGTCGGGAGATTCGCTACTTTGTTCAAAATTCGATTTTAAATAAAAAAATAACCTTTATTGAACAGAAAGAATTAAATGGTACAGGCGGGGCACTGGCCTTATGCAAAGATAAACTCGGCGACAAATTTCTCATAATTAACGGCGACGATCTTTACAATGCTGGTGATCTTTCTCGGCTTATGGCCCATAAGCTGGCTATCTTGGGGCATTGGAGTCGTGATTGGCCCGGCAGTAGTTTGCTTGTAGACCAAGATCAAAATTTAATTGGCATTGAATCAAATCCTCCTCCGCAAGAAGAAAAAATTGCTTGTAGCGGCGCTTACTTATTGGATAAACGATTTTTTAATTATCCACTAGCAACAATCAAAAACGGCAAAGAATTCAGCATCCCGCACACTTTAATCACGATGTCTCGTGATCATAAAATCTTTGTGGAAAAAGCAACCTTTTGGAAACAGATAAATAAGCCGGAGGATTTATCCTCCGCAGGCGGAACACCTAACAACTGACATCTGACGACTGACGACAAACGGTTGACAAAATATTAAAATCGTGAGAAAGTCAAATAAACTTGATAGAGGAGAGAGTCGTGTGGAAGGAACTAACGTTCTTTCAAAAATTTTTGTTTCTAGTGCTCGTAACTTTAGTCAGCATTCTTTACACAACTATTTTTGGCGCCATTTTTGGCTGCGATCACAAAATTTGTTACTTCATGTATGGTGTTAAAAACGGAACGCATTACGAGACAAACATCGATGTAACCACAGTCAGCGGCATTTCGATTGACAGAAGCGGTTACCAAATTGATCTTCAAAAACTTGATAAACTAACAGATGAACTTGAACTCTGCTTAGGCGATGTTTACGACGCTTACTACGAGAGAAAAGATTTTTGGATTGACCGCTCCTGCTTAAACATTAAGATCGCGCCAGACTGGTTTACCGCGCCCTGCCCTGACACGCCAGAGGTCTTCCCTTGCGAACTCCAACCATTACTTTGCGATTATAAAGAAGAGCGCCTGGAACGCGGCTGTGCGGAAACTGACTATTTCAAATTAGATGGCTGTTACTGCGCCGGAATCATTCAAGATGGAAATATAATTATTGTTACCCCAGATCTTGCCGCTTACAAACACGAACTTCTGCATGTCTTGCTTGACGCTAACGACCCTATTCCCCCGCCTTTTGATCAATGTGAACATGGGGCAAGCGCGTGTTCTCTTCAATAATTATCTAGCCCCGCATTAATCAAGATTGCGGGGTTTTTAATTTTTAATAAATTTCAAAGTGTGCTAAAAAGAGATGATGACAATTAATCAGACTCTGTCTTGGGGCGTAAAAATTTTAAAGTTAAAACACGTTGATTCTCCTGCTCTTGACGCCGAGATGCTTTTGGCATTGACGCTAGGAAACCGGCGCGAATATTTAATGGCTCATCCGGAAAAAAAATTGAATTGGCGGCAACTGGCAA
This sequence comes from uncultured Gammaproteobacteria bacterium, assembly GCA_964626935.1. Taxonomy (GTDB): domain Bacteria; phylum Patescibacteriota; class Patescibacteriia; order CAZVIU01; family CAZVIU01; genus CAZVIU01. The sequence goes on from CAZVIU010000032.1 coordinate 9,798, forward strand.
AATTTAAGAGCCTCATCCACCGCCGCGCTCATCGTGAACCAGTCGCCTATATCACTGGCAAGAAAGAATTTTTTGGTCTTAATTTTTATGTTAATGAAAATGTATTAATACCGCGGCCCGAGACAGAAATATTGGTTGAGGCGGCCTTGAGAGAACTGACTACAACAGGAGAAAATCGTCTTGTTCTAGAT
>CAZVIU010000033.1:0-9797 GCA_964626935.1 uncultured Gammaproteobacteria bacterium
CAAATCTCCCGTTCCGGCAATGACGCGGCCAGAATATATTTCAAGAGGAAAATATCCGAAGGCAAAACCAAAGCCCAAGCTCTGGTCTGCCTGCGCCGTCAGTTGGTCAATGTCGTCTGGATGATGCTGAAGCACAAAACCGAGTACCGTTATCCACAGGAGCAAGTTGTTGACTTTTCCTCATAGCGGATCTCCTTCCTTTTTGCCCGCCCGAGCGTTCAGTTTGGCGCGCGAAGCGCGCCATCAGTTCCGTTCAAAATAGGTTCGGATTTGGTAGAATAAACGCACCAGAAAGGAATTTGCAAGCGATTTCGGTTCGGGGCAAAAACCAATTCACGATTTCGCTTTTAGGGCAAGAAAATTTTTAATCGTATGAAGAAAAGAGTTTTCATAGCACATGGCTGGGACGGCTATCCCGAAGAGGGTTGGTTTCCGTGGCTTAAAAAAGAACTTGAAGCAAGAGGATTTGAGGTCTATGTCCCGCAACTTCCAGAAGCAGGAAGCCCGCGAATATATAATTGGGTGCCAAAGCTCGCAGAGGTAGTTGGCATTGCTAACGAAAATACTTACTTTGTCGGACATAGTATGGGTTGCCAAACAATCGCTCGCTACCTTGAAACTTTGCCTGAAAGGATAAAAGTAGGTGGTGCGGTTTTTGTAGCGGGCTTCTTCAAACGGCTTACGGGACTTGAGGACGACGAAGATGTTCGAGAAACTGACAAGCACTGGCTCGGTTCGCCATTGGATTTGGCGAAGGTAAAATCTCATCTTCCAAAAAGCGTTGCGATATTTTCTGATGACGATCCTTGTGTTCCTCTTGATAATCAAGACGATTTTCGAGATAAACTTGGTTCAGAAATTATTATCAAGCAAAAGATGGGGCACTTTAGCGGAAGTAATGGCGTGACAGAATTGCCTATCGCCCTTGAATCCGTTTTGAAAATTTCCCAATAAAAAATATGGAAACATTTGCACAAATTGCTGGTTGGATTGGAGCATCTTTAGTTGTTTTAGCCTATTTCCTTGTTTCATATAAAAAAGTTCAGGGAGATAGTAGAGTTTACCAATTGATGAATTTGGTTGGGGCGATAGGTGTTGGTATCAATGCTTCTTACGAAGAAGCGTGACCATCTTTTGCTATACAAATTGTATGGGGCGTAATTGCAATCTTTGCCCTTATCAAAAGTGTAAAAAGCTAATTTTGATGATAGATTCTTGTCCATAATTTTTTTGAATTTGCCGCCAAAGAAAAACTTGAAATTGTCATCGGCGCGGCTTCGCCGCAAATTCTGAATTTTTTAGCGGGGGACTTCCTCGTCCCGACCTTGCGTCGGGGCGAAAACCGTTCGAACTATCTTTAAAATACAGCACCATTTCGGAAGTAACAAACAAAAAACAGCAGAAATGCTGGTTTTTTAGTATGGGTGGGCTGTTGAATTCACAAAACGGACGCCTCTAGACTGTTATAGACCTCTTGCAAAATAAGCTCTCTACTGCAAATTTTAAATTTTGGCTGTCATCCCTGCGGGAGATCACCCGTAGGGCGACAAATTGTTTAGGCTCCCTCGCCTTATACAATGTAAAAAGCTTCGGTCGCCATGCACAATTTTCGCCCAAAATTTATAATTTTCGTTGCGAAATCTTATTTCGCAGGAGGTCCTATGTTTCTGCGTCGTTGGCTAACGCCACCATGCCTGACGGTTCTATTAATAGGATGACCTTGAGTATGGAACTGGCAAATGTTCTTTTGTTCAAGCTCGAATAAAACAAGAATATAGAATGAAAGTAAATAAAATAACTCATACACGTAGTGGAATTTTTTTATTATTTACATTTTCAGACAATACTTACATACTGTACAGTATGTAAGTATTGTCTAATTTATCCATCTATATATAATAATCAGCTTTTCTAATGAAGCTGAAATAGTCCGCCTAGGGCGGACTATTTCTTTGCTTCACAAGCACAACTGGTTTGGTTGCTGGGCGCTAGTGGTGTTGCCGCCTGACTCGTTCCGGCTTGATTTGATGAAGGTAAGCTACCTCCGCCGCTAGTCGTGCTACTGCCTAATTGCCTGATCTCCTCCCGCAATCTTTGATTTGTGGCCTCAAGATCGGTAACAATCTTTTTGGTTTCTTCAATAACTTTTTGCAATTTTTCTTCTGGCTTAGGATCAGTCGGAGTAAAAAGATTTTCTAAAAATGTCTTTGGTTTTTCAGCTTGTGGTGTTTGAACGGCTGTAGAAGTAGCATTACTCGGTGTCTTAGCTCCGCTCAGAGCCTCGCTCTTCTTTTCGTCAAACTTTTTATTCTTGTCCTCAACGATCTTGGCTAAATTGCCAATTTCATATAAATTAGTATCAAGCTTTTTAATTAAAACTTGCGCGCGGGCGGCTGGCTCATCAGGCAGTTTTTCTTCAGCTTTCCCCGGAAAAACATCATAAACCAAAGAAAAAAGATTAAGCAGGCGTTCGCGCAGTTGCGGCGGCCCATGTTGAACTACCACGTAACCGCCAAAAACAACACCCAAAATTAAGGCAATAAATTTTAGTTTCATAAATATAATACTGATCTGCAATAAATGCTAATCTATAGATTTCCTAACATTCCTTACTTTCATTATATCCTATGACCCCGGAAGTAGCTAGAAAAATTATAAACAACAATCAGCAAATCTATAACGAGATTGCCCATGATTTTTCCAAAACTCGTCAGGGGAAACTACAGGAACTAGAACCACTAACACAATTAGTTAAAAACAACGACCGCGTCCTAGATGTTGGTTCAGGCAGCGGCCGGCTTTTTGAAGTCTTCGGCAATCGAGATATTGAGTTCTATGGAATTGACTCCGGCGCCGAAATGATAAAAATCTGCCAAGAAAAATTTAAAGCTTTACCGCGCGTCCATTTTGAAGTTGCTGATCTTTTAAGCACGCGATTCCCTAACAATTATTTTAATGCAATTTACGCTGTGGCCACGCTTCATCATATTCCATCGCGCCTGTTACGAATTAAAGCTTTGCAAGAATTTCACCGAATGTTAAAACCTGGCGGTAAACTTATTATGACAAATTGGTATTACTGGTCGCTACCGGCAATTCTAATAATTTTTAAGTTTTATCTTTCTAAACTTCTAGCCCTGATCCTGCCAACTAAAATATTAACTTGGCTTTTATCTTGGTCATTTATCCATTTACCCATTCGCGCGAATAAGAAAATGGTGGCTGATCTAGATTTAGGAGATATTTTTGTGCCCTGGGGAAAGGTTGGATTACGCTACTATCACTCCTTCCGAAAACAAGAATTAAAAAAACTACTCTCTCGAGCAGGCTTTGTTAAAATTACTCAATATCTTGCGCGCAAACGCGGCGATCATTGGGGCAAGCGCGTAAATCTTGTAACAATTGCGGAAAAATCTCTTTAAGGAATAACTAAAATAAAGCTCTTGGTTTTATCTACTCCACCGCCTTGGGCTCTGAGAGTAAAAGTATATTGACCGGCTGGGGCGGTATTTTTGATTACGGCGCTAACACTAATAGTGCAAGAAGATACGCAGGAAGTTTGCGAAAGAACTACATTATTTACAACATTAGTTGGTGGAGAAAGCGCGAGACTCAAACTAAGCGGCACTGAAGTGCTGACCTCGGTAGTGCCGATGGTAACATTATTGTTCATGACTGAATTACGATCTAAAGTCATGCTTTGATTTTCAAAATTAATATAAATATCATCAACGCACGGAGAACCAGCAAGTTGGCCAACACAGAAATAAACAGTCACTTGCCGACTAAGATCACCGGCTAGCGCGCTAACAACTACTGGATACCTGCCGCTCGTAACTTGAGAATTAGCTCCGACAGTTAAGGTACGTGTGCAGGTTGGATTTGGATTACAATTATTTGATGGAGAAAAAATAAAACCGCTCCAACCGGATCCAGCTGGCGGCTGGGCAAAAAGATTTGCTGATCCTACACTGCCGCTTAAAACACCTAAAACTATATCCACAGTTGCGCTACTGCCTTGCATGAAGCTGGCGTTACCGGTTTTATTAACTAAAAAGTCAACATCTAGCGGCGCTGGCGAAGGCGGCGGCGTAGTTCTTCGGGCTGGCCTTATATTAGGCAAAACAAGCGCGGCAATAATAGCGCCGCCAAGTAAGGCTACAGCAACAATAGTTTTAGTGCGGGTTTTAGTAGCTGTTTGGAGGTTGTTCATAAAAATATTATATCATACTCGCTTTTCCTTATGCAATCAGTTGTAAGATTGACAGGTAATCAGAAATTTGATAGTATCATAAAATTCGCAATCGCGAATACCTTGTTTTTAGTTCATTAAAAATAGTTCTTTTATACTGACGACCGGCCAGGAGGTGGCGCTTGAGAAAACAGACGGCAGTTCGTGCTAGATCTCCAAAATGGACATTTGATAAGGGTTTACCAACAGGGTTTGTTGTTTATAAACCACTGCAGCAAGGCGCTTATGATGATCAGGTAATTAAAGACTTAGAGCGGGCCGGACGACTTGTTATTACCCGCAAACGTGATGGTTGGAAAGTGTTTATCTGGAAGGCCTGTGGGCGCACCAAATTTTATACTGATGGTCTAAACGAAATTGAAGGTCGTCTTGATCATCTAAAGATTGAACTGGCTAAACAGCTTCCTGATCGCACCTTGCTCGTTGGCGAAGCCATTGTTGATGATAATGATGGTGATCAATTTACTGATGTCTGCCGATTAATGAAGTCATCACGTTGGCAAGAAATTCAGACTGAAACTGGCGCGATGAAATTGATGCTTTTTGAGGCAATATTTTGGGAAGGGAGATGCTTGCTTGATCTGCCATATAATACGCGATATGGTATACTTCTTTCGGCTACAGCGTTTACAAAACAAGTTTTTCCAACGCCAATTCTTCAAGTGAAATTTGAAGAAGCTACTGAGTATGCGCGCAAACATGGCTGGGAGGGTTTAGTCCTGTATGATGGTAGTTTTATTGCTTCCTTCCGACTTGATGGCAAAAATCCTGCTCGTCTGAGAGGCTGCTATAAATGGAAACCACTTTGCGAAGATGATTTTATTGTGCGTACCCGGATTCTTGATCCTAAATATAAGGATCGTTTAAAGGAGGTAGTGCTTAGTCAAATTGATCCTGTCACCGGACAGGAATTTTACTGCGGTAAACTTGGATCATTCATCACCGAAATGCGCACTAGACTTTTAAGGACGCCACTCCCGTTTGTTATGCAAGTCGTGTTTGAAGATCGTTATCCAAGCGGTACTTTACGCAATGCTAGATTTGAGCGGCTGCGTCTCGATAAGAAGCCTAAGGCTTGTATTGCGCCAAAAAGTTTTTTGAGGGCTAGCGCAAAGAAATTGTTAACCACACTAAAAAATGCGCCTGGCCTTGCTAACAAATAATTACGATAAATTTAAAAAGAGCCGTCGGCTCTTTTTTGAATTGTATTTTAGTTACGTTTCTAACTAATTACCTTTTATAAAGCAATGCTTATTTGCAGTTGGTAAATTATGGGACGTTTGCCTCACACGAGCAATTAGCCAAGGCGCGGCTTGGCTATTCTCATATTCTGCAGAATATAAGATATGAAAATAATTGTTAAAAAAATCAGAGCGCATTACTATCTTTCTCACCTGCAGGCACTTTACGATCACATAATGCATCAGTCAAGAGTTGACTCTGTGCACTAAAAGCCTCGATCGAGTTCACACGCGATTTGCGCATAGTAACGATTTCTTGAGTAATCAAACGGAGCAAGTTAAATTCAAACTGATCTTTGTGATTATACAATTTATTGTAAAGGGGGTGGTCGCTATTGACATAAATTAAATTTCCATTAGACGTAACTTCCGCGCTCTCTGCGCCAAGTTGGGCCACAGCAACGCTTACGCCGATTTTATTCAATTTGATTCGCTTGATAACTTCTGGCTTTGGTTTTGGAGCTACTTGTTTCACAGTCTCTCTGGCTTCTTTTCTCGATTCTCTAATCATATTATTTTCTTTAGTGGCTACCATCTTGGTTCGCGCTTCAATATCTGGGCCAGTTGAACCAACAACCAAACCGCGCCGCTTCTTTTTTTTCTGGGTGATTGTTCTGCCGGTTGGCGCGAACTCTGGATGCAATTCTAAAGCCCCCTTTAATTTATTGAGCGCTTCTCGTAATTCTGCCTGTATTTTTTGCAATTTTTTGCTATCAGCTTCTTTTTTCAAATCTTTTAAAATTTTTTCAAGCTTTACCCGCACTACCTGATAGAAAAACTGGAACTCATTGCTGTCGCGCAAAAAATCATCACGACTACCAATGACTGGCAAGAAATCTGCGTTCACATCACCAGTAATTCGTGAAAGGCCAAAAGCATGAGTTCGCTCCAAATCAAATAACTCACGCTTGATCAAAACCTGTTTCACACGACAGCTAATCCCAGCTTTATCAACTAAATCAGCCCGCGCCGCTAAGGTAAGCTCTCCCTCAATTTTTCCATATATTGTATTAATATTAATTGGAAAGTGGCGGCCGGGAATATAGCGCGCGCTAATTTTTTTTCCATTTACATATATTGAAAATCTCCTAGCCCGTAATGGCACAGTGTCTTTGAGATGACGCTCAATATCGCTAGCGGTGAATTGCTTTTTTAATTTTGAGAGTGTAATCTTTGTGCCTTCATGATGAAGCGGCGTAGCTCGTTCTTTTATAATCGGCAGCTCCCAACCCATGCGACTTCGCCAATCCTCGCGGTCAAAAATCACAGAATAGATCCAATCTCCCTTTTTACTTTCAACAACAAATCGTTCTGCTGCCGCTAGCGCGGCAAATTTACCAATCCCAAACTGACCAATTCTTTTTCTTCCAAAACGCGGCGATATTGAATGCGTTCGTTTCTCTTCTGATCCAATGGTAAAAAATTGTGCGAGTCCGCTTTCATTCATTCCACTTCCATTATCTTCAATAACAATGCTCGTTGGGCTTAATGTTACATAAACATCAGTTGCGTCTGCATCGTAAGCATTATTAACAAGCTCACGCACAAGTTCGATACTTTCCACATACATTCGTTCTCCAAGAGTCAAAAGATGTCCTTTTTCCACAGTAACTTTAATTGTATTTTGAAACGGCATAGATTACCCCCCGTAATAGCTTAATGAAAATTTATATTACCCCGATTAACTACATCTAATATTCTGCAGAATATTAGAATGGAATTTGATCTTTTCCTGCGGCTTGCCGCGAGGTCGTTTATTTTATTATTGTAATTTTTGTTTTTATACTTAATGATAATCTAGCACTCAAAATTTTAATAAATTCACACCATCCTCATAAATTCTATTCCCATATTCTGCAGAATATGAGAATAGAATTTATCATCACAATTTTATTAAGAATAAAAATTTAACGATCAAAGTTTTTTAAGAATTTGAGAATGGTTTTACCAAGATCAGTGACTTCGTGAAGAACGCTCAAGCCCCTGTATCGCTTGGAAATGAGGCCAGCGTGGGTTAACTTGCGCACATGCTCAAAGCCAGTCTTAAAATTAATACGTAGTTTTTCAGAAATTTCAAGTAGTGAGAGATTTGGCTCTTTTTCTAACAATTTCAATATCTCAATACGGCGGTGGTTTGCAAACCCCTTAACAATTTTTTCTAGATATTTTAAATTATCACGCATGCTTGCATGTGACATAATGTCCAAATCCTAACACATGTATGTAGAAGTAGGCAAGGCCGTTATTCTCATATTCTGCAGAATATGAGAATAACGGGAAAAACTTTGTTGTGAGGGGTGGAGTTGGGTGGAGTTGATTGGCTGCGTGCCAGATTCGTCCAGACTCGCGGCAAGCCGCGCGGCAGGCTGTGGGCAAATAATAAAAAGGGGTCCTGTTTCAGAACTCTTGACGAATTTAGGTTGCTTATGCGGCGCTGCTAACAGCTGCCAGACCAAAATCTTTTCCAAGTGGAACGCAACGTTCAGTTGTATTAGTCAACTGCCTATGCTTTTAACAAGCGCTACGATTGCAATTACACCCCAAACAATCTGTATAGCAAAAGATGGCCAAGCCTCTTGGTAAGAGGCGTTAATACTAACACCTATCGCCCCAAATAAATTCATCAGTTGATAAATCCTGCTATCACCCTGAACCTTTTTATACGAAACAAGAAAATATGCCAGCACAACTAAAAATGCTCCAATCCAACCAACAATCTGTGCAAATATTTCCATATTTTATTAGTTCAATACCGCGGGAGGGACTCGGTCACAACTCTCGCTATTTTCCAATAGCTCGGTCGCGACCCCGCCTCGCAGTTTGGTTCGCCGGCAATGCTCACCAAACATCGCTCCGGCCTTCGATTCCCTACGCAAGCCAAGCAGTTGGCTTGCTCCCTTGATTTTGTTTCACAAAATGCAGTGTTCTTGAATTAGTCCAAACGCATTTTTCCGAAAAAATCCCCCCGCGAATTCGGAGCGGCTTCGCCGCGAGATTTAACAATTTCCAATTTTTCTTTGGCGGCAACTAATTCAGAATTCGCAAAGCGAATACCAAATGTATTGTATGAAAATTTTAAAAAAAAATGGTCTAATAGACAAAATGTAATGGTTATCTGCCCAATATTTCCTGGGTCAACCTGTAGCGCCTCTTTGCTGTCAGGCCACGATGAATATTCAGCAGCTGTTTAAGTTTGCTAAAGAATCCATCAACAGAGTTAGTTGTGTTGGGAATATGCAGCTCTGGATGGCGCAGGTATGTAAATAAGTGCGGCGCATTGGTTTTTAAACTACGGTATGCCGAACGAATACGACGATGCGTGTAAAACCAGTGTTTGCCATCAAGAGTTAGCGTGCGTTCTTTCAAGAAACCTTGCCAACGTTCATGCCAAAGCGCCAAGAGCTCCACAAAGGAGTTCTCGGTAAGTATAGGGAGCGTGAGAGTAATCGCCCGAAGCTCTCGTCCAGCAGGTAATTTAGGACGACTCGTCAAGTACCGACGCACGATAGCGATTTGATGGAACTAACAGAATTGTACTGGTAGATCGCTAAATACCGCTTGAATACCGCGTTTTCCATCCGTTACCGCTGCCACAATCGTGAATCCGGTGTTTCAAGTTCGCGGCGAGCGCGGGCATACTCTTCAGGGGTTTCGGATGTAACTTCATGGAAATGAACATTCTTTTTCAACCGCGGGCATCGCACAAGGAGAATGCCGTATCCGCGTCCGAAAAAGGTTGTATCAACAGCAGCAATGATTGCTTGCGGATCAACAGTAATTGCTGCAACTGGAGCAGCATCAAGTTGTCTCTGTATCTATCGCACACTGCGACCATATTTGTCTCCAAGCTGCTTAAGCGTTTGTTTGTGCCAGACGTATTCCCGCCATAAGGCAATTTGCAAGGCTGTTCTCTTGCGCGGTGGCACAAATTGTCTATCACAATTAGTGCACCGATACCGCTGTTTACCTCGCGCAAAACCGTACTTTTCGTTGTCAAAGGAACCACATTTTGGACACTTTTTTGTATGGCATATGTTAAAAATTAAAGTTTTTAGCTATAGTATGCCATAAATTAGATATTTTACCATTACATTTTGTCAATTAAACCAAAAAAATCAAAAAAGAAAGCCACTTGTTTGGGACAAGTGGCAAACCCTGTTAAGTTCATCTCGGAACTCAGCATTTCTGCGTCATGCGGTACGCATCAACGATGAACACGAGCGAGACCAACTGCTGGAGAAAGAGCCACGGATAGCCCTGAATCCACATCAGCCACCCGCAGGTGACATGCATGAGAACATACC
>CAZVIU010000034.1:0-9632 GCA_964626935.1 uncultured Gammaproteobacteria bacterium
TTTACGAGCAAACTTTTCATGGTAAGCACAGCTATTGTACCAGCGAGTGTTATACTAAAGCGTATAACTTCACTGTACGCATCAACAAAAAAACCGGCGCAATAACTGTGCAGTAGAATACGTGTATGCCTAGTTTGACTCTTATAAGTGGAATCGATTGGGAAAGTGTAGGATTTGGACTAGGATTTGGGCTTGTGATCCATCTCTATTTAGCCCTGGCCCTTTTAGGTATTGCTAAAAAACTCCGTATGACTGAAAAACGTTGGCAACCCTGGGTGCCGTTGGCGAATTTATTTTTTATTGCCCGTCTTGCTAAAAAGCCAAGAAGATGGGCCGGAACTATATTGGTCTTATTTCCCCTTCCCATAATCATCTTATTATTTCAATCACAAATTAAGACTGCAGTTGGTAGTGAGTCGCTGATTACCGTGGTAGCTATCATCACCGACGTGATTTCGATAGCTGTGGCGCTCATACTACAGGCGATCCTCTGGAGTCATATTGCTCGTCGTCGGGGCTACTCTGGCTGGCCCGGATTCATCCTCCCCTTCAGCTTCCCAGTTAACTTGATCATTATCGCCATCCTTGCTTGGAGTCCAGACCACAAGAGCAGTGACATTATTCCAAAATAAATCAGCCTCCCAACCAACAAATTAAGCGGAGTTTCTGAGCTGTATTTACTACTGTGGATAATGATCTTGATGGCATGATATAATAAAAATAGATGATAAATGAGAGATTAAAAATTTTGGATTTTAACAGATTAAAACCCGAAGTCTAAAATTTAAAGTCATGATATCCAAAGAAGTCCTAAACATCGTTCTGGCTGTAGTTATATTATGGGTCGGCATTTTTACCTGCTGGGTGCTTTATTATGCCGCGAAAATCTTGCAGCAAGGATATAAGATCATGAGTGGGGTTAATGATAGAATTAAAAAAATTGATGAGGCTGTGCAAAGTATTCGTGAACGTTTTGAGCACTCGGCTGCTTATTTCGGGTTGGTTGCTGAAGGCGTTAAAGAATTGGCAAAATATATTATTGAAAAAAGACGCGAATCTCCAAAAAAGCGCCAAGCACCCAAAGCATCTAAAGAAAATGAGTCGTGAAATTAAAGACTTCTTGCAAAAGCATATTTTGTAAGAAATTTTAAGTAGAAATTAAATAAAATTGCCTAAAAGGCAATTTTATTTTTGCCAAAAAAGTTTTTAAAATGTAAAATAATAGCAACTCAATGACTTAATGACTTAATCATTATGCCTAAATTTGTTCACTTACATGTTCACTCACACTACTCGCTTCTTGACGGGCTTTCTAAAATTCCTGATCTTGTGCGGCGTGTTAAAGAATTGGGCATGGATGCCGTAGCCCTTACTGATCATGGGGTTATGTATGGCGCAATTGAATTTTATAAAGAGTGTAAAAAGCAGGGGATTAAACCAATCATTGGTATGGAAGCTTATGTTGCGCCTGATTTGCACACTAGTCGGGGTGGAGAAGCAGAAAGATATTATCATCTCACTTTGTTGGCCAAAAATTTAACTGGCTACAAAAATTTAATCAAACTCTCAACCCTTGCTCATCTTCACGGTTTTTATTACAAACCGCGCGTTGATAAAAAATTGTTAGAAGAATATCACGAGGGGCTTATTGCGCTTTCCGGTTGTTTACACGGAGAAATTTCAAGATGCTTAGTTGCTGATAAATATGACGGGGCGCGCGAGCTCGCCCTCTACTATAGAAATTTATTTGGCGCGGAAAATTATTTTTTTGAAGTTCAGGATCATCCGCGTCTGCCAGAGCAGGGCAAGGTTAATCAAGCGATTAAGCGATTAAGTGAGGAGATAGGAATCTCGATTGCCGCCACAGCTGATAGCCATTATTTAGAAATAACTGATGCCCCAGCGCAAGATGTTATGCTTTGCGTGCAGACGGGCAAAACAGTTGATGAACCAAATCGTCTTGATATGCGCGATACTAATGTGTCTTTGCGAACGCCTGCGGATATGGCCGCGGCTTTTAAAGATTTGCCTGAAGCCGTGGCCAATACAGTAAAGATTGCCGCCATGTGCAATGTTGATTTGGAGCTTGGTAAATGGTCATTTCCGCATTTTTCCCTGCCCGATGGGAAAACTGCAGATGAATTCTTGCGCGAGCTTGCTTATAAGGGACTTGTCGGGCGATACAAAATGCCTGAAGGTGAAGTGCCGCCGGAGGTTATGAATCGTTTGAATTACGAGCTGGGAGTAATTTCTAAAAAAGGTTTTTCTCCGTATTTTTTAATTGTGGCTGATTATGTTAACTGGGCGCGAGCGCAAGGTATTATTTGCGCCACGCGCGGTTCGGCCGCCGGTTCTTTTGTATCGTATTGCATTGGTATTACTACAGAAAATCCATTGAAATTTCATCTGCCCTTTGAAAGATTCCTTAATCCGTCGCGACCCTCGCCGCCTGATATTGATATGGATTTTGCTGATGACCGGCGCGACCAAGTGCTTGAGTATGTTAAGCAGAAATATGGCGCCAATCGGGTAGCGCAAATTTGTACTTTTGGCGCTATGATGGCGCGGGCCGCTGTGCGCGATGTTACGCGGGCTTTGGGGCTTTCATATAATTTGGGCGATCGCATTGCTAAAATGATTCCATTTGGTTTGCACGGATTTCACATGACTATTGATGAGGCCATGCGCCAGAATCAGGAATTAAAAGATTTTTACGATCGCGATACTGAAGCGCGGCGTGTTATTGATATGGCTAAAAAACTTGAAGGATGCGTGCGTCACGCTTCAGTTCATGCGGCCGGCGTAGTTATTGCCCCAACTGATATTACTGATTTCGCTCCCCTCCAACTCGAACCGGGCGGTAAAAATATTATTACTCAATATGATATGCACGCATGCGAAGATGTTGGGTTGGTAAAAATGGATTTTTTGGGCGTGCGCAACTTATCAATATTAGGACTAGCGCGCGACTTAGTAAAAAAGACCAAAAATGTTTTGATTGATTTTCAAGCGCTTGAATTTAATGATCCGCTTGTTTATGAGTTATTCGCTCGCGGAGACACCATGGGCGTATTTCAGCTTTCTTCTGGGGGCATGACTAAGCATTTGCGTGAACTTAAGCCTTCAAACATTTTTGATATTATGGCCATGGTAGCCCTATACCGCCCAGGGCCTTTAAATTCCATTCCGGACTTTATTCGCCGCAAACATAATCCCAAACTGATCACTTATCTTGATCCGCGACTTGAAGAAATTTTGGCAAAATCTTATGGTGTGCTCACTTATCAGGACGATGTGCTATTGATCGCCATCAAGCTTGCCGGATATAACTGGGAAGAAGCTGACAAGCTTCGTAAAGCCATGGGCAAGAAGATTCCGGCAGAAATGGCTAAGCAAAAGGAAAAATTTATCAAAGGTTGTGTGAAAAATAATATAGCTGAAACGAAAGCTGAAACACTTTGGCAGTTGATTGAACCATTTGCTGCTTATGGATTTAACCTGGCGCATGCCGCAAGTTACGCCACCATTGCTTATCAAACTGCCTATATGAAAGCGCATTATTCAGCTGAATATATGACCGCGATACTCACGGCTGAAACCGGTGATACCTTGAAAATTGCCGAAGCTGTGGCTGAATGCCGCCGGCTTGGCATTGAAGTTTTGCCGCCATCGATTAACGCCTCGGGTGAAGGATTTACCTATATTGATGATCGGCATATCCGCTTTGGTTTGCTGGCTATAAAAAATGTTGGCGCGGATATTGTTGCTTCAATAATTCGTGAACGCGCCTTGCGCGGACCATATGAATCGCTTGAAGATTTTTTAACGCGCGTGCCGTCAAAAAATTTAAACAAAAAATCTTTAGAGGCCTTTATTATGAGCGGCGCGCTTGATGAATTTGGCGACCGGCGCGCCGGGCTTGATAATATTGAAAAGATCTTGAATTTTCGACGGGATACAATTGAGGGCAAAGACGATTCGCAAGGAAATCTTTTTGCCGCTATTGCCGCTGGCTTTGCTAAACCAAAATTAAAATTGTCAGCGGGGACAGTAACCGGACGATTGGAAAAAATGACTTGGGAAAAAGACCTGCTGGGACTCTACATTAGCGATCATCCTTTTCGTGAGTATGAATCTTTACTGCCGGTTGGTACGGTGCGCCTGATCAAATTAAATGAATTAGTCGAAGGCCAGGTTGTCGTTGTCTCTGGCGTGGTTAGCCATGTTCATAAGATTTTTACGCGCAAAGGCGAACCAATGTATTTTATTGGCTGTGATGATGGCACGGCTCAAATTGAATTAGTTGTTTTCCCAAATCTAGCTCGTGAAGCTGTAAAACTTTTTGAATCCGGCCTGCCGCTTTTGGTTCGTGGAAAAGTTTCAACCAAAGAGAATGCCGTAAAAATTTTGGCTGATGAGATTAAGGATTTACGAACGCCAGATACGCCGGCGATAGATAAAATTATTCAGATTGTGGTTGGCGATCTGGCTGACCGCGGACGGCTTGAAGAACTAAAAAAGGTGCTGCGAGCAAACCCCGGTGATTATCAGGTTAGGCTTGTGGTTAATGATGGCGCGCTAGAGCGGCAAGTAACAACGAGTTTTAAAACGCAAGCCACAAACTTAGTTAAACAAAGATTGGAAGCAGTTGTCGGCGCTGGAAAAATCAGAGTTTTATAGACCGCATAAGCGTTGCGCCAAAAGGGCAGGCGGTTAGGTTATAAAAACCAGGCGCAACTCGAAGCGGGTATGATTTCCCCGATTTTAATCGGGAAAGAGTGAGAGCGAGCATGAGCACGGGTGCCTCGCTGGGGCGCCTGATGCGTGTTTTTATAATATAACCAGGCTTGCACCGCTTTTGATAGGCGCAACACGTATAGCTTAGCAGTAGGCATATTCTTTGCTATAATCAAATCAGACTATGCCCAAAAGCCAAGTTGTTAAAAAAACCAAGAAGCCAGCCGCCCCCCTGTCTCATCCACCTGTTTCTATTAACTTATACCGCAATTTAGCCGGTAGTTTTTTAATAATTTCAGCCCTACTTTTTGTTGTTGTGGGCGTTTTTACACTTTCTCGCGCCAAAGTCTTGATCGCAAGAGGGGAGCAGGTTCAGGACTTTGATCTATTTTTTAATGTTGACAAAAGCGTTGAATCTGCCGAGGTTATAGAGGGAAGTCTAGCTGAAACTGTTGAAACTAAAAAAAGCAATGGTCGAGTCAGTAGTGGGGAAGTAAGGCCGGCGCAAGCCGCAGGATCTGTTATCATTTATAATAAACGCGCGGTAGGGCAAACATTAATTCCAACTACCAGATTGCTTAGTCCAGATGGGCATCTTTTTAGACTTAAAAACAGAGTGATAATCCCGGCCCAAGGACAAATTGAAGCCGAGGTTTACGCAGATAAGTCAGGCAAGGAAGAAGAAATCGGCCCGACAACCTTCACTATTCCCGGACTGCCTGCAGATTTACAAAAGCGGATTTATGCTGAAAGCCGGGAAACTATGCGCGATGGCGAAGTGTCCATTTCCTCCCTTAACCAAGTTGATGTTGATCGTGCTTATCATGACTTGTCGCAAATCTTAGATGACGCGGGCAAAGCAAAATTGCAGGATAAATTAGGAGTCCTAGCTCCCAGCGATCCACACTATATCTATAAGTCAGAAATTTTGGAGCAAAGCACTGATGCAAAATTAGGTCAGGAGGTATCAAGTTTTGAGGTTAAGCAAACAGCGCATATTATTGGTATGGTTTTTTCAAGACGCGAGCTGCTTTCACGAGTTCAGTCCAGCTTGGAAAGCTTAATATCTAAAGACACCATACTTTTGCCAGTAGATTTTGATGATTTGACAATTAGTATTGCGGAAGCTGATATTAAACTCGGTCAGGCCAGATTAAAAGTTACTGCAGGGGCGCGCACTAGGCTTAGTCTCGGGACACCGGAACTTGCCAAGGAAAGGCTTTTTGGACTAACTAAAGAAGGGGCGCGGCGTTATCTTCAAGGAGTAGACGGTATTGCTAGTTTTGAAATCAAGATGCCATTTTACATGAAGAGAATTCCAAAAAATCCTAGTCGAGTTATGATTGGCGTAAAATAACCAAGGCAAACTTGAATAACTTATGAAGCAACTAACAGTAAAATATCCCATTGAAGTTATTCGTCATTCCACTGCTCACTTGTTAGCCGCGGCAGTTTTGGAATTGTATCCAGGAACCAAGCTCGGAGTTGGGCCAGTAATCCAAGATGGATTTTTTTATGATTTTGATGTGCGCGATAAAGATGGTCGTGTTGTCAAGTTGACGCCAGAAGATTTAAAACGAGTTGATAAACGGATGCGCGAATTAGCTAAGCGCAGTCTTGATTTCCGTCGAGAAGAGTTGTCGCTAGAGAAGGCCATTATTTTTTTCAAAGAGCGTGGACAAGAGTTTAAAGTTGAACTTTTGACAGATTTGAAAACGCGCGGCACGACAAAAATTAGAGCTGAAGAATCACAGGACCTTAATCCGGACAAACCCGCGGTTGCGAGCATCTATTGGACCGGAGATTTTGTTGATCTTTGCCGCGGTCCGCATGTTGGAAATACACGCGATCTTAGTGTGTGGCGCCTTACGACCCTGGCTGGCGCTTATTGGCGCGGCAGCGAAAATAATCTGCAGCTACAGCGCGTTTATGGTTTAGCTTTTGCGTCGCCAGCCGAGCTTGAGACACATCAAAAAATGTTAGAAGAGGCAGCTCTGCGCGATCATCGAAAAATTGGTAAAGAGCTAGGACTTTTTACGTTTTCTGAATTAGTTGGCGCCGGACTGCCGCTTTTTACTCCTCGGGGCGCCTGGTTGCGGCGCGCCCTAGAGCAATTTGTTTTAGAACTCCAGGAATCATTAGGTTATGAACGTGTTTGGATTCCGCACATTACCAAATCCGCGCTTTATGCTACTTCTGGCCACTTGGAAAAATTTGCTGACGATCTTTTCTATGTTAAAAGCCATAAGTCAGATGACCAATTTATTTTAAAACCAATGAACTGTCCGCATCACACCCAGATTTATGCTTCTGCCCCTCGTTCATATCGCGATCTGCCAGTCCGTTTTAGTGAAGTTACCACTGTTTATCGTGATGAAAACACCGGTCAGCTGCAAGGGCTAATGCGTGTGCGATCATTAACGCAAGACGATGCCCATGTTTTTTGCGCGCCTGATCAAGTAAAAGCTGAAGTTACTAAAATATATAAAATTATTAGTAAGTTTTATAAAGTATTTAAAATGCCTTTGCGCGCGCGCCTGTCTTTGCATGACCCCTTGCACAGTGAAAAATATTTAGGTGATCAGAAAATTTGGGAAAAAGCCGAAGCTGTTTTAGGCGATCTTCTTCGTGAATTTAAAATTAAATATGAAGAAGCGCCTGGCGAAGCGGCTTTTTACGGACCGAAAATTGATTTTATCGCTGCTGACGTCATCGGTCGTGAATGGCAGTTGGCCACAATTCAGCTGGATTTTAATTTACCAGAGAGATTTAACCTTACATATAATGATAAGGATGGCAAAGAAAAACGCGTGGCCATGATTCATCGCGCTATTTTGGGATCAGTTGAAAGATTTTTAGGCGTGTTAATTGAGCACTATGCCGGCGCCTTTCCGTTATGGCTTGCGCCAATACAGGTGGCGATTATTCCAGTTGCGAGCAGGCACTTTCGTAGCGCGCAACGATTTAGCAAGATATTGGGCGCGTCTGGAATAAGAGCTCAAGTTGATAAAGCTCGGGAAACGGTTGGCTATAAGATTCGCAAGTCTGAAAAGCAAAAAGTTCCTTATATGTTAGTAATCGGGGACAAAGAAATGTCTTTGAAGATTTTAGTTGTGCGCAAGCGTGGTCAAGCTAAAGTGAAAAAAATGTCACTCAAAAAGTTTATTGTTTACTTACAAAAAGAAATTGTGAAAAGGGCTTAAATGTGATATAATATATTTAAGAAAATAAACCTGTGGATAATTATAAGTTTACCTTAAAAACGCTGTTTTAAAGATAGTCAGCCTATCTTTAAATATAGTTGTTAAAAGGGGGAGAATTATGTTAAATAAAGCGACCGTGCGCTTTTTTACACCCTTTTTAGTATTGGTCGCAGCTGCCAGCCTGATTATTGCTGGCTTTTTTGTTTATGTGAGTTTTGCTTACGCTCAAGAAGCCGCTGCTCCAGTTGGCGGTGATCCGCCAGAATTAGGAGCGCCGGAAGGTGTAACTCCGGGGCAGGCGCCCGGCGAAACCCAAACCCCGCCTACAGCGCAAGGCCAAGTCCCGCCAGGGACTACTCCGGGAGTAGCGCCCGGAGAAGCTGGACCGCAAGGCGAGGCGCCAACCACTCTTTCAGCCGAGGCGCAGGCAGAGTTGGCGAAAATTGTGCTGGAAGCTGAAAAGCCTCCAGAGATTACTCAAGATGAAACCGTGAGCCATGAAGATTTGGGATCATCAAAAAAGCCGTTAATTCTTCCTGACAATCCATTATATATATTTAAGGGTTGGGGTCGTGGTTTGCAAAAGGCCCTTACTTTTGATCCAGTTAAAAAAGCTGAATTGGAATTGAAACATGCTAATGCGAAATTTGTGGAATGTGAAACATTGGTAGAAAAAAGGGGCGATGATGTAAAATCAGAAGTTCTTGAAAAAGTATTAGCTAGTGCAAAAAAAGATTTAACAAGTATTGCCGAAAAGAAAGAGCTCATTAAAGACAGAAAAGAAGATGATCCAGAGCTTGTGAGTAAATTTACCGAGAAACTTGCCGGAGATGGGTTTAAGCATCAAAAGTTTTTAACTAAGTTGGAAGAAAAATTGCCAGATGCGGTTAAAGATCAGGTTGCCGCCGCATTATCCGAGACAAAAGAGACGTCTTCGGAAAGGGAAGCGGAATTATTATCTTCAGTAGAAACACCGGAAGAACTAGCAGAAACGTTTACCGCGGCGCTAGAGAATCAGCCCGGCAGTGAATTTAAGAATTTTAAAAATCTTGAGATTTTGAGTGCGCTTGAAGAAAAATTACCAGAACAAGCTCTAAAAGGAATAGCACGGGCAAAAGAAAATGCTTTTAAGAGGATGCATGAATCTATTTCAGCGCTGCCAGATGAAGCGCGAAAAGGAAAGTTTGAAAAATATGTTGAATTCTTGCCGGGTAATGTTGGCGAGCATCTAAAGATTGTTGATGAGTTTAAATCTGCTCTTGGCGGAGAAGAAGACGTGAAGCCCGAGTTTTTGGGCCAGTTGAACCTCATCAAAGAAAAAGTATTTAAGAAGTTTGAAGACCAAGCAAGACAATTTAGTGATCCGACTATGCGCGCAGAACTCTTTAGGCCATTTAAAAATGGCCGTCTTGAGGATTTGCGCGTTATGTCACAATTAAAAGATAAATTGGGAACTGATATTCCAGACGATTTGAAAAAGGAAGTGGAACGGGTGCACCAAGAATCATTTTCTAAATTTAAGCAACAGTTTGCTGATGATCCAAAAGCGTTAGAGACCGCCACGCAAGCCGAAGGAATATTTAAAAAATTCCAGGAAAATCCTGATGCAGTTGACTTCAGGGTTATGGAAGATTTGCGTAATAGTTTGTCTCCAGACCAAAGAAAGTTTGTTCTAGATATGGAGGATCGAGT
>CAZVIU010000035.1:0-9591 GCA_964626935.1 uncultured Gammaproteobacteria bacterium
AAAGACACCGACCAGTATAAAACCTTTCTAAATGCGTGGATGAGTTCCGATAGACAGGTTATCCAACCATTACTATTTGATTAATCTACGGAGGTCGGACCTCCGTAGATAAATAAAATGACGTTATTAATTTTTATCATCATTTTAGGTCTTCTCATTTTTGTTCATGAGTTTGGGCATTTTATTGTCGCGCGCAAAAATGGGGTTAAGGCGGAAGAATTTGGTTTTGGTTTTCCGCCAAGAATTTTTGGGTTTTGGCGCGACGCGCATAAAAAGTGGAATTTTATTTGGGGAAATCAGGAAGTAAAAAATTTGCCGCGGACACTTTATTCTCTCAACTGGCTGCCCTTTGGCGGTTTTGTTAAGATTAAGGGTGAAGCTGGCGAACACAAGGAGGATCATGATAGTTTTGCTGGAAAATCTGCTTGGCGCCGCGGTGCGATTTTACTTGCTGGAGTCTTGATGAACATCTTACTCGCGGCCTTTTTACTATCTATAGGTTTTAGTACTGGAATTCCGCAAGCCATTGATGGACTTGACCGCAAGGCGCGCGTGCGCGACCAAAAAATAGAAATTGTTGATGTTTTGCGCGCTGGGCCTGCGGCTCGGGCTGGAATTCAGCCGGGAGACATAGTTCTAACCATTAATTCTACAGGGTTAAAGGACGCGGCCGAGTTAAGAGATTTTTTAGCCGCTCATGAAAAAGAAGAAGTAGAGCTGCTTTTGCGACGCAACGGCCAGGAGCTGAAAGCTATTCTACGGTCAGAAGAGCTGGCTGATTTAAAAAAAATCGGTATTGGCGTTTTCCTGCTTGATACTGGTTTGGTTTCCTATCCGTGGTATTTAGCGGTTTGGAAAGGCTTAGCGGCGACTGGATTTTTAGTTAAAGAAATTTTGTTTTCTTTTGGCGGGCTTTTAAAAAATTTAGTATTAACCGAAAAAGTGGCTGTAGATTTGTCTGGCCCAGTGGGCATTGCAGTTTTAACCGGTCGAGTGGCTAGACTTGGTTTTAGCTATCTTTTGCATTTCACAGCTTTGCTTTCAGTAAACTTGGCGATTTTGAATGCCCTGCCAATTCCGGCGCTTGATGGCGGCAGATTCTTGTTTTTAGTTATTGAGAAGATACGCCGCCGGCCAGTTTCGCGCAAAGTAGAGAACATTATCCATAATACCGGATTTATTTTATTGCTTTTGCTTGTGGCTCTAGTAACTTACCGTGATCTCGCGCGATTCCAAGACAGCATTTTGAGATTTTTAAGGCTGAAATAACATTGATAACTCTCAAAACTACTCGCCTTTATCAGCAGACCCATACATTATCTTGCGTCTTCAAGACAGTGTTGCTATAATATTCAATATGAAGCGCAAAGCCATTAAGAAAAATATTTATCAATACACTGCAGTTTTTGAAGAAGACCCAAAAGGAGGCTATACGGTTACTATACCGGCCTTGCCAGGCCGTATTTCTGAAGGCAACACATTTGAGGATACTATACATAATATCCATGAAGCAGCAGAGCTGTACCTCGAGGTTATGCGTAAGCGTAAAGCTCCTATAGCAACACAGGATTCTAAAATTATTATCGCTCCAGTTGAAGTATATGCCTAAATTGCCCGCTTTAACTCCAAAAGAGGTAATACGCATATTGGAGCGAGCGGGTTTTATATTTATCCGGCAACTCGGGTTTAAGTGCCGATGATTTTATCGATTTATTATAAGCATGTTAGAAGACTTAAAAAATCTACAAAATAATGCACTTGCAGAAATTGGAAAAGCACATGATCATGATGCGTTTGAGGCAGTTCGAGTGAAATATCTTGGCCGGTCGGGAGAATTAGGCAAGATTTCGGAGAAGTTAGGAAGCTTATCACAGGGTGAACGGCGCGTACTGGGACAGGCGGTGAACGAATTTAAGCGCGTGGTAAGTGGGGCTTTGGTGAGCAAGGAAAGTGAATATGTGCGTTCATCTGGCCCGCGGGTCGATTTAACTTTACCCGGTATTCCTCCAAAGGCTGGGCACCTACATCCGCTCACGCAATTTATGCGTCGCGTTGTTGGGATTTTTGAACGAATGGGCTATGAAGTGCTTCAAGGCCCAGAAGTTGAAACCGAAGAGTATAATTTTGATTTATTAAATGTTCCCAAAGACCATCCGGCAAGAGATATGCATGACACTTTTTGGCTACGCCAAAAAGTGTCAAATTCGAAATCCGAAATTCGAAATCCGAAACTCTTATTAAGGACGCATACGAGCTCGGTGCAATTGCGAGCAATGCTTGCCCCGAAGACTGACGAGAGCTTGGCTCGAGGAAGACGAGGGGAAACGAGAAAGTCGCCCGTGCGGCTAATTGTGCCTGGGCGAGTTTTTCGGCACGAAGCCACTGATGCTGGCCACGAAACAACTTTTTATCAATGTGAGGGATTAGTGATTGATAAGGGCATTCGCGTGACTGATTTATTTGGCACACTCAAAACTCTTTTGCAGGAGATTTTTGGATCTGATGTTAAGATGCGTATACGGCCGCATTATTATCCTTTTGTTGAACCGGGTTTTGACATTGATATCGCCTGTCTCATTTGTCACGGTAGGGGATGCAGTGTTTGCAAGCAGTCCGGTTGGCTTGAGATGCTCGGAAGCGGCATGGTCCATCCGCAGGTTTTACGCAACATGAAGATTGATCCGCGCATTTATTCAGGCTTTGCCTTTGGTCTGGGCATTGATCGCTTCATGATGCTTTATTATGGAGTGAATGATGTGCGGTTATCGTATAGCGGAGATTTAAGATTTGTGAGGCAGTTCTAGAAGGGGGGGCGAGGTGGGGTTAGAAATTCGCGTTTTGTTTCGCGTAGATATTCGCGATTAGTTTTCGCTTCTACAGATTATGCGCTTACCACTTAGCTGGCTTAAAGAATATATAGATTATGACAAGAAATCGCCGCAAGAGTTGGCGGAGATTTTTACATTGTTGGGACATGAAGTAGAAAAAATCGAGTATCCAGCACGGGTGCTTGAGAAAGTCGTTGTTGGCAAAGTTTTGCGCATTGAAAAGCATCCTAATGCTGATAAATTGCGTTTAGTTGAAACACGCGTTGGCAATAAAACATATAAAATTATTTGCGGCGGCACAAATTTGCGCGAGGGAATGAGCGTGGCTCTAGCCCTTGCTGGAGCAAAAGTAAAATGGCGCGGGCAAGGCGATCTGGTGGAGCTTAAAGAAACTGAAATCAGGGGGGTAAAAAGCGCTGGCATGATTTGCGCCTCGGCAGAAATTGGGTTAGAAACACTTTTCCCAAGTGAAGAGGAGAATGAGATCATTGATCTATCAGGACTTAGTTTGAAAGACGGTGCGCCCCTAGCTCGCGCGCTTGGGATAGATCAGGCTATATTGGATTTGGATATCACACCCAATCGCGCGGATTGTTTGTCAGTTATGGGGTTGGCCAGAGAATTGGCCGCAGCACTAGGAAAGAAATCAGGAACCATGAATCAAGAATTAAGCACCAAAAGACCTAAACAAAAAATCCACAACCTAGAACCTACAACCTATAATCTAAAATCTAAAACCTATAATCTCAAGCTCGTAGTGACGAATCAGAAACTTTGTCCTAAATATACTGCCCAAGTCTTTACAAATGTAAAAGTTGGTGAGTCATCGCTCCTGATCAAGACTCGTTTATGGATGTCCGGCGCAAGGCCGATTAATAATATAGTAGATACTACTAATTATGTGATGTTGGAGACCGGAGAGCCCATGCACGTATTCGATTTGGATAAACTATCCAAATCGAAAATCCGAAGTCTGAAGTCCGAAGTCCGAAATAAGACAGAAATCTTTATTAGAAATGCAAAGAAAGGAGAAAAATTGAAAGCGTTGGATGGAAAAATATATGAGCTTGATGAAACCATGCTTGTTATTGCTGACACGGAAAGACCCGTGGCCATTGCTGGAATCATGGGCGGAGAAGAGACAGGCATAACAGCAGAAACTAAAAATGTAGTTTTTGAAGCAGCGATTTTTGATCCAGTTTCGGTGCGTAAGACCTCGCGTAAGTTAGGTTTAAGAAGTGAGTCTTCAGCGCGTTTTGAAAAAGGCATAGCTTGGCTGCTTCCTGAACTTGCGCAAACACGCGCCTTTGTTATTTTGGGGCCGAGGGCCGAAGAATCTCACACCATGACATTACCTCGAGTTGGAGCGTTAACTTATGTTAGAGCTACCCCCGCCCATAAACCAATTTTTATTTCGCAAAAAGTTAGCGCCATAAATCAGATGCTTAATTTGCGTCTTACCCCAGTAAAGCTTAAATCAATTCTGACTTCACTTGGGTTTGTCTATTCCGAGGTTCGATCTCAAAAACGTTTGAGATCGGATCTCGAACAGAAGTTTTGTGTTCGCTCTCCTTGGTGGCGTCTAGATATAAAAATTGCTGAAGATTTATATGAAGAAGTCGGCAGGATTTATGGGCTTAATAAATTAGGCGCCACGCGTCCGCAAGGAGAAATTGTTTTATCACCTGTAAATCCACTTCAAAGATTATCTAAGGCCGCGTCAGACGTTGTTTGTTCTTTAGGTTATGACGAGGTTTATAATTATTCATTTTATAGCCGTGAGACAGTGGTAAAAGACGGAAGCTCAATTGAACATGAGCCACACCTACAATTAGATAACCCAATAAATCCTAATCAAGAATTTTTGCGAACTAATTTATTGCGTAATTTACTTGATACTGCCTCGCGCAATGCCAAAAATTTTGAGGAAGTAAAAGTTTTTGAGATCGGAAAAGTGTTCCATCCTAAGGCCGCTGAACTACAGCCGAGCGAACAAACCCACCTTGCTTTAGTTAGCTTATCTCGAGGCGCGAGCATTGAAACCATTTGGCGCGCCTTTAAAGGTGACATTGTTTTTTTGATTGGCAAAGACAAGCAGGCGGAATTTCGTGAATCTCAACAAGGTTTGGATATATTTTTAAATGGCGTTTGGGTCGGTTGGATGGGGCTGCTTAGTACCGAGCGTCAATCTGCTTGGAAAATCAATGGCCCCTGTATGACAGCAGAATTTAATTTGGACGCTGTGCTTGATGTAAAAACCCAGCCGCTAAGATATTCAGCTATTCCAGAGTTTCCATTGGTCCGGCGCGATATTGCTTTTATCATTGGTGAGACAGTTCCATATGTTGAAGTTCAAAAAGTTTTGCGCCGAGCCGATCCGCTTATTACCGCCATTGAACTTTTTGATCTTTATCGCGGTCAAGGCGTTGCCAGGGGTAAAAAAAGCCTGGCTTTTCACATAACCCTGCAATCGTTAAACAAAACTTTGTCTGATCACGAGATTGATGCTGTTATGCAAAAGTTGGTCCGTTTGCTTAAAGAAAAATTTAACGTCAATGTTAGAGAATAAATTAATTCTAAGAGTTTTATCATTTATTCCGTGTAAATCCGTGTTTAGATCAGCGATTATCCGCTTTTACGGATCATGGAAAAGATTCATGGCCAGACTTAAAATGAAAGATGAAAAAAGTGTTCGTCAGGGGATTCGCGAAGTCGAACAGAAATTTTTGAGCGAACTTAAAGAAATAAAAGCTGAAATAAAAAAGCTTCGCCAAGGTTATGAAACAGCGCTTACCAAGCGTCGTTTAGCTGCATTAAAAAAGCCTAAATAACCCAATAACTTAATAATAGGTCATTAAGTTACTAGTCATTGAGTCATTCGGACAAACTTTTAAATAACTTAATAACTTAATGATTCAACAACTTAATGCCTTAACAACAATGGCGCGAAGATTATCATTAAAATTTGACGAGCCCGCTCTTGAACCTAGACCACGTTTAGAAATAGCTGAAATTGGAGCGCCAGAAACGCTTGAAGGCGCGGCCCTTCTAACGTTAGAAACAGTTGATAAGGAAGCCCGTGAACTTGAAGGCGAGCTAGAAGCTTTAGGTTCGCTTCCACTAAATAGTGAAGACGTACTTTTAGCAGTGGAAGCAGACGTTGAAGTTGGTTTAACTGCGAATGTGGATAAATTTAAAAATAGACTTGAGCAAGCCAGTATTGATATACATATTGGAGTTGCCGAAGCTTTGGCGCTGGAAGAAACTATGATTTGGGACCCATTCAAAGAGCTACGAAAATTAAAATCAAGAATTAGGGAGACTAAGAAGTTGGTAAAAACAGGTGACACGACTCCAGAAGCTGGACGGCGACGAGAACGATGGCTTGTAGAAATGCACAAGGCCGAATATATTCGTCAGCAAGAAGCCATAAGAGAATTACAAGAGACACTTATTAACGCGGCCAACGATATGCTCATGACTGCTTCTGGTTTGACCTTGCGAAAATTAGACGAAGTCTATAAAGATCCGGCTAAAGCGGCAGAGCTTATGGATAAAGCCGGGATAGATAATCCGGTTGATCTTTTTGTTCTTACCAAAGATAGAGCTAATCACGATCAGTTAGTAAATATCTTAGAGGCGGGCGCTCGCCGCGCCAGACTGACAGAAAAACAGCAGGGTTTATTTAGACAAGGATTGGATGAGATATTCGCCAGGCATGACAAAGCAGCCGAACTTATAAGAAAATTTGGCCGCGGCCAAGAATTAGCCGCGGCTATGTTTAGAATGAAACCAGAAGATATTGGCGAAGTTGAAGTGCTTCAAGGTTTTGGTACGCTCTACTTTAGATTTGAAAAAGAGGAAAGCTTTGCTCGTTTCGTGGCCGCTAAATTTGATCCTAACGAAGAGCTTACAGATGCTGAACAAGCCCTTGCTCGTCATGCTGGCGGCATGTCTATTGGTAAGGCGCCTAAAGGGCTAGAAGATCTTGGGGGCGGATTAATTGCTGAAAAAACCGCTGGCGCATCTTATGATCAGAATCGACATTTGATAAAACTTCATGAAACCCAGCATGCTCTGCATCGTCTTTATCCAGATCTTGATCTTCGTAAAAGCACATTGATACTTCAAGCTATTGATGAAAATGAAAAAGATAATCCTGATTTGGATTTAATTGCTGATGCGGTGGAAAGTGGAGCGCGCAATCAACGTATTAGTGAGGTTGATCCCAAAGCCCATGACGAGATATTAGCTTATTTTACCGAAGGAAGAAATTTGGGAGAAATTTATAATATATTAACCACCTCGCCGTTTTATGATTATTATGCCCAAGACAAGGGAGGTTTTCAAAGTACTGGAAGCACCTTGACTTCCCTAGATAATGATTTTAGAGCGCGAATAATTGATCGAGTTTTTGGCGATGAATATTATGGAGAAATTTATCGCGGTCTTCGGGTGATCGAGCGGATGCAAGAATTAGGTATGAAAAATTTGGAAATTCGCACTGCCCTGCTCACAATTCCTTTAGTTAAGTGGCCAACCTTTCTTAAGCGATTGGAGGAACAAAGACTTCCAGAAAGACGTGGTGAGCCTACCTACGATTTCTTAAGTCTTCACCTCGTGAGATTTTATAAAGTTATTGAGCAAGATATAATAAGCTTGAAAGCACAATCAAATAAGCCAGAATTATTAGAAGCGTATTTGCAATCAGCCAAAAAGATAAAACAGGCTGAAGATGTATTAAAAGCAGGAAAGCTTGAAGAATGCATTGAGATACTGGAAGAAGCAATTGGTGAGCAAACTGGCGGAAGCGGCAGTATATTAGGCTGGATGGAGGTAAGAGATTTTGTTGGCGCTCTATACGACCTTTTGGATAAACGTCCGGGTTTGCCAGCCTATGGTTTTGAAACAGACAAGATGACACCGGGGCCTGCGATTGAAGCAGTCTTAGGTCTATTACATACTACTATGAGAGAAGATGATTGGTGGCGTATTGAACACGAGGCCTCACTCCATAATTATGATAAGATTAAGGACGAGCTTAGCGATATGGCTGAAGTTGAGTTATCTCGCGCAATTAAGGACAAGAGGGCTGGTCGACGAAGAGATCAAGATCTTCGTCATCTTCGTTCGGCCTTAAGAGCATTGAGGCCTTGAGTCATTTAGTCATTGAGTTACCCAGTATGAACCAGGCAAAAATTATTAAAATCACTGCGCTTTATTTTCTTGTCCCTTTTTAACTAGCATCTTAAGCGGCTTGGTAGTTTTGACTTATCAAAGTGTAAAAAATTTTTAAAATACTTTATTCTTTTTAGCTCAAGAAGTGCGACAAGCGCAAAGCACTTTAGAAAATTTTGCCAGCAAAGAAACTTTAGAAATTCCTTTAGCCTCTAATCAAGTGCCAAATAAATATTGGAACACCTTGGGCGGCGATGAGTTAGATGATATTTATAATTGTGACAGCAATCAATCCCTCCAGACTTTTTATCAATCGCTTGATGTGCTCAAGGCTGATTACGGACTCCTTTTTGCCATTGCGACGAACAATCAAAGGCTTGAGGCCAAGACGGCTAAAGATATAAATAATCAGGAGCAGGTAGTTTTAGAAACAAGCAAAACGGCGCTATCTTCAATTTTAAAGACATCGTAAAATCGGAAAAAACTAAAATTTAGTCATGAGACACTTTTAATTATGACACCTGACACAAATTATGGCATTTGACACAAAACTGCGTGATTGCGCAGTTTTGTGTCAAGACGGCAAGACGATGCATTATATACTAAATTGACTATTTTGATGTTCCGTGTTTAGGTGGTAAGACTTGAAGTTCAGAAGGAGGAAAAATGCTCTTTACAGTCACCATTGCTTTAATCGTACTTTTATTGGTTTTTCATGAAGCAGCGCACTGGTTTGAAATGAGTCGGCGAAAGATTTCGGTTGTTGAAGCCGGTCTTGGTTTTCCAACAGGTAGATTATTGTAAATTCGCTGGCGTTCTAAACGATTTCCCAACATGATGTTTACTTTGAATCCCTTACTTTAGGCGCTTATGTTTAACCATCTGATGAAGGAAATAAGTTGATTGAGGCCCTGCCGTATAGAGAAAGCGCAGCCATTTTTGGCGCCGGACCGCTGGCTAACTTACTTTTCTGGTTAGCTGTATTTTTTCTTGAACCATTTTTTGATCCTGGAGTGAGTTTAGCCAATCCGCAAAACCAACTTATTGCCACGGCCACCTTCTCTCTTATTGCTTTTGTTATTTATGCTCGGAAAGCTTTGTCAGCTTATGTTGTGCCGCTCTTGGGACTCGCAACTATTGCCTTAGTTGTGTTCGCGCTCTTGAAATTTGGCAGTCAGGCTGTTGGCGGTCCGGTTAGTATTGTTAAGGCCGCCGGCAAATCCTCGTCTAATTTTGTTAGTGCTTTGCATTTTGCTGGGTTTATGTCATTAAATTTGGCCCTGTTTAATGCTCTGCCCATCTATCCATTAGACGGCGGTAAGATTGTTGATAAGTTAGTTGGTCGCTTGGGAGAAAGAACTCAAAACATTTTCCGTATGTTTGGAATCGCGCTTGTTCTGGCATTAATCCTTGGCGTCATTCTTAGTGACTGCTTTAAGTAAGTCATTAAGTCATTTAGTCATTGAGGATTTTGCGATCAGATCTCTGAATCGGGCGCAACACGAAACTCGACCCAGGAAAGCTGCTTAGTTGTCGTACTACGATACGTTGTATAGAGTATAATCTATACAACTATGTTGCAGAA
>CAZVIU010000036.1:0-9391 GCA_964626935.1 uncultured Gammaproteobacteria bacterium
GTGTTATGATCTAGAATCTCAAGCTTGTATTGATTGCGCCTCGGCCTATTGTAATCCAGAAATTCAAGCCTGCCTTGACGATATTTAAGGCTATTAAAGAGGAGCAGAGATGGCCAAGAAAGCGGAAGCCTACGTAGTTAATAGTATGTGTCAAACTTGCCTGGATACAGCCTGTGCTCAAGTTTGTCCGGTTGAGTGTTTTTTTGAACCCATAAATCCGGGCCCTGATCTGCCAGCCCAATTGTATATTGATCCCGAAACTTGTATTAATTGTGATGCTTGCGTACCTGAATGTCCGTGGGAAGCAATTACATCTGGAGACGACGTACCTGATATTTTTGAAAGCTCCATTGATTTAAATGCTCGAGTAGTTAGTGAAAAAGCATTATTTCAACCAGCGGTGATTCGTAAGTGGCAAGTTTGTCCGCAGTGTCGCCAAAGAACTTCCGATGGCCAAGCTAAGTGTCAATGTAATGTTGCGTTAGAGCCCTTTAGCGTTAGACCTGATGAACTTAAAGCTAATAAAGCTAAGTGGAGTTATAATGGATAGTTTAAGCACAGAGATTCTTCTGTGCTTTTTTGATATAATTGGAAGATCTTATGAGACGTCTACCGTGGAAAATTATTTTAATATTTTTAGCGCTTAATTTAATTTTAATCGTTGTTTTAGCTTGGTCAGTGCTTTTCCACCTTGGATTTCCCAAGCGTGATTTTTTTAAAGATTTGAAAACTCCAGGGATTATACAAACGCTTGAAACATCCGAAACTTTAAAGATACCAGAAACCCTGGTAACTGTTGAGATAAAAAAAGTTGCCAAAAAAATTGAGAAAGCCATTATTGAACCAAAAGTTTTAGCTCCTCCGCCATTACGTATGGATTTAGAAGCTCCGCTTGCAAACTTGACAACTTCAGGCATAGCGCTTTGGACCAATGCTTATCGGGCAGAGCAAGGCGCGTCTATTTTGGCTCGCAATAATCTCTTAGATCAAGTTGCTATGCAAAAACTTAATGATATGTTTACTCAGCAATATTTTGAACACATAAATCCTCAAGGGCTGGGAGCAGGGGATTTAGTTAAAAGCATTGGTTATGAATTTATAGTTGTTGGAGAAAATTTAGCTTTAGGGAATTTTCATGATGATAAGGCCTTAATTGATGCTTGGATGGCCAGTCCTGGACATCGCGCCAACATTCTAAATCCAAAATTTCGTGAAATTGGAGTTGCCGTTAGTCAGGGAATTTTTGAAGGGCGCGCCACCTGGCTGGCTGTGCAGACTTTTGCTACTGCTGGATCTGTTTGTCCAGCCGTAGATAATAACCTTGCGGCCAAAATTGACCTGACTAACGCCGAGATTAAAAATTTTAGCGGTCAAGCCGATAGCATAAAATTAGAAATTAACAAATCAACCAGTGAACGCGACGCGCTTTATGAATCAGCGCGCCAATTAATTGATGATGGCGAAACTTTGATTACTCAAGGTAATCAAAAAATTGATCAGGGGAATCAAGTTTATCGCGACACGCGTTCACGCGCGTCAGCGGAAAGTTACTGGAACGATGGCAAGACCCTTCAGGATCAGGGGCAAGAAAAAGTTAACGCCGGCCTTGCTTACAATAATCAAATCCAAGAAATGACCGAGGGAATCAAACAAAAAATTAATGTATATAACAGCCTAATAGATAAAATTAAAAAAATTCAGGAAGAAGGCGCCAGTGTTGTGGCCGAGTACAATATCCAAGTTGAAGCGCACAATGTCTGCGTTAAAGGATTTTGATATAGAATGAAAACTAGAATTGAGTCCCAACGTAAAGTCCTGATACCCAAGATACAGGATGCCGATCATAGTATCGGCACTCAAAGCGCTATTAGGAGCGCTTCGAGCTTTGTTTTGGGCCCGAAGCGCCTTGGGCGCTTCGGGCCCAGCTACTGGCTTGTCGGGATCCCGACCGAAGTGTCGGGAAATTAAGAATTGATGATTGCGTTAATTCTTATCTTATGTTAAAAAAGAGAGAGTTGGGAGGAGGAACATGAGACAATCTAGACGATTCGTACTTTTAACAATTTTTACACTTGCTATTCCTGTACGAGCCGATCAAGCACCAAGTACGCCACTAAAATTAGCTGACCCCAAAGATAGTCAACCCAAGCTACAAACAAGCGCCAAATCTGATCCTGACAAAAAATACGAATGTACTGCAGATAGCGTTGCCACGAAGTTTAAGGTTCCTAACGAGCCAGACGTAGCTCTTCCGATCATCACTGCTATCGTTACGAGAAAGAATTATGCCCCGCTAAACGCTGAATCGCGATTACTTCGCCTAGTTTTTGATAATGATAAAGACCCAAAGATATTATGTTTGGAATGGGATATTTTAAAAAAGGATGGAATTGTTGATTTTACTACTTGTAGAAGAGCGCGGCTGGAAGGCGCCAAGATGCATATGGATGAGTATCCCGTGAGCTATCTTGTTGACTTGAGAAAAAATAAAAAAGGTCATCCCAAAGACAATATGGATATGTTTTTAGATGCTGATCACGATGGCGATATCTGCGACCCCGAATTTACTCACCTTGGGAAACTCAAAGACTTGAATGTTCCATCACCCCCGCCTTAGGGGGTTTTTGTTGCAAAGATTTTGTTGTTATATTATAATAGTGGTTATTAAAGCCTAATAAATTTAATAATCATTAACGAATCGCGGACACTAAATTATTCTTAAGAATAATTTATATTTCGTAGTTTTCGTCCGCCTAAGGCGGAGTTCGTAGTTCGTACCCATATGTTTAATCACGATAAACCGTCTTGGCTCGAGGGCGTGCCGTCAAAGACCGCTTTTATTTTTGGAATTGTCTCTGGTCTTGGTAGCGCGGCTACAGTTGGATTAGTAATTATGTTGGTGGTAGGTTTAGGGGGACGAATTACCAGCGGGACGGGCGCTGGTAATTCTCCTAAAGTTGTTCAGGGGGCGCCAACAGTTTCACCGCAAGCGCCTAATGATCCACCAGTTGGCAATGTTGAAGTAAAAGTTGATTCTAAAACAGATCATGTTCGTGGTAATTCCAAAGCCAAATTAGCAATCGTAGAATTTTCTGATTTTCAATGTCCGTTTTGCCAGCGTTTTGTGCCAACGATCCAACAGGTTTTAAAAGAGTATGGTAGCAAGGTTCGCTTTGTTTACAAACATTTTCCACTTGATTCAATTCATCCCTGGGCGCGACCGGCAGCGCTGGCTTCTGAGTGCGCTAGCGAGCAAGGTAAGTTTTGGGAATACCATGACGCGCTTTTCGCGCGACAAGATGAATTTGGAACTGATTTTTGGGAAAAGTTAGCCGGGGAACTAAAGTTAAATGTTGATAAATTTAATGCCTGTGTTAGTTCTGGCAAGTACGCGAGCAAGGTTGATTTAGATTATGAGCAAGGGTTAGCCAGCGGAGTGCGCGGCACCCCGTACACAGTTATTGGTAATATTCCCGTTTCCGGCGCCGTGCCCTTTGAGCAACTAAAAGCTGTCATTGACCAAGCTTTACTGAAATAGGATATAGCTCTTTTGTAAAAGGTCTTAGCAATAATAATAAGAAGTTCGTATGTTTGTGATTAGTCCCGATTTTATCAAGGATCCTTAACTGAAGTCGGGATTCATAGTTCGTACCCTCACAATGATTCTACCTCATTAATATTCGTAATTTTCGTGATTAGTTCGTAGTTCGTACCTCTATGCACGATCATCTCGCTCATCATCTAAAAGATTTAACGCTTGAGGATGTTTGCTCTAGTGGCGCGGTAGTTGGAAAATTGTCTGGCAAAAAAGTTGCTGCTCATCAGGATGGAGACAAGATTAAAGCCGTAAGCGCCTTATGTACGCATAAATTTTGCATTGTCGAGTTTGACAAAAATGAGAAAAATTTGTATTGTCCATGTCATGGCGCCAGGTTTAAACTTGATGGCCAAGTTATTAACGGCCCGGCAGATAAACCGCTAGAAGAAGTTAAAGTTGAAGTTGAAGATGGAGAACTAAGATTGGTAGAATAACAACAGAGAAATGTTATAAAAAGTGTTTCGGAGGTCGAGCGACTGCGTCTTTTTAGAACATTTCTCTGTTGCTGTTAAAGGATTTATCGTCCAAGGCAATAATTAGTTCTTTAAAAAAGAAAAAAGGAGAGGAGGAAACATGCCCGGAACCGTAGTTGTTGGCGCTCAATGGGGTGATGAGGGCAAGGGGAAAATCATTGATGTCATGTCTGCCGGTTTTTATAGAGTAGTTAGATTTGGCGGCGGCGATAATGCTGGTCATAGTATAGAGCGGAATGGGGTTAGAGTTGCCACGCATCTTTTGCCTTCAGCGATTTTTCGGCCGCGTCGTTCGCTATATCTCGCTCGCGGCATGGTTATTAATTTTGAAGTTTTAGTCCAAGAAATTGAAGCGATTAAAGCAGTTGGCGGATTGGAAAATGCTACTATTTATGTTGATCTTGATGCTCACATTGTAACCGAGACACATAAATATGTAGATGGAGAACGGAATCAGCATTTAGGCACAACTCGGCGCGGTATTGGTCCAGCTTATGAAGATCGTGTAGCCAGACGCGGGATAAGGGTTAGGGATTTGCTTACGGCCGATCCGAAGCATTATGAGAAAGCCATGCAAAGGTTGCGTGCTATGGATTTTGTTCGTTTTGTTGATACTAGTGAAATTTTGTATGACAAACTAAGCGATGATATTCCGGTTCTTTTTGAGGGTGCCCAAGGCGCGCTCTTAGATATTTTTCATGGCATCTATCCTTATGTGACCTCTTCGCATACAGTCGCTTCGGCCGCGGCTACTTCTTGTGGTTTGCCAATGAGATTTATGAAGCATGTTCTCGGCGTATCTAAGGCTTATACAACGCGAGTTGGCGCTGGGCCATTCCCAACTGAACTTGAAGATGAGACTGGCGCGAGATTACGTGAGCTTGGCGGTGAATACGGAGCAACTACTGGCCGTGCCAGACGCTGTGGTTGGCTAGATATCCCGGCCTTGCGTTATGCGATTAGAGTTTCAGGCATTGACTATCTTGCCCTAACTAAGCTTGATATTTTGTCGGGTTTTGAAAAGGTGCAAGTTTGTTTGAGTTATAAGGTTGGTCAAGCAACGCACAAAGTTTTAAATCCTGGTTTGCCGTTTGATCAAATCAAGCCAGTTTATGAAACACTCGCTGGTTGGGACAAGTTCAAGCCAACTAAATATTTTACTGATTTACCCGATGAAGCCAGAGCTTATGTTAGACATGTTGAAGAACTTGTGGGTGTAAGAGTTGCTATTGTTTCAGTTGGCGCTGACACTTCGGCAACAATTTTGCGGAACTCTAGAGAGTTATTTGATCATAGATAAACCCCTTGACAGGGGTTTTCGTTTATGTTAAAAGTAAACTGCGCTTAAAGGAGGAGCCAGTGCCCAGTAACAAAGCGTTATTTTTAGCTGGTTTCGCGCAATTAAGTTTGTTTGCCTGTGGCGAAGATCCTGATGCTTATGTTTCTGTAATTGAGTGTGATGAAAATGCTGATTGCGATAATGGTAATTTTTGTGATGGCCAAGAACATTGTGTTCGTAGTCAATGTATCCGTGGCCCGGCGCTAGACTGCAATGATGGCGCGGATTGCACGCGTGACCAGTGTTTCCCAGTATACGGCTGTCGTAGTGTTCCCGACGACAAGCTTTGTGCCTCTGAAGTGCAGTTCTGTGATCCAGTTTATGGTTGTCGGCTTTTGCCGCCAGACTGGGCCTGTTTTGATGGCTGGGACATGGATGGCGATGGTCTTTGGGACTGTCATGATCCAGAGTGTTTTAAAGTTTGTGAAGCCTGGTCGCCTTGTCCAGACTATTGTTCCTGCCAGGAATGAGCAAATTATCGAGGCGAAACCCCAATAACCAGAGGAGGAAAACCATGGCTGAAACTTCACGAAATGTGTTGGTTCTACCGACTGATCAGGGAAGAGTTGAGCAACTGCGCCGGAAACTTGCCGAATATAGAGAAATAATTGAGACCTCTAAGACAAGGAGATTTGATAAATACGTTGACGCGTCTTGCAAAGCGGCTATACTCGAGCAACTCTTGCGTAATGGACAAGTTGCTGTTTGCGCCTTGCGCGACGAGCTATCAAGAACCGAGGTCGACTTCTTCAATCCAATTGCTTTTGAAAATGCTTGCGCAGTAGCGAAAACTTGGTGTGAAATTAGAGGTAAGATTAACTTCTGAGAAACTGGACTGAAGCGGTAAATTTTATCTAAGAGCGTACTTGCGCTCTTTTTTGGTACCCCACTTTAACCATTAGTTCTATTTACCTATTCGCGCGAATTAGAGAATAGCCGAACTAATTATTTTATGGCATGAGAGTAGCGCCTTGCCAAAAATACATTTTTATTCTAAGTTTAAATAGTTATGAAACTATTGGCTAAAAAGCAAAATTTAACAGAATTTTCCTGTGATTTATTAGTGGTTAATTTGTTTGAGGATTTGCCAGTTAAAAAAGGCAAGAGAGTTGTTTTGGGTGGGGGCACTCGTGCGATTGATAAAGCGCTTGGGGGATTACTTGCCGAAGAGTTAGTTCATGAAGAATTTAAAGGCAAGCCGGGAGAAACCTACCTAATTCATACACATGGAAAAATTTCCGCCAAAAAAATTGGTGTTATTGGCTTAGGCAAGCGAGCTGATTTTAATTTAGAAACTATTCGTCAAGTTGGCGCGCAACTAGTTAAGCTAGCTAAGAAAAATAACGCTAAGCGCGTTGGCACAATCTTTCATGGAGTTGGGGTTGGTAAGTTAGCTCCACGTCATGCTGCTCGTGCTTTTAGCGAAGGCGCGCTTCTTGCAAATTATGAATATCTAACCTATAAAGGCGCTGAACACAAAAAAGAAGCGCATCGTCGGTCTTTGGAGGAATTAACTATTTTAGATTTAGACGCGGCCAAGGTGCGACAAGCCGAGCAGGGGATTTGTGAAGCAAAAATAAATACCGAAGCTACAACTTATGCTCGAGACTTAGTTAATGAGCCAGCATCGATTATGACGCCGTCGCATTTAGTAGAGCATGCCCGCGAGATTGTTAAAAAATCCAACGGCAAAATTAAATTGCAAGTTTTTGATCGTGCCGAGTGTCAGCGGCGCGGCTTGGGCGCGTTTTTAGGAGTAGCGCAAGGAGCGGCAGAAGAGCCGTATTTTGTTCACCTTATATATAGAAGCGATTTTGCGCGATCTAACAAGATAGAAGCGACTTCAGGTAATATTAAAAAGAAGCATAAAAGAATTGCGCTTGTTGGCAAAGCCATCACTTTCGATTCTGGTGGTTTGCAAATCAAGCCAGACACAGCCATGGAAACTATGAAATTGGACATGGCTGGCGCGGCTAGCGTACTGGGCGTTTTTGCGGC
Organism: uncultured Gammaproteobacteria bacterium; assembly: GCA_964626935.1. Classification (GTDB taxonomy): domain Bacteria; phylum Patescibacteriota; class Patescibacteriia; order CAZVIU01; family CAZVIU01; genus CAZVIU01. The sequence goes on from CAZVIU010000036.1 coordinate 7,409, forward strand.
CCTCAAAGACCTGAACTTGCCTTATGAAATTCATGGAATTTTTGCCGCTACTGAAAATATGCCCGGCGGTCGAGCTTATAAACCCGGAGATATTGTGCGGGCGATGAATGGAAAAACAATTGAGATAATTCATACTGATGCTGAAGGCCGGGTAACTTTGGCCGACTCCTTGTCTTATGCCGCCACCCTCAAGCCAGATTTAATTGTTGACTTAGCCACCTTGACTGGCGCTTGCATGGTCGCGCTGGGCGAAGAAGTTGGCGGAATGTTTACTAACAACGACAAGTTAGCGTTAAAGATTGGGGCTGCTGCCAAGCAATCTGGCGAACAATTTTGGTTACTGCCAATGGTCAAGGAATATCGCGAGTTTATTAAAAGCCCAGTGGCTGATATTAGAAATTCTGGAAAAACGCGTTATGGTAGCGCGATTACCGCGGCCTTGTTTTTAGAGGAGTTTGTTGATAATATTCCTTGGGTACATTTAGATATTGCTGGTCCAGCTTGGGCCGAGCGCGAAATTTTGCCTTATGTGCCAGTTGGCGGGAGCGGTTTTGGCACACGAACAATTTTAGAATTTCTTAGATCTTTAAAATAATTCTTAAGCGAATTTTTTAGTTTTTATTATAAGCGATCACAGAGTTTTTTTGTGTCATTGCGAGGTCTGATGGACATCGGACCGCGGCAATCTTTATAAAGATCACCTCTCCTGATAGTCAGCGGGATCGTAATGCCAAAAAAGGAGGAGGGAAGTGGACACTGAAGATCTGATTTATTTGCGGCGAGCCTCTCGATCTCAAAGATTGAAAGCTCGTTTGGGCATGATAGTTTTTCTTTATAATGGCAGCAAACTTGGCTGGACCGGAGAAGCGCCATTCTATCTGTTCAAGTGTCCGAATAAAGCATGTATTAATCATACGCGGTTGGTGATTGATTACGCTCACGGTTATGAGGGCAGCACGAAACGTCTCACCTGCCCTGATTGTGGTCGGAGTAAATATTTTTCCATTACCCTACAATCTATATGGAAAGATATCGTGATCTTGATTAGATTAAAAGCTGAACGTAGGAAGCGTTCCGGGAAGCGCCAGAAAATATGGAACTAAAATCTTATCGAGGTCTTATTTATAAAAACCGCGCAACTTGCGCGGTTTGTTTTATTGTAACTTTTAATAAATGTGAGGTAGATTATAATTATGGAGCTACTTAAGATTTATAAGAATTTATATAATTATTTTGGGCCGCAGGGGTGGTGGCCGCTCGTCGCTTTTCGGGCAGAGCCCTCGGCTCCTCGCGGCAAGCCCTTTTTTAATTGTGATCATCAGTTTGAAATTTGTGTTGGAGCGATCTTGACACAGAACACAGCTTGGAAAAATGTGGAAAAAGCCATAGCCAATTTAGTCAAAGCTAATCTCCTAACGCCCGGAGCATTACTTAGGTGTGGGACTAAAAAACTTCAAACCTGCCTTTATCCAGCCGGGTATTTTCGTCAAAAAACCAAAAAGCTCAAAATCTTTTCAAAATTTCTATTGGAAAATTATAATGGCGATCTGCGAAAATTTTTTAATAGTCAAGTGTCAATTGTCAGATGTCAATTGTTAGAATTATGGGGTATCGGCCCAGAAACTGCTGATTCAATGATTTTGTACGCTGGTGGCAAGCCAACTTTTGTCATTGATGCGTATACACGGCAGTTGTGTGAATGTTTTGGCTTGCGTTTTAAAACCTATGATGAGTATAAAAAGTTTTTCGTGCACCAACTGCCGCGCCGCGCTAAACTTTATAATCAATATCATGCCTTAATTATTGCTTGGGGAAAATTGTATTCAAAAGACAAAAAAGCAGCGTTAAAGATTTTGTTGTTATGATAGTTAACTTTCAAAACATCTCAAATTATTTGTTGACCAAAATTTTGATTAACGTATTCGCATATCTGAAGTTTGACTTATTTTTCCTCGTTATCAAAATCGCTTTGCGGTAATTTCG
>CAZVIU010000037.1:0-8949 GCA_964626935.1 uncultured Gammaproteobacteria bacterium
GGAAAAAATATTGCCGATGTGCTTAAAATGACAACTGATGAGGCTCATAAATTTTTCCACGACCAGAGCAACATCTTTGATAAACTATCCATTTTAACTGATGTTGGCTTGGGCTATATTAAACTCGGTCAGCCAGCTAATAAATTATCTGGCGGCGAAGCCCAGCGCGTAAAATTAGCCACTGAACTCGCGCGTCGTGAAACTGGCCGCACGCTCTATATTCTTGATGAACCTACGACCGGTCTTCATTTTGACGATATTAAAAAATTGCTTAGAGTATTGAATCAATTAGTTGATAAGGGCAATACCGTGCTTGTCATCGAGCACAACCTTGATGTGATAAAAAATGCTGATTGGGTAATTGACTTGGGCCCGGGCGGCGGCCGATATGGCGGTTATGTTGTCGCCCAAGGCACGCCGCGTGATATTGCCAGAGTGAAGGCGAGCTATACTGGGCAGTATTTGAAGCAAATGCTTTAGGATTTTTATTTTTAACAGGCTTTTTATTTTTGATTTTTCGATTCCGTTTTTTGATTCCGCCTCCCAAAGAAATTGCCGATCGGCAATTTCTTTGGGATAAAAAATTTAGTATAAAGATTTGGGTGAAGATTCGGTATAAAGATTTGGGCATGGAGTTTTGTATAATGGGTGTGGAGTTTTGTATAATTTGTTTTTTATTTACGAAATTCAACTTAATTAGTATGCCGACACTCGTTTCTGTGCGGGCGAAAGCGAACGGGGCATCTCCTAATTCAAAGTACTTAATAAGTAAAAATCCGAGCTCGCTCGGATTTTTTATTTTTTAATTTCTTTTAATTTTCTGTTATAGTTTCTAAGGTAATACAGCTTTGCCCGGCGAACTGCGTGTGTTTTAATAACCTCGATCTTATCGAGCGACGGCATATTTAGTGGAAAAATCTTTTCAACACCAACACCGTCAGAAATTTTTCTAACAGTAATAGTACGGCTTTGCGCATCCTGGCCTTTAATAGCTAAGATCATGCCTTCAAAAATCTGAACGCGTTCTTTTTCCTCGCCCTTAGGGTTAATTTCACGAATTTTTTGATGAACACGCACCACCTGGCCTGGTTTTAGATCTAAGATTTTTATCTCTGACTCGTTTTGCATGATTTAAGAATAGTTATTTAAAAAAAAGGGGGGTGCTCCTTTTTTTGGGACCTCCCCTCCCTCGAAAGGGAAGCGGCTCCCATACAAAAACCTGTCCACCCCCCGGAGGAAGCTTCCAGTACTCGCAGGTACCGCGCTCCGACAGTCTTTTAAAGACTAGCATATCTGCTCAAAAAAGTCAATAGTTAGCTGTTAAATCGTAGCCCTGTTAAATCGTTAATCAGCCTGTTTAATTTTCTCCAGCCATTGCTTTAAATCTAATGGCAATGGTGATTCAAAAGTGCGCCACTTGGCGTCTGGATCAAAAAATTCTAATTTACTCGCGTGCAAAAATAATCTTGGCGATTCTGTTTCCGTGTCTCCACATTTTTTTGTTTTCATATTTTCATGTTTTGATGCCCTTGTGGCATAAAGCTTGTCTCCAACTAGTGGATGTCCGATAGCCGCCAAATGGGCGCGGATTTGATGCATTCGTCCAGTACGTGGTAAGACGCGTAATAATGTAAAATCTTTAAGACGCTCTAACACCTCATATTCGGTAATGGCTTCTCGTTCTTTTTTTCGCACTGGATGCGGCACGATTTTTCCGAAGGTTGAACGGCCAAGCGGTAGATCAATTATTTCATGATCTTTTTTTAAAACTCCGCGCGCCAAAGCAATATATTCTTTTTTTATGCGTCTAGCGCCAAATTCTCCTTGAAAAAAACGCAAGGCGCCCAGCGCGCGAGCAACAATAATTAGCCCCGATGTTTCACGATCAAGGCGGTGAACAATACCTGCCCGCTCGCTATCAAATTCAGTAATTTCTGGATATTTTTCTAAAATTTCATCGCGCAGTGTTACCTCTTGCGATTTAGGAATAGGCAATACTAGTTGGCCAGATGGTTTGTCAACGATTAAAAAGTTGGGGCTTTCATGCAAGATTTTCATTTTCATGAAAACATGAAAACATTAAAACATGAAAACAAGTTGTTCCTGTGTTTTTTATGTTCTAGTGTTTTAATGAACCCGATTTATTACTTGGAATTATATTTTTTTTGATAAACATGGCTGCTTCTTTTTTAGTTGTCACTCGTCCTCCAAGTTGCGCTTCCCGCAACTCTAAAATTATTTTGCCTACCTTGGGGCCAGGTTTAAGCTTTAAGATCTTCATGATTTCATCGCCATTTAAGAGTGCTTTAGGCAGGGCCGGCCTTTCTCTCCTAAGTTCATCCAGTTCTTGAATTAAGGTGAACACTTTTTTCAAGTTTCCAAGATCTGGTTCGCCTGTAAGCGGAATGGCAGCGGTGGCATCAGCGTAAGTTACCTCTAACAATTCTTGACCAGGATTTTGCGGATTAAAAAAATACTTCTCAAGCGTAGTTTTGCGCACTGTGCTAAGATTGGTATTTAAAGTAAATAAGTGATTGCGCACGAGCCAGACAACGCGGCCAGTGTCAATCTCAATATCAGGCACAGCGTTAATTTTTAACCGCTCGCAAATTTTTTCCGTTATGGCTGCTCCTACTTGGTCATGGCCGTCAAAACGAATACGATTAGCTCCGTCATGTTCAGGAGTTTTTAAAGTTGCCGGCTTACCCACATCATGCAAAAGCACGGCAAAAACTACTTCGGGTGATGGATCTCTGCCAAATAATTCTTTAAAGCCTTGACTATGAAGATTGGCCAAGGCCATTTTAGTATGCGTCCAAACATCGCCTTCACGATGAAATTGTGGCGGTTGAGGACAAGCGCGCATCGCTTCTAATTCCGGCAGAACTCGTAAGAGTAAGCCAGCGTTTTCATATAATTCTAAGGCGCGTAGCGGATCAGCGTACAGGGCTTTTAAAAATTCGCGCGCTATAACTTCATAAGGCACAATGCGTTCAATTTTACCCGCAACCATTTTTTCATCATCGATATGCGAGGCTAATTTTTGTATCGCTTGCCAAGTGTCCGGCTCAATTTTAAATCCAAAACGGGCGGCAAAACGGATTGCTCGAAGCATTCTTGAGTAATCTTCTCCAAATCTTTCTTCTGGTTTGCCCACGGCCCTGACAAGCCCCGCCTCAAGATCAAAAATTCCACCGAACGGATCAACTAAGTTACCCTGGCGCAATTCCCAAGCCATAGCATTCCAAGTAAAATCACGGCGACTAAGATCTTCTTCAACGGCAAGACCGGGATCAGATTGTGTTTCAAAATCACGGTAGCCACCAGTGCCAAAAGCGATATCGCGGCGCGGCAAGGCAATATCAATAGCTTGCGCGAGCTCATGAGCTCGCGGCACAAATTTGAAAACCCCAAAACGCGCGCCCACCAAATCTAGTCGGCCGAGCAAGCCAAGTGTTTTAGCCAATTCTTTAGCCGGTACATTTCTTACAACTAAATCATAGTCTTTGGAATCATCTCGCCCCATCATACAATCACGCACTGTGCCGCCGACGACATAAATTTCCGCCTTAGGAAATTCTTGATAAAGTTTTTTAGTAAATTCTAAACCAGGCTCATTTTCGAGCTTTTTTCCCAGCTTTTTTACAGGAATAACTTTTTCTTTAGAAATTCTTGGCGTCATATACTTTTCTCGCATAGTCATTTAGAATACCGTTGATGCGTGATTTAGATAAATCCAATTTGGGCGCGGCAGGGATCGGACCTGCGACCTAGCGCTTATAAGACGCTTGCTCTACCACTGAGCTACGCGCCCGTATCATTTACTTAAACTATCATTTTATTGACTTTTTTTCAATACCACTTGTATACTATATTAGTAGGCCTTCAATAAAAAAAGGAGGTGATTAATGCGCGCGCGAGTGCGTTTATGGTTAAAGAACGATCTTTCTAGTCAAGATGTCGAAGAGGTGATTCGCCGCGTTGTTTTTTTAAAAGGCCGGATTGTCGGGCAGAGCCAGCGCCTTGTAGAAGCTGAATTTTCCAAATGGGGCTTGACTTATCGTTTAGTAATTTTGCGCAGCATGAGGCAAGTTGATCAGGCAGTTGAAGAAATGGAAGATCCAAGCTGGTTTCAAGTTGGCGTGATTTTTATTCATGATGGTCTAGAACTCCTAAGCGAGCTTGTCACTGATCGATTCCGCAGAATATTTAGGTGGTAATCCTCTCGAGATTTCGGGGGGATTTTAATTTTTCGCTGGATCTTGTACAATCGTTACATATGCAGTTAGAACGCACGCTAGTTTTAATTAAACCAGATGGGATTAAGCGCGGGCTTATTGGCCGGATCATTGCGCGTTTTGAAGATGCCGGGATGAAAATTGTTGGTATGAAAATGCGGCAGGTAGACCAAGCTCATGCCCTAAAACATTATACTAAAGATTTAGAAAAACGTCGGGGTAAGGTTGTGCGCGAACGCATGGTTGATTTTCTAAAAAGCGGACCGGCTTTGGCTGTTGTGCTTGAGGGCGTTGGTGCCGTTCTAAATGTTCGCAAGATTATTGGCGCCACTGAACCTAAAGCGGCCGCGCCTGGAACTATTAGGGGCGATTTTGCTCATGTAAGTTTTAGTTATGCTGACGCCCGCGGCAAAGGAGTAGAGAACTTAATCCATGCTTCAGCTGACGCGCCTGATGCAGAACGTGAAGTTTGGTTATGGTTTAACGAGGATGAGCTTTGTGATTATAAAACAGTGCACGAAGCGCATACATTTTAACACCTGATCCGCTGCAGGCAGAACTGACTATAAATAGTTGTGATTAGTATCTAGATAATTTGACATTGTTTTTGATAGTGGTAAAGTGGAAGTACTCAGTGACCCAATGACCTAATAACTTAGCGACTTAATATTATAGACCTCTTGCAAAATAATCTTTTCTACTACAATGCGTAAATTTCGGCTGCAAAATGTTCAGGCTTCGCCCTTGATTTTGGGGGCTCCTCGCCTTATACTCTGTATAAGGCTTCGTCGCCCTGCACATTTTTCGCTTCAAAATTTACGCATTTCGTAACGAAAAATTATTATGCAAGAGGTCTTATGTCTCCGAATATAAGATTTAATACAATTTTAAAGCCGACGGTCTGCACTAAAGGAGTATGCTTGAGCAGTGGATCAAGTCACACAGTATTTTTAGGATCTGATTTTCGTTTTGTGGGCATGCGTGAGAATCTCCTAATCTGTGAACTTGATGAATGTAATAATAAAAATATAAGCGCTAAAGAATGATATTTTTTAACTTGAAATTTGATTTTACCCTGCGGAAACCGCAGGGTAATTTATTTAATATTGTTTGTTTACAAGGGGCGTTTTTATGAGCAAGGGCGCCCTTTGTAAATTGTTTTGTCAGATAGAATTGTTGACGGCCAATTTTGTCCATGTTAGGGTCAAAATTATGGAGGAGGCGCATGATAGATGCGTTTTGGTACCTTGACGGTTTTAAACGAGAAGTAAGTTGGCGTCATATTGGCCGTGAAGCAGAATTACCGCTGGTTATGGAAGCTGATGCCCGAACAGGCAATGCTTCCTTGCTTTGGGACGGTTTCGGCACTTCTTGGGATAAATTTTTTGATGATACTAATCGTGATTTTTGCGTCGGCGTAAAGAATAGAAGAAGCGGATGGATTGTTACTACCGATGCTGGTTGCGGCATTATTGAAGTAGTCTCTCCGGTTTGTGAAGATCTTTACAAAATGCAAACTGGTTTTAATCAAGTCGTGCAAGAATTGGCGCAAGCTGCAAGGGGGCGCGGAATGCGTGTCTTAGGTTATGGCATGCAACCGCGAACTTTGGGAGCCAAGCCTCTTTGGGTTAAGAAGGGTCGATATAAGGCGCTAATTCAAAGCTTGGGCGATAGGTTTGTGCACGACGCCACCATCGTTGCTTCTGATCAGTGCCATATAGATATTTCGCAGACTGAAGTTTTGCGCGCAGCAAACGTCATGAATGCCTTATCCGGCCCGATCATTGCTCTAACTGCCAATTCTACGATTTCGCGCGCTGGTCGTAATGGCAACTATGCTTTGCGCGAACTTTTTTGGGACAGATTTGATGGATTTATGGGGCAAGTCGGTATTCCAAGATTTTGGTTTTTGAGTGTTAAGGAGTGGTTTGATTATTTAATTTCACAAAGATTTGTTTTACGCAAAGTTAGTGATGGGGTTTATGAGCCGTGCGGTGAAATTTTTAGAGAATTTCTAGCCGAATATGGCGCACGAGCTACTGAAACTGATTTTAACTATCATGAAGGATGCTTGTGGTGGACCGCTCGTCCGCGTCGGTCTTATTCCACTATTGAAGTTCGTCCAGCTTGCCAACAGCCGCCCCAGGAACATATGGTTTTGCAAGCGTTAACGCTTGGTTTGGTTAACAATCTTGACGAAGCCGAGGCATTAGTTAAAAGTTATGAGCATCAAAGTTGGAGATTGTATCGTGTAGCCGCGGCCATGTGTGGTCTTGAGGCAATGTTTGCTGGCCAACCTGCTCCGCTCATGCTTGATCAAGTGCTTAAAGTCGCGGAAAAAGGATTGCGAGTGAGGGGGCGCGGTGAAGAAGAATTTTTGTGGCCGCTCTATGTGAGGCTCGTAGAGCGCAAACTTCCCGGTGATCACGCCCTAGATTTGTGGAACATTCTTGACGAAAAGCCATTTCTAGATCATTTCAGTTATTCCCCATAATTTGGGGAATTTTTATTAACCGATCTAAAATCTGGTTATCTTTGTCATCTTGTTTAACTTATGAGTTCTTGTTATTATTCTTTCATAAATCATTTTCGTACGTTCGAATACGATTCGTAGTTCGTACCCCATGTAATGATTCTACTTTGTTAATGTTTGTATTTCCGTAATTAGTTCGTAGTTCGTACCCTATGAAATTTCTTTTAATACAAATTCGCGAACAGCCGTGGAAAATCCGTTGGGATAGGAATAGTTTTTTTAAGGCCATTGGCATCCCCCGCAAAGCCGTAAAAGTAGTTAATGTTTTTGATGGTGAGCTTCAGATGAAGGATTTAGATGGTTTTGATGCCGTCATTATTGGTGGAAGTAAGTATGGCACATACGACAAGGTGCCTAATATGGCGCTACTTAAAAAATTTATTAAAAAAGCTGTAAAGAAAAATTTGCCAATGCTAGGAGTTTGTTTCGGCGCCCAGCTTATTGCCCAAGCCCTTGGCGGCAAAGTTGTACTTGATCGGAAAAATCAAGAGTTTGGAACCTTTATAATGGAATTGACCAAAGCTGGCAGGCATGATCCGTTATTTTCTAAAATGCTGAAAAATTTTAGAGCTCAATGCGCTCACCATGATCGCATTTCTCGTCTGCCAAAAGGTGCGATTAATTTAGCACGAAGTAGGAAATGCGCTGTACAGGCTTTTAGAATTTCAGGCACATGGATTTATGGCCTGCAATTTCATCCCGAGCGATCAGCGCGAGCTTATAAAGAAGGCGTGCTTTATGAATTAAATCAGTTACCGTTGCGCCAGCGCGAACTTAAGAATTTGCCCCTGCGTAAGATTCTTCGCGCTATTAAATCAACCAAGACAGAAACAGTGTTTAGAAATTTTTTAAAAGTAGTAAAATCAGTCGTTAGGAGATAAGCTAGCTGTAGTATAATTAGTAGTACGCGAGGTTGGTGGTCGCAGACAGGGCGAGCCCCCCGCACTAATATTGACGGGCCATAGGATAACGGTAGTCCATGCCCTTGGGGTGGGTAAAGCGGCGGTTCAATTCCGCCTGGCCCGAAAATTGGTGTGGGGGTGCATGAAGGTTGTTGCCCTTGACTTTTCGCTTATTTCGTGTTATATATTTTAGTTATCAAGTCATTAAGTTATTATTATAAGTAAGACTTTTGTAAGAGATTAATTAATATGAGCAAAGATTTCAATACAACTGGAGAAGGCGTAGATAATATTTTAGGTATACCTGAAATATTGCCTCAAGCGGCGCCTGAAGCCACGCGTCAGTTGCGTAAAGGCAAGAGCCCAACGATGGAGCCTCATCAAGCCCCAAGAGAAGAGTTGCCAGAGTTAGAATTGCCAAAAGAGTTAGTCGAAGTTTTGCGCACTATTGCTAAGATAATTGATCGCATCAGCGTCTGGGAGAGAAATGTTCAAGAGCTGAAAAAAGAACTAGACGGGCTTAGAGCTAGTGGTAAGATAAAATTTCTGCCTACTGATATTTATACCTCTCTCGGTCCGACCCCATTTTTATTGGACAAACTTATAATTTTGGCCACGCGTTTGAAATCTAACCATTATGAATTGCCAGCACATGAACTTGATTTATTTTTGGGTAGTGAAAAAGGGGTGGGCCAGTTAGAAGTTTTAAGGGCGGAAATCAGTGCGCGCGACGAGGAGTTGGCTAAACTTAGATTGGCGGCAGAAGTTTCCAGAGAGGATATTTTAGGAGACTTAAAAAGAGGCAGCAGTTTGCCAAAAAGGATGGAGCTAGTTGGCGGCCTGTTAAGTGATTTTAAAGCCATAACTTCACAACCAATTTTGGAATTATTAGCCGTCTGCATTAAACTTGAAAAAAGGATTTTGTAAGATTCTGAATCAGTAGTTACCAAAATCAATGATTATTTTGCCTCTTGAGCATAATATTTTCAGTAATAGCGCCAACCCCGAATTTTTTACTAAAATCAATTGGTAAAGTTTGTTTTGATTTATATCCAGCTTCTTCCGCCTGAACATAGTAAATATTTTCTCCAACCAGGAATGTGTAGCGGCCGCCTAAATCAGTCAGAGTTGTTTCCAAGAGTTTATCGTACTCAACATCAAAAATGCGCACGACAGCCAGGGCCAAGCCCTTTTTAGTCTCAACGTCCATCACCTTGCCCAAATCTTTGGGTTTTGTTCCGCGAGCCAAACGTGCGAAAAATGCCAGAATTATTGC
>CAZVIU010000038.1:0-8563 GCA_964626935.1 uncultured Gammaproteobacteria bacterium
TTTCAAGATATTATTTGATTTATTTATTCGTAAAATTATACAATAATTACGAAATATAGGTTTCGTGTGTTCGCGGATTAGTCGTAGTTTGTTAATATGCTTATAAAGTATATTCTCATCGTGGTTATTTTATTGATCATGTGGCGTATAACTCGTCAATTTCGACGCGGCGGACTTAATGTTCGCGAGTATCTATTTTGGCTTGTTTGGTGGTTAGGTGGCGTAATTGTAATTTTGCGCCCCGAAACCGCAACTCTTGTGGCTAATCTAGTTGGCGTTGGTCGTGGCACTGACTTTGTGGTCTATATTTCCGTGATCTTGCTTTTTTATCTGGTTTTTCGTATCCTTGTCCGGCAAGAGAGAATGGAGGGGGAGATAACAAAAGTTGTACGTGAATTAGCCATTATGAAACATTTATCAGGGCCCGAAGCCCCGATAAACAAAAAAATAAAATGAGGAAAACATTGTTTGTAAATGAACAATTTTATCATATTTACAACAGGGGGGTTGATAAAAGAAAAATCTTTCAAAGCCCCGATGATTACGAGCGTTTTATTAAAAGCTTATTCTATTTTAATGATATTAATATTTTAGGTGGTTTACATTTGGGGGATTTAAAAATCGGGGCTTCGGGCCCGGGCCCTGATTCAAGGGAGAGGTTGGTTGACATTATTGCATGGTGCTTGATGCCTAATCATTTTCATTTAATTTTGCGGCAACGACAGGACGGAGGAGTCTCAAAGTTTCTTCAAAAATTAGTTAGTGGATACACAACGTATTTTAATATAAAAAATGACCGTAGCGGCGTGTTGTTACAGGGTGCATTTAAGTCAAAACACATACAAACCGATAGCTACTTAATGCATGCTGTTAGATATGTTCATCTAAATCCAGTAGCCATAATTGAACCACAATGGGAGACCCGCGGTATTAAAGATTGGAAGGGCGCATTAAAATTTTTGGATTTATATAGATGGTCAAGTCACTCTGATTATACTGGGGTGGAGAACTTTTCTAGTCTCATTCACAAAGAACACCTACCACATTATTCGACCTTGACAAGGAATTACGTACAATTTTTGAGTCAATGGTTGTTAAAGAATAGATGGTTTGAACGTTTTCGGACTTAATCGGGGCTTCGGGCCCGGGGAAAGAGTATGTCTAAGGTTTTATTGATAATTTTAAGCCATAACGGGCAAAGATATTTTGAAGATCTTTTTGTAAGTCTTGGCCGTGTCAGCTATCCCAAAGATTATTGGGAAATTTTTATAATTGATAATGCTTCAACCGATGGATCAGCAGAGTATTTACGCGAAAATGTAGTCAGAAAATCCGGCGTCGAACTGCCAAAAGTTACTTTATATAAGAGTGCGATAAATACCGGTTTTGTTGGCAACAATATCGGTATAAGTTACGCCCTAGAAAAGAATTTCGACTACGCACTACTTCTTAACCAGGATTCGATGGTTGACCCGAGTTTTATCAATGAATTGGTTCGGGCGACAGAAGCTGATTCAAAGATTGGCGCAGCCCAGTCGCTTGTTAAGCTCTGGCCAGAAACAGATTTAATAAATACACTTGGTAACAGAATTCATTTTCTTGGATTTGGCTATGGGTTTGGATATCGGTGGACAGATAGTCAGGCACAAGAGCGCCTCAATCAAAATAAGAGCCTAGAAGTGGCCTATCCGTCAGGCGCCTCACTGCTTTTACGCGTTTCGGCTTTACGTGATGTCGGTTTTTTTGATGAAGAATTTTTTCTTTATCACGAAGATTTGGATTTAGGCTGGCGTATGCACCTGCGACAATGGAAGGTGAGCGTTGTGCCAGAATCGGTTATCTACCATAAATACGAATTCTCACGCAGTATTAAAAAGTATTATTTTATGGAACGTAATCGTTTTATATTTTTACTGAAGAATTTTAAAATCGGGACATTACTTCTAATTGTTCCGGCGTTAGTGATTATGGAGATAGGAACATTTTTGTTCTCCACTAAATCAGGTTTTTGGCGTGAAAAACTCAAGGCATATGTGTATTTTCTAAATCCAGCAAAGTGGTTATATATATATCGAGCTCGACGCGAAATTCAACGGACGCGGAAAGTATCTGACCGCAAAATGTCCCATTGGCTTTCAGGAAAAATTGAATTTCAGGAGATTGAAAATTCGTTTTTAAACAAAATTGCCAACCCAATATTTAATCTTTATTGGCGATTGATTAAGAGTTTCATCATATGGTAGTAAAAAAAATTGCCATATTAACCCCAGTTTTATCGCCATATCATGGCGGCATAGGAAAGGCCGCACTGGCCGAAGCTGAAATGCTGGCGCGTAATTTTGATGTTACGATTTTTACACCAAAATATAGTTATATTGATAGAGACAGAGAACAACGCGGCGCAGTAAAGATAAAATATATCAAACCACTTTTTTCTTTTGGCAACGCCGCGATTCTCGCCGGTCTAAAGAAAGAGCTAAGCAATTTTGACATTGTTTATCTTCATTACCCTCTTTTCGGCACCGCAGAATTATTAACCTACAACCTACCACTGCGAGGCGGGATCCCGTTTGTGGGCCAACCTACAACTTACAACCTCGTTATAAGATATCATATGGATGTAGTGGGTCGTGGTGTAGCCAAGTCGTTATTTTGGCTCCATACAAAATTCATCATGCCGCGCATTTTAAAACGAGCTGATAAAATTATCGTTTCAACTCTTGATTACGCGAGCCATTCAAATATAAAAAAATTGTTGCAGAAACAGCCAGAAAAATTTTTTGAAATCCCACTTAGTGTTGATATAGAAAAATTTAAACCAACAGGGAAAGACCCCGAGCTTTTAGCAAAATACAATCTTCGCGCAAGCGATAAAATTTTGCTCTTCGTCGGTGGTCTTGACCGCGCTCATTATTTCAAGGGCTTAGACTGTTTACTGCGTGCAATAAAAAGTCTAATCGACAGCCAACAACCCGCAACCTACAACCTTGTTGTAGTCGGCGATGGTGATCTCCGTCCCCATTATGAAGATTTTGCAAAAAACTTAGGTATCTCTGGCAGCATTTGCTTCGTTGGCAGTGTTTCAAATGAAGATCTGCCAAAATATTACAACCTGACAGACATTTTTGTCTTCCCATCGATTGATCAATCTGAAGCTTTTGGACTAGCACTGCTTGAGGCCATCTCCTGCGGTAAAGCCGCGGTCGTTTCAAATCTTCCCGGAGTTAGAACCCTAGTTCAAGATGGCCAGAACGGATTTCTCACGAAGCTACGCGACTCGCATGATCTTGCCGAAAAAATAATTCAAGCGTTTAAAAACAAAGAATCTTTTGGTTATCATGGTCAGAGGCTGGCAGAGGAAAAATATTCGCGCCAGCGTATCACAAGCCTCCTGCTTGACTTTTTTAATAAGATTTGCTAACATAAGCTCACGCCGATCATTGATATTTTATATTTTGACCCAACGACTTAATGACTTAGTGACTCAATAACTCAATGACCCAATAACTCAGTGACTTATTAACTTAGTGCAAGGAGGGAACGATGAAGAGACAAGACGGTGTTTTTCTGCATGTGGTGCCAAAGCGGCCCGGCAGTCAGCCGATTACTTGGGAAGAGTTTTGCGGGCCGGAATATCCAGAACATGCCATTGCTTTAGATGGTTATGTAGTTGGGCCGCCGCGGCAGGATTTGGTCAAACCAGCCATTAATTTTAATCATCATGAAGGCGTGGTGCGTTTTGCCACGCGCGCTACTTGTGAGCAAGTCAGAGTTGCCTTAGACATGGGACTTTATAGGATTTTCGCGAAAAATGGTCTACCTTGGGCGCATATTTTTGTTGATGATTGTGATGAAGATGTTTGCACATCTTGGTGGCAAGCATCACGCTGGCCGCACATAGCTGGGCCATTTGTCACTAGACTTGTTGCTGTTCAGGGGCTCTTGGATATGTCAGCTGGCGCTTATCCGATTGACAAAAATTTTTCCATCTTGCGTGAATTTGCTTGGATTTATGAACCATATGTGGAAGTTCGTATGGCCAACAAATTAAATCAACTATCTGCTAGCGAAATGGCCCGAGTGATTGAAAGTGTTTGTACCCGAATTGATAATTATGTTTCAGGACAGGGGATTGGACTCCCTCTGGATACTCGTTACGAAGTTCTTCGTCAAGGCGCTGGTTGGACAATGGTGAAAGTTGTTGGATATTACGCGCGTGCTCAAATGTGTATCGACGGAGTTGACGCTTTTGTAAATTTTCGTGGAGAGGATAGAGGTGGTTTTGTGTACTCGGTGGGTTGCGGTCCATTCAGCCGTTTTCCCATGGAGAAAATTCGTCAAGCGTTATCCGAAGCTGAAAGTGATAGACGAGCTTGGGGCGGCGCTGATACTATCTTTGCTTCCCCCCGCGGACAAGGTAGTACCTTAAATCCTGATCAAGTGTTTGAGACTGTTGAACAAGAAGTAAAAAAGCATTGCTTTAATCCATAAAGTTTAAATGAATAACCCCGATTGAATTCGGGGTTTTAAAATTGTTCCATGTTTCGTGCTCCATGTTTCATGCTCCACGCTCCATTTTTCATGATTCATGATTCTAAAATCATCTTTGCCTCATCCACCAGTTTTTTGATAATTCTATCTGGTAATTTAAGTTTGGCGTGTAAATTATTTAGGGAGACATCGACAAGATCGCGCAAAAGCATCATATTGGCATTACTTAGAGTAGCCAATATTCGCGAGTTCACTGATTTTAAAATTGTCACTGGATAAAGTCCGATTTCATCAATCCAACGCGGTAGGGGTCGCTCACGCGGATGATCCCAACCAATCAAAGTCATGCCTTTGCAGGCCCCAAATTTGACTGAATCATGCGAAAAACGGCTGTTGGTAATAATCCAGCATTCGTCAAGATGCGGCGATGTGTCGCGCAGGGCCGCATTGTTAATATCTAAAAACCTTGTCCAAGTATGCGTAGTATCTTTAATGGTGATAAAGATTCCTAATTCGTGTCGTAGCTTGGCTTCAATCATGGCGGTACGATTATTTTTTGTGGCCAGAATATCAACTTCGTGGGTTATGCAAGCGCCTTCTAAAATCGGCGGCAATTCTGTTTTATAGCCATAGTGGGCGAGTAAGTCAGCAATATATTTTTCAAAATCAAAACCAGCCGGTCCAAGCCTAATAATGGCGGCGCGCAAGTCATAGCGCCGTGCCGCGCCAGGCGCAGCGTGCTCAAGCAACTTCTTAACCAACGCATAAATTTTAAACGTTGGCATGCCATTGTATGCTCTTCGTTCCACCTCACGAACAATTTTTTCTGCCGTTTCCTCGCGTGCTCCAGAACGTAGAACCGCGCGGCGGACTTTTTCTAAATTCAAGGCCTCGGTTTCTCCACTGGATTTTTTGACCAATACTTCTATCATACATCTAGTGTAACAAATAAATTCAATAGAATAAAGAGAGGCGATAAGGTGTTTTTACCCCCGTGGACAGGTCACCGGATGACCCTTTTAAAGTGTGGATGTAAACTTCATTTTTACCCTTGACGAAATGCGAGGAATTATGTAAAGATTAACAAGAGCTATTATTAACCTATTAAACATGTTACTAATACCAGTAAGTTTGTAGGATTTGTGGCTCATTTGTAGGTTAGTAGTGGAATTATGAAAACAGCCGAATCCGTTACCGAAGGCCATCCGGATAAAGTTTGTGACCAAATTTCTGACGCGATACTTGATGAGTATTTGCGTTATGATCCAACTTCGCGCGTAGCTGTGGAGTCATTTGGCTCGCACGGTCTTTTAATGATTGGCGGAGAAGTAACTTCAGCCGTCTCGCATATTGATTCGCCAGAGTTGGAACAGATTGTTAAAAAGCTTTACAAAGAAATTGGTTATGATGATGATCTTGAGGTTTTGGTGCATATTGAAAAGCAATCACCAGACATTTCTCAAGGCGTAGATATTGGCGGAGCTGGCGATCAGGGTATTATGTATGGTTATGCCACAGATGAAACGCCAGCTCTTTTGCCCAGAGCAATCTATTTAGCCCATCGATTATCCGAAAGGTTGGCTTGGTTGCGCCGCAATCATCCAGATTTTTTCTGGCTTGGGCCTGATGGCAAAACGCAAGTTACCATGGACAACGGTAATGTTAAAACTGTGCTAGTTAGCGCCCAACACGCTCCATTTATGGAAACACCCCAGATGCGTGAATTATTTCTTGAGCATTTGATTGAGCCGGTTGTTGGTAATCTAGATGACGTGGAAGTTCTAGTTAATCCAACCGGCCGTTTTGTGATCGGCGGTTTTACTGCTGACACTGGACTTACTGGTCGAAAACTTATGGTTGATACTTATGGCGGCTTAATTCCTCACGGCGGCGGAGCATTCTCCGGCAAAGACCCAACCAAGGTTGATAGAAGCGCCGCTTACATGTGTCGTTTTGCTGCTAAAAACTTAGTGGCCAATGGCTACGCGCGTAATTGTTTTGTTTCAGTTGCTTATGCTATTGGCCGAGCCGAACCATTAATGCTTCGGGCAGTTTCTGGCGATGGAAAAGATTTGACCGAAGTTATAAAGAAAAATTTTGATTTTCGTCCACGCGCCATTATTGAAAGATTAAATTTGCGTCGTCCTATTTATCGTAAAACCGCAGCCTATGGTCATTTTGGTCGAGAAGGCTTTCCTTGGGAGGAAGCTATAAAAATATAATTTAGATAGAATTTTAAAAGAGAGCTCCGAGCTCTCTTTTGGTTTATTTTGCATAACCCCTTGCTTTAGCCGACATATTTTTTGAGCTTTTTTGCGTCAGTCTTTGGAAAACTCTTTCAAGATAAGTACTTTACAGCCATCACGTTTACGAGTAATTAGCAGCCGTTTTTGGCGTTCAAGTTTGCTAATCGCGCTTGTTTCATAGGCTATCTTGTTGGAGAGGTTTATAGACGACAAACCCACTCGGCAATCCAGCATTAAATGTCCATTTCGGAGCTTTGGCACGAACTATCTCTTGGCGCTTTCCCAAGCGTCACCTCCGCGTTCTTCTTCGTAGTTTTAGTTTTTTATTTTTAATGAACATATTTCCTGTGGGTAGCCCCACGCGATATGTTACTATAACAGCTTTTTAGTTATCTGTCAACATTAAAACTCGTGAAAATCCACGCTGTATCAAATTTCGGACTCCTGAGGCAAATTAGTCGATAAGAATCTGGGTTGGAGCGTCGAACAGCTTTAGCGGTTCTTTTATATTAATAGCTTTTGTTTTATAGTAAGGTTATGAAAGTTTGTTTAATTAATAACCTTTATAAGCCTTATTCTCGTGGTGGAGCTGAGCGGGTGGCAGAAATGACAGCAAGCGGACTGCGCGAGCGAGGGCACGAGGTTTTCGTAATAACAGCTGCGCCCAATCCGCGATCCGAAAAATTCGAATTTCATCCAAACGATCCGAATGATGAGCTGGGGGGCCGATCGGCAGGGAAAGGGAGTTTAAAAATTTATCACGTGTATTCACCGAATTTGGCGTTCTACGGCAACTTGGGAAAACTTACTGTGCCGTTGTTGCGATTGATTTGGCATTTTTTGGACATGTTTAATATCTGGACTGCTTGGAAAATCAGGAAAATTGTTGATCGAGAAAAACCCGACACCATTTTTTTACATAACCTAAAAGGATTGAGCTACTTGATTTCCAAATTTTTGCGCAAAAGAAATTTAATACTTATTCTGCATGATACCCAATTAGCTATGCCTTCGGGAGTAATTTTTTATAACGAAGCAATTTCTCCCATCTCTAATTCGCGCGAATGGGTAAATAGGGTCTATCAAAAAATAAATCGATTTTTGTTTAGCAATATTAAAAAAGTAATTTTTCCGTCAAAGTGGCTGTTAGAATTTTACGCAAGTTATGGATTTTTTAGGGAAGCCAATCAAATAGTATTGCACAATCCAGCGCCAGATATTTCAAATTCCAGAGTGCAGATTGTAGATTTTAAAAATCAGCAGTTAAAATTATTATTTGTTGGACAATTGGAAAAATCAAAAGGAATATTATTTCTCGTAAAAACTCTTAAGAATGTAACCCACAACCAACAACCTATAACCTACAACCTTACAATTGTTGGTGATGGCAGTAAGCGCCAGGAAGTAGAGCGGTTGGTCGCTCGAGATTCACGATTTCAGTATTTAGGCAGGCTAGGAGGTGAAGCCTTACGAAAAGTTTATGGCGAAGCTGATTTTACAGTTGTGCCGTCGCTCGTTTATGAAAATTGTCCGACGGTGATTTTAGAAAGTTTTGCCGCCGGCACGCCGGTTATCGCGGCGCGAATTGGTGGGATTCCCGAGTTAGTTTCTGATGGTCAAAATGGTTTTCTGCTTGAGCCGGGCAGTGATGAATCACTGGCGCAAATACTTAATAATATTAATAAAAATAATTGGGCGAACTTAAACCAGCAATGCAAAATTAAGGCAGAAGCACACGAGCTTGACAGGTATATAAATTTATTGATAAATTTTGTTCACGAGGAGGATAAGCAAAATGCGTTGGAGCGAAAGCATTGTAAAATGCT
>CAZVIU010000039.1:0-8426 GCA_964626935.1 uncultured Gammaproteobacteria bacterium
CCTTGGATAAAGAATAAGTTGAGTATTTTATAGTGACCGGAGCCTCCTGATATTTTAAATCGTACTTAACGATTTCAGATAAAATTTCTGAACCATGGGCCATGCGGTCTTGAGTAATTTGAATTAAACTAACGGCCTTAGCGCCTAGAGCTCGAAAACCATTATGGGTGTCAGTGAGCTTGAGACCAGTAATTAAATTTGTCAAGGAGACCGCGCATTTTAATAAAAACTTTTTTACAGGCGGCATATTTTGGCAAAGCCCTAAAAATCTTGACCCCAAAACTATATCCACTCCCCCAGCTTTCACCGGTTCAATTAATTTTGGAATTTCGCTAGATTCTAGTTGACCATCGGCGTCAAAAGTAATAATGATGAAATCCGCCGAAACCGAGCTTCCTTCTTTCACTCGATCCTCTCGCCCCAGAGTGCGTCGAAGCTCGGTTTCTTTGATAAAGTCAAAACCAGTTTGGAGTGCGGCGCCTTGTCCGCGATTAATAATATGCCGCAAGACAAAAGCTCCTCCGCGCATTACTTCGGAGGAGGTTTGGTCAGCTGAACCATCATCTACAACAATTACTTGATCTACGTGATTCTTAACATCAGAGACTACTTGATAGATCGTTTTTGATTCGTTATAGGCAGGAATCAGTGCAAATGTGCGCATTCGCTTAAATTCGAAGCACGAAGCACGAAATCAAAAACGCAAAATTTACAATTTACAATTTTTAATTTTCAATCAATTTTCAATGATATAATTTTCAAACATTTAATAATTGAAAATTGAAAATTCAATGAAAATTGTGAATTGAAAATTGAAAATTCCTGATGCTTTGTTTCGAATTTCGATATTCGAATTTCTAATTTAGTTACGACAATAATTCTTTATGCGCCAATGTATAATCAATGGTTTTCCGAAGTCCATCTTCTAATCTCACGAGCGGCAGCCACCCCAACTCTTCTTTGGCTTTTCTAATATCAGGAATTCCTAATGGCGTCATAAATAAGAGCGGCGGCTTAAATTCAATTTTTGATTTTGAATTGGCAAGCTTAACGACAAGACGGGCCACATCAATAAGCTCTAATTCTTCATCATTGCCAAGATTAACTGGGCCGATATCAACATCATGATTCATCAATTTATAAAGTCCATCAATAATGTCAGATACATAACAAAGCGAGGTGGAAAAAGTTTCATCGCCATAAATTATTAAATTTTTGCCCTCAAGAGCGCCAACAATAAAATCCGGCACCATCTCGCCATCATGCAAGCGCTCGCGCGGACCATAAGTGCGGAAAATACGCGCGACTCTGATGTCTAGGCCGTGCACTTGGTTATAAGTAACAACTGCGGATTCGGCAAATCTTTTCCCCTCATCATAACAAGAACGCGGCGAGATAATATCAACTTGGCCAATATCATCTTCACTAAAAATCTTTTTATCCGGTTGCCTGGGGCCGTAGATAACCGCGGATGAGGCGTGCAGGAGTCTGGCCTTGCTTCGCTTGGCCAGCTCCAATATATTAATCATACCCAAAGAATTAGCCCGCAGGGTGTCCAAGCGATAATGATTAAAATTTTTAGCCGAGGTCGGAGAAGCTAAATGATAAATTTGCTGAATGCCTTGAAATTTAACTTTAAATTTTTCCAGCTCTGGCAGAGCGTCCAAATCAAGAGGCTCGTTAATATCGTGCCTGATAAATTCAAAATTTGGATATTTAAGCAGGCGGTCAATATTACGTTCGGTGGAATTTATAAAATTATCAATACAAATAACATTAGCCTTTTCTACGAGCTTATAACATAGATGTGAGCCGATAAAACCGGCTCCACCAGTAATAACTATATTTTCACGTTCGGCCATATAATTTATTATAACACACGATAATTGATAATGGACAGTTGATTCGACATTTGACTTGCGGTCCGATAATCAATTGTCAGTTGTCAGATATTAAATATCATCTAACTACTGCTAGATTAACCATACCTCTCTCGCCTCTTGGGGCGATTGAAAATGTTTTCCTAAGCCGCAAAGCGGCATCAAATATCTTAACTACAACCGATGATGAGTAATCACTAACAATAATCTCGGCCCGGCCATCGCCATCTGTGTCTCCGGCAGAAAGACGAACACCCCTTACCCATCGCGGCGTAAGAAAAAATCCCGGCCGTAATTCTCTTCCCAAATAATTCCAAACACGAATTTGCGGATAACCGCGCTCGGGCATGGTTAGAATTTCTATATGACCATCGCCATTTAGATCAGCTGTTGCCACTTGCAAACCGCCACGAAAATTCTTTGGCAAGGCCAAAAATCTAGAGATGAGCACGCCGTCCGGTCGAAAGATCTTAACCTCGGGTTCGGCCATGCCTTTGGACACGACAACAATCTCATCATGGCTATCGCCATCAAAATCAGCCGTCGCAATATCCGCTCCGCCAGTATAAGTTTCTCCGAAGGCTAAAAAATGGGAAAACAGGGTACCATCATACTTCCAAACGCGAACCTCTGCCTCCCGGCCTGGCCCGGGCGCGGTAATTATCTGCTCCGAACCGCTACCGTCCAAGTTAGCAAAAGCTATTTTAACGCCGCCGGTAAAACTATTTTCATAAGCAGAAAATTCTTCAACTAACTTTCCATCACTGCGCCAAAGGCGTACTCGTGGATCACTACCAGTCGAGGCGGTGGCAATCTCCCGAAAGCCATCGCCATTGATATCACCGCTCGAAACAACTATACCATGACGAGAAACAAATTTATGCGGTTCAAGATTGCCAATCCACGAACCATCTTTGGAAAAAATACGTAAATCGTTCTTTTTAAAATTTGAATAGGCGGCTAAAATTTCTCCCGACTGAATAAGACTGCGCCCTTGGCCAAGTAAATAATCTTCTGTAGCTTGCAGAGCCAGAAAAGCGTTTAAGCGACCCCGGCCAATCTTACTCGCTTTTTCAGAATTAAAACGTGAAATATCTTCAGAGTTTTCAGTCACTAGCCTCGCGATTTCTGCCGCCTTAAGATCACGATTAAACGATTTCATTAAAGCAACTACGCCAGAAACTGTGGCGGCGGCAACTGAAGTGCCAGACCAACCGCCGCCATAAGCTTCACGAAAAATTGTGTTACCAGGTGATACATTTTGAGTTGAAAAAATACCAACTCCGGGCGCAGTTAAGTCAACACAGTTGCTGCCAAAATTAGAAAAATTAGCCAACCGATCTTCTCGATCTACAGCCGCTACCCCTAAAATAATGTTTTCACCGGCTGGACCGCTAAAACAAGCTGGATACTGCGGCGCGAGATCAAGATCTTTGTCAGAGCTAGAGTTACCAACAGCGGCAACAACAATAATATTTTTCCGCCAAGCTTCATAAACTGCTTGATATAAGAATTCAGAAAAAGTTTTACCAACAAAGCTTAAATTAATTACATCAGCTCCGGCCGCGGTCGCGTAACGAATAGCTTCTTCAACCAAAGCAATGTTGCCTACGCCTCCTCCATCAAGCACACGCAAGGGCATGATGCGCACTCGCCAATTAATACCAGAAACCCCTTCGGCATTACCAGCAGAGGCGCCAATTACTCCGGCTATAATTGTGCCGTGATTAATGCCAGCACGCGTTATGTTGGGCGCATTAGGATCTGGGCTTGGATCATTATCATTATCAATAAAGTCCCAGCCAACGAAATCATCAACAAAACCATTACCATCATCATCTTTGCCATTTTGATGTTCACGCGTGTTCCTCCAAAGACGCGAGGCTAAATCTGGATGATCTAAATCAAGACCAGTATCAATTACGGCCACAACTATTTCAGCCGAACCAGTAGTCTTTTCCCAAGCGCCCACAGCTTGAATTTTAGAAAGATGCCACTGGTCATTAAAATATGGATCATTAGGCATCATGACAGCCGCTCTAATATAGTGTGGGTAGCTTAATAATAAACAAAAGGTTAAAATAAAATAAAAAATTTTGAGTAGATTAGACATCTGTGATGATTTAATAAATTAAAATATTGAGCTAACCCAGAATCTTAAACTTGAAATCTGTCCCGATACAAAAGATGCGGGATCCTGACGCCTTGATCGGGAAAATCATAAATTTTAAATTATTCTCCTCTGGCTATTTCTTTCTCTAGTTCAATTATTGTTTGTTTATAGGCTTGATTATCGGGCACGGCTTTAGCTAATTCTTTATAAAAATCAAAAGCGCGCTCCCGCTGCCCCGTATCACGCAGGTAAGCGGCAAAACTATTTAAAAGCGGCAGGGTGTTTATAAGCCGGGCTAAGCCGTCCTGATAAACTTTGACTATTTCGGCTTCTGGTTTTTTAAGATTATATTTATAAAGATCTATAAGCGCTAAGTACATCTGTGGGTCGCCAGGCGCGGACTCAATAGCTTTGCGATAATATTTTTCCGCTTTTTCATATTCACTCAATTCACGATAAAGATTGCCAGTATTCATATTTAATATGGCGTGCCGAGGAGAACGATCCAATCCTTCAAGCGCCCACTCTAACGCCTTTTTGTAGTATTTTTTATCATTTAAGGTATCGCCAATGGATTTCCAACTAAATGCTAAGCCAGTGTATTGGACAATATCTTGGGGGTCTTTTTTTATTTTATCTTTGCGTTCAACTATTTTCTCATAATCTCTTTTGGTGCGCTCATCAGATAAAAGTTTGACTGATTCGACTTTCACGGATTTGACTGGGAGATATACAAAAAAAACCGCCAAAAACCCTCCAAGCGCTACAACCAATGTTATTAAAACTATAATGACTTTTTTCTTTATTTGCATAACTATTTAGAAATTCGAAATTCGAATATCGAAATCCGAAACAATTCGAATTTAGGATTTCGCGCTCCCGCTGCGAAGTAGCCCAAAGCCGCAAGGCAAACTATAGAGGCTGAATAATACTCGGCAGCAAGTACAACACAAGCTTAAGCCTTGAAAAATAGAGATTTTAGATTTATACTAATTTAAGCTTGCTCTCCTAACCTCATTTAAGTATTTTATCTATGAAACGCTCACTTGTCAAAGCCCGACAAATAAGCTTACTTTTAGGCGACCTGGTCATTTTATATGCCTCTTTAGGCGTAACCCTATTTGTTCGCTATGGCGAGATCAGTCGCGATCTTTGGGCAGATCATTTCTTGCCCTTTAGTATAGTTTATTTGCTGTGGATTTTAGTATTCTATATTAATGATCTTTATAATTTTAGTCTAACCAAGCTTGAATTTATTAAAAGAGGGCTCGTAGCTATGTCAGTCAATGCCGGATTGGCTATAACTTTCTTTTACTTAACGCCATTTTTTGGCATTGCGCCGCGCACTAATTTCTTTATCAATATCTTTATGGCTGGAGTTTTTCTCACAATCTGGCGATGGATAAATGATCGACTTATGGGCCAAAAACGAATCCACCGGGTTCTTTTTCTCGGCGAAGCGCCGGAAGAAAAAGAGCTTTACAATCACCTTAGTAAAAGACCCCAGCTTGGTTATCTACCAGTTAAAACAATTGTCGCGGCAGATCTTAATCAATCTTCTCTTTTGGAAAAATTCATAGATGAAGATAAAATTAATATGGTCGTTGTATCTATTAATTTAAACGATTTCCCAACTGTGGCTCGCGAGCTTTATTCGTTAATTGGAAAAAACATCAATATTGTAAATGTGGTTAGCTTTTATGAGGAGGCGCTGTCGCGGATTCCGCTTTCGGTTTTAAATGAAATTTGGTTTTTGGAAAATATCCATGAGGAACAAAAAACAATCTATGAGCTGATTAAACGCGTCATGGATATTGCCGGCGCCTTAACTTTGGGAGTAATAACGCTCATACTTCTGCCAGCAGTATTTTTGGCAATAAAAATGGATGACCGTGGTCAAATTTTTTTTAAACAAAAACGCTTAGGCCAAAGCCGTAGGGAATTCACAGTTTATAAGTTTAGAACCATGCGCATGGGAGCAGAAAGTGGCACCCCCAGATTTGCCAGCCAAAATGATTTCCGGATTACGCGAATTGGAAAATTCTTGCGCCAAACACGACTAGACGAACTACCGCAAGTTTGGAATATTATAAAAGGAGAGATGAGCTTTGTTGGGCCGCGACCTGAACGGGCTGAATTTGTAAGCGAGCTTGAGGCCAATTTCCCGTTTTATACGGTGAGACACTTGGTAAAGCCGGGTCTCTCTGGCTGGGCGCAAATTTATTATAATTACGCCGCCTCCATGGAAGAAAATTTAAGAAAGCTTCAATATGATTTCTTTTATATTAAGAATCGGTCACTGCTTTTAGATATAATGATTATGCTTAAAACATTAAACATTGTGACAAGGTTTCGCGGGAGATAGAGCACTATCCTATTAATGAATTAATGAGGTAACGAGTTAACGAATATAGATCAGTAGCTTTATTACAAGGTATTTTACGGATAAAATTAAAATCTCCGAGATTGCTCTCGGAGATTTTAATTTTATTACTGAGATTTTCAATCACTTAATTACTTAATAACTCAATTACTTAATAACTTAATTACTTCACCAACGCATATCCAGCAGCGCGAACAACAGCCCAGTCAAGCGGCGATTTTGGCAACCGTCTGAAAGTTAATTTAAATTGACCAATGCCCGCTCTTTCTTTGCTAAGATCGCGCGTGAAACGCACACGATAGAGCATGGTATTCCAAGCCAGGTCTTCATTAGGATTTTTAAAGTCTGGGCTACGGCCAACTAATTTCTTAAATGTTGGCAAAACTTTCTTTAGTTGCGCTACCTCTTTGGACAAATTACGATCAACTGGTTTTTGACCGTTAGCTAATTGCTCAAGCGCGTTAACACTCACTCGTCCCAGAGTTTCCAGCTGATCACGTACAAGCGCTCGGCGCTCGCCAGAACCAAGCTTTTTAGTGGCCTCTGAAACGCCATAGGTTACAAAGTTAGTCAATACTTTACGATCAGCTTCAGGAAGCGTAACTTTAAATTCCTTAGTATCTTGAACAACTTTAGTTTCAAATTGTTTTTCAGCTGTCTCATTGCGACTAACTCCTAGGGCTTGAGTAAGCTGTGCGGCATCAACAACAATAGTTGGCGCAATTACTGGCGCTCCGGGTACCACTACTGGGGTCGGCACAACAGCTGGCGCTAGAACTTCTCCTACCGTTGGCAATACTGGCACTCCAGCTGGCGCAACTGCTGGCACAGCCGCAACCGCCCCAGCTCCATCTCCTCCACCGCCACTAGGGCCAACACCACTACCGGTAGCAGAGCACCGCTCTGATGAAGGAGTAATGGTGAGAGTCTGAGTTGTATCAGATGAACCAAAAGTAATTTTAATAGCTGATTGGTTTACTTCACAACCAAAGGTTACTTCTTGGATGGTTGCTGTCTGACCGCTAAGACTAAATTTATTTAAATTAGTGGAGGTCAGTTCTAATTTCGAATTAGCAGCCATGGTCACCTGGATATTACCAGCATTAACAGTCATGGACTGAACATTCCCGCTTGGCATTAAAGTAAAGGTTCGCTCTAAGTCCTCAATACGAACATTCACTGTCGCATTAGTTTGAAAGTCATTATAAGCCGCCTGGCCGCTTATAACTGCCACAGCAACAACTCCAAGCAAGACTATCATCTGTGGGGCTATAAATTTTCTTATTAATTTTTTGATACTCATAAAAGACATACAAAATTTTCCTATACTAAACTTCTCTTGGTATTAAACAAAACACAAGCGGTTAAAATAATTATTGACAAACTCCGGCTTCAATCTTTATAGCTCTCCATGGTGCAGTTGCATCTATGCTTGATGTAACATAGAAACGAAGGGATACTCCGGCTGTATCGCTAAAATTAATACAAGTTCCATTTCCGGCAACCCCAGCTGTACGCAAATCAAGTGTAGTGGTGGCTGATCTGCCTCCTAAGTAAAGCGTATTTGAAGCGTAGATTGAACGGAAGGCTGTACTAGATGAAGAACCAAGGTCTGATGCATTGTTTGCTGCCGGCAAAACATGACCAGTTAGAGTTAGGTTACCTGATGATGATAAGGTGGCTGAAGCCGCGCCTGATGAAACATTCAACGATGTGGAGGCAAAGAGGTTGCGGAAGGCGACACCAAGTGAACCGAGATCAGAGCTGTTGACGGTTGGTGATAACACACTGCCAGTCAAGGTCAGATTACCGCTTGATGAGAGGGTGGCTGATGCTGCGCCTGATGAGACATTCAACGATGTGGAGGCAAAGAGGTTGCGGAAGGCGACACCAAGTGAACCGAGATCAGAGCTGTTGACGGTTGGTGATAACACACTGCCAGTCAAGGTCAGATTACCGCTTGATGAGAGGGTGGCTGATGCTGCGTCTGATGAAACATTCAACGATGTGGAGGCAAAGAGGTTGCGGAAGGCGACACCAAGTGAACCGA
>CAZVIU010000040.1:0-8372 GCA_964626935.1 uncultured Gammaproteobacteria bacterium
CCTTTTCAATCAATTCCTTGCTCTCCTTTAGATAGACAAAACCCCTTGAGATTATATCAGGATTGCCAATAAGCTCGCCAGTTTTTGTATCAATAGTAACAATAACCACAAACATACCATCTTCAGCCAAAACGCGCCGATCGCGAAGCACAATATTAGAAACATCGCCAACGCCCAATCCGTCAACCATCACATAATCAGTTATAACTCGTTCGTTTTGCAGCTTGCCACCGTTTTTATCAAACTCAATCACTTGTCCATTATCGGCCACAAAGATATTTTCTTTCTGGATATTAACAGTTTCGGCCAGTTCGGCATGCGTTTGCAGCAAGAAGCGGTTAGCGTGGATGGGCATAAAATAGCGGGGTTTTACTAATTCAATCATTTGTTTTAAATCCTCTTGTTTAGCATGACCGCCGGCATGCACGTCCATCATTTGATAATGCAGAACCCTGGCGCCTCGTCTGATGAGCGTATCCTTGAGTCTTTGCACAGTGCGTTCGTTTCCGGGAACGACTGACGAAGAAAAGATTACGGTATCGCCCGGTTGTATTTCAATAAAACGATGATCATCGTTTGCAATACGCATGAGTACGGCATTTTTTTCTCCTTGCGCGCCAGTGCAAATGATCACTAATTTTTCCGACGGAAATTTATTAAAGTCCGATTCTTCAATAAAAATTTCTGGTTTATATTTTAGGTAACCAAGTTCGTGGGCGATATCAATATTGGCGCGCATGCTGCGGCCTTGAATTAAAACTTTTCTGCCCAATTCTTCAGAAATCGTTATGATTTGCTGGATTCTAGTTAGAAGAGAAGAAAAAGTGCCGACAATCATGCGGCCGGGCGCGGCTTCAAAAATTTTGCGTAATTCTTCGCCAACAACTTTTTCTGAAATTTGATGTCCCGGACTTTCAGCATTGGTGCTGTCAGACATTAAAAGTAAAACGCCTTTTTTGCCAAAAGAAGCGATGTGTTCAAAATCCGGTGGATCATCATTTACTGGCGTTAGATCAAATTTGAAATCGCCAGTATTTACGACAATGCCATAAGGAGTATGCAGAGCCATGCCAAAGGCGTCAGAGATATTGTGATTTATATGGAATGGTTCAAAAACAAAATTTTTGCCAAGTTGGATTTTGTCGCCATCACGGATAATTTGGATGTTTAAGCGCGGCGCGCTTCTGAATTCTTCATGACGCTTGCGAATGATGCCAGCAGTAAGCGGCGCTGTGAAAATTACCGGATTGCCAATTTTGCCCATAATATGGGGAATGCCGCCGATATGATCATAATGTCCGTGGGTAACAATTACGCCGCGGATATTTTTTTCTTTGCCGGCGAGTGAGGCGATATTTGGGATTATGTAATCAATGCCGGGCATGTCTTCTTCTGGAAACTGCAGACCTATATCAACAATTACAATATCATCGCCGCATTCATACACGGTGCAGTTTCGGCCAACTTCTTCCAAACCGCCCAGCGCGTAAATTCTAAGTTTGGGCTCTTCTAGCCGAGCCCGAGTTTTACTGACCGGTGGCCCTCGACGGCCTCTCGGTCTTCTGTCAGTTTTCTGTGTTCGTCTAAAAATCATATAATTATTAAGGCTCTAGGCTTTAGAAACTTTCTTATTATGGGCGAGGAGGGATATGTCATCCTGCGGGTGATGTGACCTGTAGGGTCAAATCTCTACGGCCTTGCGACTGCTAGTTCCTTTATCCTACATTTATGCCCAGGGGGAGAATCGAACTCCCATGGGATTGCTCCCGCTAGCTCCTGAAGCTAGTGCGTATACCGTTTCGCCACCTGGGCTTGGGTGTGGGAGTGAATTTACCAACTTCACCACTTGCCCACCCCGACAATAATTTCCTCCACTCTCTTTTTTGAAGTAGCGTGACGCATGAAATGTTTTCTCATTCGCACATACCGATATGCTACTTAAAAACTCGCCTACTCTTTATATACCACTCTGCGATATTGGCAAATCTATCAGCTGGATTTATTATTCGGCCGAGTTGGATTCCCCTTACCTTGTCGGACACAACATAGTACGAACTCTGGCTCCATAAAAAGATGGCTGGTATCTCACGAGAAAAAATTGTTTCTAGTTCTTGATAATAAGGTAATTTAGCTTCGAAATTTTGTTCTTTTCTAGCTTTCTCTACCAGCACATCAACCTCTCGATTGACCAAGACTGAAAGATTGAGTCCGGGAGAATTTATTTCACTTGAATGCCAAAATGGATAAAGATCAAGATCTTGCGCCAGCGCCTGCCCGTATAAAAGCACATCATAATTTCTGCCCTGGAGCGCTTCTCTTAAGCCGCCAATAGGTAAAATTTCTAAGTTTACTCGGACACCAAGTCTTTCCCAACTTTGTTTGATTATTTCAGCCGCGCTTGCATATCTTAGATCATCAGTAGTAACTAAATTAATTTCTAATAATTCTTCACGGTCTTTGTCTTTCTTTGTTTTGGCTTTAATGTTTTTTCGTCTTGTTCCGTCAGCGCCTTTTATCCAACCGGCCTCATCTAGTATTTTTTCCGCTTCAGCCAGATTTAAGGTAGGAGACTCGCGCGGCTCCACTAGTAATTCTGGCGGAATAGGTCCGGACATTGGCAGGCCCGTGTCTTTGACAACGTCTTCGTAAAGTTTTTCACGCTCCAAAGATAGAGACAGAGCTTTGCGTATTGTAGGCACACCTGCGGCGCCGCGGCTAAGATTAAAAAAAAGCGCGCTATAATTAAAGGTTTCTGGTTTATATAATTTAACATCGGCTCTTCTTCTTAGATCGCGTGGCGCCTCACTGCCAATGAAAGCCAGCCCGTCAATATCTTTATTTTTTAAAGCCTCATTTGCTTCGGCCTGACTTCCCAAAAATACAAAAGTGATTTTAGCAATGTTTGATTTTTTACCATAAAAGCTGGGATTAGCCTCGAGGGTAATTGAATGGATCGCGCCATTTACAGTTTTGGTAAGTGAATTAAATTTATATGGTCCGCTGCCGATTGGTTTGATATTTAATACAGCTAGCTGCGCCTCAGCGCCCTTAATATTTTTCCATAAATGTTCTGGCAGAATGCCAAAAGTTAGGAGACTGGTAAAGGCCGTGTTAGCCTGTTCAAGGCGAAATTGGATAGTATGACTATCAATAATTTCTGTAGCCGCTCTACTAAAAGCACCGCGCAACTGACTTTTATAATCCTTATCTTTTATATTATTAATAGTTTGGGCGATATCCCTGCTCGTTAGTTCGGTGTTGTCATGAAAAAGAACCCCATCTTTAATTCTGATCACATATTTTTTTCCATTGTCTTCCATTTTCAAAGACTCGGCAATGTCTGGTTCGATGTTTCCGTCTTTATCAAATTTAAAAAGTGACGAGAACACCAAACTGCTTATATCATTGTCTGCCTGATTGCCTTGGGCGTATAAGGGATTTAAGAAGCGCGGCCGGCCAACCAACCCTTCTCTAAATTCGCCTCCCAAGCGCGGTATCTCAATTGTTAACCCCAGAAACGCTGATCTTAAAAGATATAGAGATGAAGCTAGAAAAAGTACTACTAATACTTGGAGGACGCGTAATTCTAATCTTGACAGCACCCGCGGCAGATAGAAGATATTTTTCGAACGCGGAAAAAATTTTCCGCCGACACTCGCGACTAATTTTTTATCCAGCAGTTTTTTCTTTTCTAAGAGACGTTGTTTTCTATATCGTATTATTTGTTCTCGAGCGTGCTTCTTTAGGGCGGGGAGCAGTTTACTGAAGAAACTTTTAACTATAACAAAGCCCTGTTTAGGGATATTGGTATCCATTTAAAAGAGATTATATAGAAGGTTACTTCAAGAACGTATTTAAAAAAGATAAAACGACAAATAAGATGCCAGAGATTATAGTAACAATGAATAAGCTTCGTTCAATGCCGCGGCGGGTTCTATAGACTGCCCCTTCTCCGCCAAAAGCGCCTGACAGCCCTGATCCGCGCGATTGTAAAAGAATAGAGATGATTAAGATAATAGAGACAGTAATTTGAGCAAAAGATAGAAATACAGACATAAGATTAACTAATAACTGACAGCCAAGAATAGATGACTTAAATCTACAACCTATAAGCTTTGATATTGATGATACCAGATTACATCTAATATGTCAAGCTGGGACTAGAATATCTAGGATTAAAATTGTTTTTATACTATAATTATATATGAACATGGAAATCATGCAAATTTCACAAAAGAGACATTGGTATATAAGTCCTTGGGGATGGCCGTTTTTGATTATTGGCGTTTTGCTTGGGGGTCTTCTGGTTTTAATCGGCAGCCGAACAGCTTATTATTATTGGCAAATTAAGACCAGGGGACTTGAGGCCATGAGTTTAGATTTTTCACAAAAACTTACTTTGGGCGGGCCGATATCTTCGGCGGTTGCCCTGCCGCTAGTAGCTGACACAGTTAGCAGCGATGATCCAAGCTTTGGCAACCCGCGCGCTAAGCTTACCATTGTTGAGTTTGCTGATTTTCAATGTCCTTATTCAAAAGAGTCAAGCAGGGTAGTACGCGAGCTAGCGTTAAAATATAAAGATAAAATTAATTTAATCTTTCGTGATTTTCCGCTTGATACTATAAATAAATACGCGCGTTCAAGCGCCGAGGCGGCTGAGTGCGCGGCCGAACAAGGAAAATTTTGGCCATTTCATGATAAGCTTTTTGCCATGAGCCCGGCCTTGGATGCGGATAGTCTAAAAACCGCGGCTATACAGGCCGGGCTTGATGAGAAAATATTTTCCACTTGTTTGGGGCGGCCCGATATTAAAAAAGAGGTTCAGGTAGATTATGAAGATGGTCTTGGCGCTGGCATTCGCGGCACGCCAACTTTCTTCATCAACGGCGTAAAAGTTGAAGGAGCGATTCCGAAAAATATTTTTGAGCAAATCATACAGCGGGAGCTGATAAACAGGTAGAAATTAATAGAAATTACTCAATTTCTTATATTTAAGATGTTTAAGCTGATAAGAATATCTATAATATTCATTATTTTATTTACGCCTATTTTTGTATTGGCGGCAAATCCGGTAGGAAATCCTTTGTGTTGGATTGAAGACGCTTGCAAAAAAACCGGAGGCGAGTTTTGCAATGATGATAAAAAATGTTTGGGACAGGAGGGGCAATGTTCGGGCGAATGGGGGTTTTGTTATCCAAAACCCGGAAGTATCACCACAGAGTTACAAGTACCCATTGGAGGATTGACAAAAATTTCATCTGCTTCTGACTACGTTAGAACTATTTATCAGGTATCTTTAGGAATTGCTGTTACCGCCGCCATAGTTGTTATTATGCTGGCTGGTTTTCGCTGGATGACTTCAGGCGGCAACAGTAGCGCTATCGGACAGGCCAAGACTATGATTCTTAGCGCCATCATCGGTCTTTTATTGCTTTTGGGCGCATCTTTGTTATTCCAGACCATTAACCCTGACATTGTTAGGCTTACTTTGCCGCGAGCGCCAAAACTGCGGCCGCAATCTTTAACTCAAACAACTTGGTGCGACGAGCTTTTTCAAAGACCTGATGAAACAAAGAGATTTGCTTACGCTAATAAGGCTCCTAATCTAAAAAAGCCCGAAGAAGCGAAAGCAGCAGATTTTAAAGAGAAAACGAAATTGGGATTTTTACAAGAAGAATGTGGCAATGGTTGGTATCCGCAGGATAGCCCCAACACTCCATGTTATTCCAGAAAATGCTCGAATGATGAAGAGATTTGTTTATTAGACGAAACAACTGGTGGTTACGGCTGTAAAGAGGCGACGCTGGGCGGGACGATCAGCGCGGCCCAATCGCCAGTAAGTGTGACTTTGTGGCAGGTATGCAACGATGGCGAAGTTGCCCCCAGCATTATAAGCAACATTGATTATCCAGATGCTGTAGCTGATCTATACACAGGCCAAAACGGAAATTTTGCGTATTATTTTAATATTCGAGACGAGCTAGATCCCTCAGCCCTCTGCCTTATACACAAAGGAGAAAAAGGTTATATTCTAGCAGTTGAATTAGAAGAACCAGGCATAAACACCACCTATGCTTTAAAGAAAAGCGGTGACAGCTGTACAATTTTTAGCACTGAGAATGATGTTTATGATATAGATGATAAATTAGCAGGCGCATCAGCTGATATTTTTTTTCAACGAGACAGTCTTAAGGCAGGAGCTGGGCTTCGTTGTGATATAAATATGTCTAAATAAGGATTGGGCTACGAGGGATTGCCTTGACAGCTTATTGTGTGTATAATAGGGGGGATTGAAAAATCCCCCCTTTAAATTATGGATAATATCCTATAATTCTCCTCAATTCTTAATTTTTAATCCATGTCTAACAAAATCATTATCAAAGGCGCGCGGGTCAATAACTTGAAAAATATCAACCTTGAGATCCCCAAGGATAAATTCGTAGTCATGACGGGGTTATCTGGTTCAGGCAAGTCTTCACTTGCTTTTGATACGATTTATGCTGAAGGCCAGCGACGTTATGTTGAAAGCCTTTCTTCTTACGCCCGGAACTTTTTAGATATGCAAGACAAACCAGATGTTGATGAAATCAAAGGGCTTTCTCCAACCATTGCCATTGACCAACACACCACTTCAGCCAACCCCCGTTCAACAGTCGGCACGATTACTGAAGTTTACGATTTTTTGCGTTTGCTTTTTGCCAGAGTTGGCAAACCATTTTGTTTTCGTTGCGGTGATGCTTTGCGCAGGCAATTACCGGATAAAATCGCTAAAGATATTGAAAAATTAACAGCTCGCGAGGCGCTTACAGTTTACGCGCCAATTATTCACGATGAAAAAGGTGAACACCGCGGCATTGGAGAATTAGTAAAACGCGCTGGTTTTGGCGCCGTACGTATCGATGGCGAAGAATTGAAACTTGACCAACTGCGCGACAGAAGACTGGATAAAAACCGTAAGCATACTATTGAGGCGGTTGTTTTTAAAACCCTGCCTGAAGACAGTTTAGATAAAGCCAAATTTTTAACTGCTATTAAACGCGGCTTGGGTCTAGGTAACGGATGTTTAAAGGTTTGGCGTGAAGAGAAAAACGAAGAAATTTTGTTTTCCGAGCATTTAGTCTGTGGCCGCTGTCGCTTACAATTTCCACAGCTTGAAGTCAGGCTTTTTTCTTTTAATAGTCCTTATGGCGCTTGTCCTGAATGCACTGGTTTAGGATTAAAATTAACCGCTGATCCGGATTTGGTCACGCCCAATAAGAAATTGACGTTGGCCCAAGGCGCTATTAAACCATGGACGAGAATTGCTGGTAATCAAACTTATTTTAATAGTTTGCTTGCCGCTGTAGCTAAGAAAAATAATTTTTCATTGGATACGCCCGTGGGAGAACTTAGCAAGAAGGCTCGGCAGATAATTTTGTATGGTACCGAGGGCGAGCTTTATGATATCGGCGCGAGTGAAGTTGAATTTTCCGGCGTTATTCCTAATTTAGAAAAACGTTATCGTGAAACTGATTCTGATTATTTGCGCGGCGAAATTGAATCATATATGCGCGAGAGCATCTGCACTGCTTGCGCTGGCAAGCGATTGCGGCCAGAGGTTTTGGCTGTTAAGTTAGTAGGATTGGCAATTTCAGATGTAGTGGCCATGTCTATTGATGAAGCATTTATTTTTTTCACCAATTTAGTTGGTGAAAAAAATAAAACCCAAAACTCAAAACCCAAAACTCAAAAATTAGGTGTGGTCAGGCCACAATTATTAGAAGATGATGATTTGAAAATTGCTAAACCCGTCGTTAAAGAAATATTAAAACGTTTAAAAAATTTAATTGATATCGGTTTGGAGTATTTAACCCTTGACCGCGGCGCTAATACTTTATCAGGCGGTGAAGCCCAAAGAGTGCGCTTGTCAACCCAGCTTAATACGGCCTTGACTGGTGTTATTTATGTTTTAGATGAACCTTCAATTGGTTTGCATTCGCGTGATGTTTCCAAGCTTGTTGGCGCGCTCAAGGGTTTGCGTGACTTGGGCAATACCGTAATTACAGTCGAGCATGATGAGTCCACAATTCGCGCGGCCGATCACATTGTTGATATTGGTCCGGGCGCGGGAGAGCGTGGCGGCGAGATCGTGGCCCAAGGCACGCTGGCCGAAATTTTAAAAAACAAAAAATCATTAACCGGAGCCTATTTGCGCGGCAGTTCTACGATTGAAGCGCCAAAGAATCCGCGTAAGGGCAATAATAAATTTTTAGAAATTGTTGGCGCGCGTGGTTTTAATTTGAAAGATGTTAATGTAAAAATTCCCTTGGGGAAATTTATTTGTATCACTGGTGTTTCAGGCAGCGGCAAGTCAAGTCTGGTTATTGATATCT
>CAZVIU010000041.1:0-8335 GCA_964626935.1 uncultured Gammaproteobacteria bacterium
ATGGTGGAATATCAAGAGTCAACAAAACTGACACATCAACCGTAACTGGGGAGACCGGCTTGAAGAGCCGTGTGAAGGAAAACTTCAAGCACGGTTCTGTGGGGGGGGGCTGGTAGTGTCATCAGATAGATGTGACTGCCAGTCCTACTCGACCGCCGCGCCCGAGCGTTCCGCCGGAGCGAAGCAGAGGCGGTCAGTTCCGTTCAAAGTAGGTTCGCGCGAAGTGTATAATTACAGCATTTAACATAAAAACACCGCAAATACGGTGTTTTTATGGTTACAGCCCTTCAAATCTTCCACCAAAATTTTTTTCTAATCTAAGCCCTCATGTTACAATGATTTCATGACCCTAAAACAAAAACTGATTTTGTTTCTGCAAGGCGCCATACTTTATGTTCTTGCCGGAAGTTTAACTATTTGGGGGGGGTCGAGACTTTTGCCGATTATTAATCTCTTACCAATAGCCGAATCCCGCGCGCCCGGGTTTTTAGATATTCTTATTGGCGCGAGCATTATCCTTTTCGTTATTCTCCTGACTTTAGAGATTAAATGGGTGCGTTATCCGCTAAGGATTGTTTTTTTCTCATCATTATTTTTCGGTCTTAGTTTGTTTTTTAATATTTTCATGCCGTTCGTGGCTTCAATACTTTTGGCAGCTTATTTGCTCATACTTTATTTTATTGTTGCCCGGCCAATTTTTCATAATTTAGTTATGTTATTTTCCTTAGTTGGTGTGGCTTTAGCCATTGGTCTTGCCGCCTCGCCAGTTGTTATTTTTATTTTGCTTTTGGTTTTCTCGTTCTATGATATTGTCGCTGTTTTTATAACTAAACATATGATTAAAATGGCTCGTGGTTTTTTTAAAATCGGTCTTTTGCCCGGCCTTCTCCTATCTCTTGATCCTAAATCACAATTTGATACTGGTCGAACTGGGCCTGGCGAAAAATTTTCATTTTTAGGAAGCGGCGATGTAGTTCTGCCGCTGCTCTTTGTTGCCTCCCTGCTTAATGTTAAACTTATCTATGCGATTGGCGCTGGTTTAGGCAATATTTTGGGTTTTGCCGTGCTTGTTTTTATTCTATGGGGAAGGAAACGTCAACCTCTGCCAGCTCTTCCGCCGATAGTCTTTGGGGAAGTGATCGGATTTTTAATTAGTTATCTTGTCACCAGATAATAAATGATCACAATAAAATTTCCAGCCGAGATTAAATTAATAAAAGAAGGCGGAAAAAGATTATCTCGCATTTTGCGTCAGGTCGTTAAATTTTGCCGCGCTGGTGTTACCACCGAAGAGATTGATCGGTTGGCCGAAAGTTTAATTTTAAAAGCTGGCGCCGAGCCGGCTTTTCGAGGTTATAAAGTTCCTGGTTCGCCGCCATTTCCGTCAGTGATTTGCATATCTATTAATAATGAGGTGGTTCATGCTCCAGCTACACCGGGGCGAATTTTAAAAAATGGCGATGTTGTGGGTTTAGATATTGGAATGCGCTGGCCGGAAAGAATTCTGAATTCAGAATTTAGAATTCAAAACTCAAAACAAATCATAAATCCTAAATCTGAAACCCTAAATCATGGTTATTATACTGATATGGCGGTTACAGTTGGTATCGGCAAAATCAGTCGTGAAGCCAGAGAGTTAATGAAAGTTACACGCTCTGCCTTAGAGCGAGGATTACGTGTTGTTCGCCCTGGTAATTTAATTTCTGATATAGGTCGCCAGATTGAAGAATATGTTAAAAAATTTGGTTTTGGTATTGTGCGTGATTTAGTTGGACATGGTGTTGGCTACAAACTTCACGAAGAACCAGCTATACCAAATTATTTTGATTCGCGCCTGCCGCAAGTCAAACTTAAACAAGGCATGGTTTTAGCTATTGAGCCAATGATCACTTTAGGTAGCGGCGAAGTTCGAACCCTTGCGGATAAATGGACTGTAGTTAGCCGAGAAGGCGGACTGGCCGCGCATTTTGAAGTTACTATAGTTGTAACTAAACGAGGTCATAAAATCGTAACCCCACTTCCGTAATAGTTAGTAGTCATTAAGTCATAAAGTTATTGAGTCATTAAGTATTAACTTAGTGGCCCGAATATTAGTGAACATTCGAACCCAAGGCATTGTTTTACTAAAACGAGAGTTTCGCGAGTATGATCGTATCTATACGATCTATACTTCTGATTATGGCAAGGTTGAAGTATTAGGTCGGGGCACGCGAAAAATTATTTCCAAGCTGGCTAGCCACTTAGAGCCGCCGGGTCTCATTGATTTATTAATTATTCGAGGTAGAATTTTTGACCATGTTACTGGCGTCAAAAGACTTGATGAATTTTCTAATATCCGGACTGATTTTTCTCGCTTGTTTGAGTTTGCTCGCATGGCCGCTATTTTTGATCGTGAAGTAAAGCTGGAGCAGAAAGATCCAGAGCTTTACAATTTACTCAATAATTTTCTTCAAGATCTTAACTCCGCTCTACCAAATTTCCATCATTCTTTTCTTCACTACTTGACACAATATGTAAATTATGGTATTATAAACCAGCCTAGATTGGACAGGCCTTAAGGAGGACAAGATGGCTCACACCTGTACACAGTGTTGTGAACCTTGGAAAATTATTGTGGCTCCGGCTATTACGGATGAGGATAGTTGCGACTTGATTTCTGGAAGGCCAACTAAGAGGGATGTCCGTCGTCTTAATCTGCGTTATCGTCATGATCATCAGTCTTGGAAGGCAGCGACTAAGGCGCCTAAGTAATACAGGCGTCACAAAGTTAGATAATTTGAAATATTTTTTTGTAGACAAAGACAGGCACTACCTGTCTTTTTTGATTTTAATTAGTTATAATCTATTTGCGTAGATATGCTAGGACTTACGCACCTCTTATAAATTCTCCCTTTTCTAAAGGGAGTACCTGTAAGGGAAGGGATTTAGCCACTTAAGATCCTCCGGCCTTCGGCCACCTCCTTTAGAAAAGGAGGAACATGATCCTAAAGTGTGTAAATCCTATCTGTAAATTGTGAATTAATGTCAAATATATAGACAAGCGCAAGGATACATGAATATTATAATCTTAGGCCCGCAAGGTTCGGGCAAGGGCACACAAGCTGCCTTTATTATAGAAAAGTTTAAAATTCCTAGTGTTTCACCCGGCGAGATTTTTCGCAATGAAATTAAAAAGGGCTCGTCTCTAGGCCGGCAAGTTGCCCGCGCTTACAATGCTGGCAAAATGCTACCTGACAAAATTACTAATCGTTTGGTTAAGGAAAGATTATCGCGGCCGGATTGTCAAGGCGGTGTCATTCTTGATGGTTACCCGCGCCGCGTCCAGCAAGCGCGTGTTTTGCAAAAATACTGGCAACCAGATCATGTATTATTTTTAGACGTTAGCCGTAAGGAATTGATGAAACGGTTGCGCGATAGGTTGATATGTACTGGTTGCCGAATTGCTTTTCATAAAATTTATCGGCCATCGGATTTAAAAGAAATATGCGATGCCTGTGGCGGCAAGCTTGAAAAGCGCAGCGATGATCGCCCTGAAGCAATTCGCGAGCGTTTAAAAATTTATGAGCAGGAAACCGTGCCGGTTGTTAAGTTTTATAAAAAACTTGGTTTGGTGCGGCAGGTTGACGGGGGGCGGGGCATAGAGCAGGTTTGGCGCGATATACAGAAAGTTTTGAAATAATTTTTAATCAGAAAGACAGCGGTTGCCACTTTTCATACATTCTTGGTAAGATCGGCCATATGAAAACAATCATTTTTGGCCTATTTTTATTTTTGCCCTGGATAGCTAGGGCCCTCTCGACCGATATTGTCATTACCGAGATCGGGGCTTATAAGGCGGCTGATCATGAATGGATTGAGATTTATAATCGCGGGAGCACCCCAGCTGATCTTACTGGTTGGAAATTTTTTGAAGATGAAACCAATCATAAATTAACTGCTTACCGCGGTGATTTAGTAATTTCGCCGACAGAGTTTGTTATCATTGCTGATCAAGCCTCTAATTTTGAAATTGATTACCCAGAATTTAAAGGCACGATTATTGATTCCAGCTGGACTATACTTAAAGAAAGCGGCGAGCCCATTGCCCTAAAAGATGCCAACGGTACGATTATTGAATCATTTACATATATTTCTGCCCCTAATGGTTCACTTGAGCGCGTAGATTTTAACCTTCCAGATTATAGTCAAGGCAACTGGAAAGAAAATGCAAGCGGCGACACAGCTGGTTTTCCTAATTCATCTACGTTGCCGCCAGATTTTAATCAGGTGCCACCGGGGGTGACGACTAGTTCAAATTCCCTAACACAAGAAACTAATATACCGCGTCCGCAAGCAGTTCCTGTGCCGGCATACGGCCCGGGCAGTGTAGTCATTAACGAATTTGTGTCCGATCCGGGCGATGACGCGGTTGAATGGGTAGAGATTTTAAATAAAAGTGAGGCCGTTATAAATCTAAATAACTGGATACTTGAAGATGCCAACTATAAAATTGCCCAATTGGCTGGCGAGCTCCTGCCGCAAGATGTGCGCGTTTTTGAATTAACCAGTTCAAGATTAAATAATAATGGCGATCAAATTAAATTATTTGATGCCAAAGGCGCGCTTATAGATAGCGTTAGTTATGGCAGTTTTGATGATGGAGAAATTGCCAATAATGCCCCTAAGGCTCGTTATCCAAATTCAGTGGCGCGTGGTAATAGCGGTCTGGACACGGATGAAGACGATAAAAATTTTTTTATTGTTTCCGCCCCGACACCCGGCAGCCCCAATAATATTGCTATGATGGCAGAACAAGATGAAGAGGTTATTGAAGAAGAGGCTGTGGCTAGCCCCAAGATCGCTGAATCTAAAAACGAAACTTCAACCGGATTAAATAAGGACATTGATAAGAAGATTGGAATTACTGAAGGCAATCAAAGTCGTGGATTTGTGGAAATACAAGGCACGGTTTCTGTGCCACCGGGCGTTTTAGGCAATCAGATTTTTTATATTGAAACCTCTTTTGGCGGTCGGGAAATTTATATGTTTCGAAAAGATTTCCCTAAAATAGCTCACGGAGACACTGTTTGGATACAAGGCATTGAGTCAGAAGCAACTGCTGGCAAGCGTATAAAAGTTAAAACAAAAGAAGATATTATTATTTTGGACCAGACTAAAACTTTTCCTCGAGCGCGCGAGTTCTTGGTTGAAGACTTAACCAAAGATGAGGTGGCTAGCTTAGTTAAAATCAGCGGTGAAATAATTGAAAGCAAGGGGAAGAATAAATTTATTTTGGCTGATGATACTGGCGAACTTTTAATTTATATTAAACCCGGAGCCGGTTCGGCTAATTTTGTTTATGCTTTGGGCGACACCGTGACAGTTATCGGTATTTTGGGGCAGGTGTCAGGCGCTTGGCGTCTTTTGCCTCGAGCCCCTAGCGATATTATTAATAATAGCCGAGTAGTTCAAAACCCCGAGTTACTGACGCGGCGCGAGCCAGTCGCCTTGGGCGAAAATCGAACTTTAGGAATTGTTTTTGGAAGTTTAGGCGTTTCCGGCATTGGCGCGCTCTTTTTGGGGATTAAGTTTAAAGATAGAATTTTACCGCGCAGAAAAAAACGTCCAGCGCCGGAAGAAATTATTGACCTTGATAAGTACGAATAATTGTGTTAAGAATAGTACAGTTTAAAATATGGAGGAAAACATGAAAAAAAGCGGCCTAGAAGTTGAGCGTTGGTTTTTGCCAAAATATAAATTATTGCCGCCTTTGCGAAAAGGGACAAGAATGGTTCAGGGATATTTAAGCGCTAAGCCAACAGTGAGAGTACGAATTGAGCGAACTTGGTGGGGATGGAGGAGGGCGTACCTTACTTTAAAAAGAGACCGCATTGGTATCACAAGACGTGAGCATGAATTCCAGATTTCTGTGCGGCTGGCTAGGAAATTATTGGCGCTGTCTATTTTACCACTAGTAGAAAAGACAAGATATTATCTGTCTTACGATGGCGAAGGCGATTATGTATGGGAGGTTGATGTTTTTCATGGTAAAAATGATGGCCTGATCAAGATTGAGATTGAATTAGATCGTGAAGAAGTCATCTTAAGTTTGCCGCCCTGGATTTATACCGAAGTTAGTTATCATGAGGGCTATAGTAGTAAGAGTTTGGCTGAAAATCCATTTTGCAATTGGTCAGCTAGCGAAAAAGATGAGGGGAGATAGGACATAGATAATCCTTGACACGGCCTGCGGGCTGTGTTTTAATTTAGGAGCTTTTCCATTTGGAAAAGACCTCATCTTGGGGAAACCGAGATTTTAAGAGTCAAATTATTGATAGGAAGGAGGCAGTACCTTGATAAACGCAGCTGCGCGTTGTGCTGTAGAACAGAGTTTGTTTGGGGCCCGTGAAATTCTTCAAAGATTAAAAGATGGCGGAAGCGTTGTTGGAAGCGGTACAGCCTTTGGCGATGAGAAAGCTGACATTGATATCAAAGCTGATCTGGAAATTGGTAGGTACTTGCAAACAATTCAGCAGGAGCATTGGGCTAGACGAATTAGCGTTGAAGGTTTTGATGATCTAGAAATTAGCGGCGATAGTGGTCTTTACTGGTTTTGTAATGATCCGCTTGATGCTTCATTAAGTTATAGACTGCGGGGTAATACTATTGGTTTGCCCTATTCTACCGCAGTGACTGTTTTTGGCCGTACCAGTGGAGCGTGTTTTTCTGATGTTATTGCCGCCGGCGTAATTGATTTGCGCAGTGGTGATAAATGGATTGCTATGCGTCAAGGTGACGGCACCCTAGAAGCAGATATTAACGGAGTTCCAGCCAGAACCGCTAATGTATCGCAATTAGATCTCGGGCAAATGGTTGTGATTGGCGAAATGTATTATCCGGAAAATCGTGAAAAAATTGTTCGAGCTTTTCGAGGCGACAAAGGCTGGCTAACTAATCCGCATTCTGCCGCTTATGAAATGGCGCTAGTTTCTTCTGGGCAGGCTGTTGCTTTTATTTGCGACCGTCAAAAGTGCGATGTTCTTGGCGCTGGTTACGCTTTAGTTTGCGGAGCTGGCGGCGTAGCTGTAGATTTTAACGGCCACGATCTTGGCGACCATCTTTACGCATTCAAGAGTCAAGTCCCGGTTATTCTTGCTGCCAATCAAGCTATTGCTGATCAAGTGCTTGCTAGGTTGCATCGGGCAGAGTAGATGTCCAAGGGTTGCGAATAGGCTGTCCACGCGAGTGCTGGACAGCTAAAGACCCAGCGGTCGCTTCGCAAACAAGTAAGAGAAGAACACAAGGAGCAAAGATGAGAGAGCGCGCCGGTTCAGCTAGATTGCTTACGGCAGATGATTTATCGGCTAGTTTTGTTGGTTGGAGGTCGCCACCTGTTGGAACGGGCGGCATCGTAAATACCAAATTTGGCGCGGCCGTGCTTCGAGTAGTTGTCCAGAAGCTAGTTGAAGGTAGATTGAAAGACTTGTACGATCAGCCGATTATGGTTGAAAATCCTGGCGCGATTGTTGTCTGTCAAGCAGGCGATCGCGTAGGTTTAGTGCAGAATTATCGTTTTGTTGGAGAAAGATTGATCGATGCTGGCGCTGGGTATGTGAAGTGGTTGCATGATGAAGGTCGTTTTGAAGCACTGCTTGCAACACTTGGACGTTGGTGTTGGGAACTGCCCCGCGGTTTGTCGCCTAAATATAACGCCGATGATATCCGGGACTTCGTGTTGGCAACAGCCAAAGCCGAAGCCCTTGAAGAATCTGGGTTAAGGCTTTCTGGTGTACGTATTGCTGGCCGGGTTAATGCCAATTCTACCTTTTATGCGCACGCGCAATATGTTGTGCATGGGAAAGTGGTTGGTAAAGGCGATAATCGTCCGGAAGCTGCTGAAATGCTTGGTGCGACCAAACTCTTTTCCGCTCCGGAAATTCGCCTGCTTGTTGACCGCGGCGAACTCGATGACGGTTTAACGCTTGCAGCGCTTGCCGTTTGTGAATTTCATTTTTAGTTTTTCG
Source organism: uncultured Gammaproteobacteria bacterium (assembly GCA_964626935.1). Classification (GTDB taxonomy): domain Bacteria; phylum Patescibacteriota; class Patescibacteriia; order CAZVIU01; family CAZVIU01; genus CAZVIU01. The sequence continues at coordinate 8,004 of CAZVIU010000041.1, forward strand.
AAAACCTCCAATCCTGATTGGAGGTTTTTTTATTTTTTTGATATTTTTTATGGTAGTACTTTTCGTATGAAAGGTATTAATGTTAAAAATGAGGATGTATTACTTTGAGTATATATTGTTCTGATAGGACTAGAGTTTGATATAATAAAAATATGAACGATCATCCTGAAAAATCGCTAAAAGCTGTACGGCGTGAAAAAAGAAAACGGCCAAAAATGGCTGTCCACGGCCGTAGTTTTAAACGCGAATTAGTTAAGCTGGGTGAAAAGAAGAAATGAAAATCTTCACTTTAAGGTGAGGATTTTCATATGTATCTATACAACCACGCTCGA